>NZ_UGOD01000001.1:1102500-1421250 GCF_900461525.1 Legionella busanensis | reverse complement strand
ATTGAAACTTTTCAGCCATTTTAAATAAGCGTAAAGCCTTGCGATATTCTTCAGGCCTTGCCATACCAAAATTGCGATAAACTTTTTCTTTAGTACGCTTGCCCTTTTGATGACCTAAAACTAAGACTGGTTCATTATTTAAACGGGCAAGGCCACCTATAATAGCAGGTGCAGCTGAATAATGCCGATCACCATGTAATTCTTGAAAATCGGTAAAAATATTTTCAATATAATCTATTGTTTGTGGCCGAAGAGGGTGTCTTGCCATTTGGGCAATTTGCCATGGCTCTAAGTTTGCAAAAATAGAAGCAGTTAATTCTTCGCACTTCGCTTCAAGTCGGGCAATTTCTTCACTTAAATTGACTTCATTATCATTTCCAACCATGCGCAATGCTTGAATTTTTTGATTTAACTCTTCAATAGGTTGCTCAAAATCTAAAAATTGTAGGCTCATACATTACTCGTTGGCGAATTACTTCTCGTACGCTATGATACCTTTAACCGTCTTTTGATGCTACCTTTGACACAATGAACTCTTCTTTATTTGAAGTAATATCTACTTATGATCTTGAACTTGCACCTAATCGTATCGATATTTGGCAATTTTCTCTAACCCAAGCACCTATTAACAGAGATATAATTCTAAACGAAGAAGAATTAGCTAGGGGAAATCGATTTTACTTCCCGCACCATAAGCGTCGCTTTTCCATTGCCCGTGCTATGTTACGCCTAATTTTAAGTCGCTACTTGCAACTAAACCCAGAAATGTTAACGTTTTCTTACAATAAATATGGCAAACCCTCTGTAATCAATAATAAGCAGCTAGAATTTAATATCAGTCATTCACAAGATTTAGCTATTCTAGCTATCGGCCAACAATTTCCTTTAGGTGTTGACTTAGAGTTTTTTTCTGCAAGGCCTTATAAAGGTATTGCTAAACATTTATTTTCAGAGCAAGAGCAAAAAGAATTAGCCAATTTACCTAGTTATTATCAACCTCTAGGTTTTTTTAATATTTGGGCGCAAAAAGAAGCCTTTATTAAAGCTTGCGGCATGGGTCTAAGTTACCCTACTGAGCAATTTTCAGTAAATATAGTATCCTATGGACGACAAACAATATTTGATCCTCTTCATCAGCAACTTGTTTCTTTAGTATCATTTATGCCGGCCATGGCCTGTTGCGCAGCACTATGCTTTGATCCCAGCATCTTATCACTACGAAAAATAACTTTACCTTCCAATCAAGATTTTTAAACTTACATCTTTAAAAGAGAAATATGCCAGGCCTATAAGAAAATCTTTGTAGCCGCTTGTAATATTAGGAAGCTATTAGTTAGTTTATATGGTATTACCTAGTTTGTTGTGTAGAGTAATTTCTTGTTAACAAAAGTGATGCTAAAATAAGCAAATTTTTTATAAATCAGATCATTTCATGAAGCGATTTACGCCAATTCAATATCAATTACTTGATTTTCTTGCAAAT
Organism: Legionella busanensis; assembly: GCF_900461525.1. NCBI lineage: Bacteria > Pseudomonadati > Pseudomonadota > Gammaproteobacteria > Legionellales > Legionellaceae > Legionella > Legionella busanensis. The sequence continues at coordinate 1,419,767 of NZ_UGOD01000001.1, read as the reverse complement.
GGTGATTGTAAGAGCGGCAATGCCATAGCAAAAGAAATTGGTGTATCGCGTACTGCTATCTGGAAACAGATTAGTCAACTAACCGATTTTGGCTTAGATATTCAGCGTAATGCGCGACAAGGGTATCAGTTAACTCACCCATTTATTGCTTTGCATGAAACAACAATACGTCAGTATTTAGAACAGCTTGATTATAAAAAGCCGTTAGATTTACATTTGTTTGCCGAAATTGATTCAACTAATCGCTATTTAAAAGACTTACCTAGTAGTACGATTACAACTATATGTTGTGCTGAAACTCAAACGCAAGGACGTGGACGCTTTGGACGTACATGGGTTTCTCCTTTTGGAGAAAATATTTATTTTTCTGGACGCTGGCAATTAAATTGTTGTATTTCCAAACTTTCAGGCCTAAGTTTAGTTATAAGTTTAGCCATCCTTTCAGCCTTAAAATCCAATAATATTCAAAAAGATATTTATTTAAAATGGCCAAATGATTTAATGTGGCAGCATAAGAAACTCGCTGGTGTTTTAATTGAATTAATAGCTGAAGCTAATAGCTGTATAGAGATAATTATTGGTATCGGTATTAATATTAATACTAAAAATAAACTTTCTCCTGAATTACCTTGGTGCTCTTTATACGACATGACAAGCTTACATTTTAATCGTAATCAATTAATTGCTTCCTTAATTACAACTTTAGATTTATTTTTGCAGCAATTTCTTGATGAGGGCTTTAAAGCTTTTCATGATGAATGGCAGCAAGTTGACTATTTAGATGGGCAGTATATTACAGTTTTTCAGCCTAATTTAACGTTAAGCGGCTATGTTTGTGGAGTAAATGAATTAGGCCAATTACGCTTAATTGATGATAAAGGAAAGTGTCATTATTTATCATCTGGCGATACGAGTTTAAAAAATCAAGCAATTTCAAAATAAGTTTGCCCCAAGTTGATCTAAGCTACCTGGGGACTGGATGACTGCGAGTAAAATCGGGTTATACAGATCCTTCGTTATCAGATTCTTTTTCTTGCTGAATACGCAAATAAATTTCTTCACGATGAACAGAAACATCTTTAGGGGCATTAATACCTAAACGCACCTGATTTCCTTTTACTCCTAATACAGTGATGTTTACATCATCACCAATAATTAACGTTTCACCAATACGCCGAGTCAAAATCAACATGACTAATCTCCCTTAATTGCAGCTAATGACTTCCATAGATACATCCATGGCGCACAATCTAGCTACAGTTTGAACAACAAACAATCATTTTTAATTGTTTGATTGTAATTCTACACAATGTTTCTTAACAAAATATTAAGAAATAATGAATTTTATTTAACCGAAAATAGATAAATTATACTTTTTCATTTAAAGTAACAGCCTATGTAATTCTCTAACTACGGCCAAATTAATTATTACACCTGTAATAAAAGGAATTAACTTAGCATGAAACATTTAACTGAACTAAAATCTTGGCGTGCATTGAAAGAATATGCACAGAAAACCAGCGCTAGAAGTTTTAGTGACTTACAGAGAAGTTCTGTACGAGATAGAAACTTATACATCACTATACCTGAGCTTACTATAGATTTTACACACCAACAGGTCGATGATACAACCCTTGAATTACTATTTAATCTCGCAAATGAAAAAAAAATTTCAGACAAGATCAAATCCTTATTTAGTGGTGAAATAGTTAATCAAAGTGAAAAAAGACCAGCCTTACACACTGCTCTTAGACAGCCCATTAATCAACCAATTTTGGTTAATGGCTATAATGTGATGCTTGATATCATTGACACACGCGAAGAGATGCGGGTCTTATCAGAACAAATCCGCCAGGGCCAGTGGTTAGGCTATACAGATAAAGTCGTAACAGACATTGTAAATGTTGGTATTGGCGGCTCAGATTTAGGACCACGTTTTTGTATCAATGCACTTAACGACTGGACATTAAAAAAACTAAAATATCATTTTATCCCGGATGTTGATCCTTATAGTACTAAGCAGGTTTTAGAAAAATTAAATCCGGAAACGACTCTTTTTATCATTTCATCTAAATCATTCAAAACACCAGAAACTCTGCATACTTTAACCAAAATTAAAGCTTGGGGCAGTTATAAAGATTTCGATGAACGACATTTTATAGCCGTCACTGCCAATTCAGCACAAGCTAAAGACATGGGCTTTAAAAAAATTTTACGTCTATGGGATTGGGTAGGCGGTCGTTTTTCTATTTGCTCAGCAATTAATTTTATTACTGTTATTGCCATAGGTTATGAATATTTTATAGAGTTTTTATCTGGAGCCCACGCAATTGATAATCACTTCTATAATAACGATTTTTCTAAAAATTTGCCCGTTTTATTAGGTTTAATTGGAATTTGGAACAATAATTTTTTAAATATTAATACCCACCTTATATTAGCCTATGCTAGACAACTTGAATATTTTATCTCCTATGTTCAGCAACTAGATATGGAAAGCAATGGAAAATCTGTTAATAATGATGGAAAGCGAGTTGATTATTCTACAGGACCTATTGTTTGGGGCGGACTTGGAAATCAAGCTCAACATAGCTATTTTCAATTACTCTGCCAAGGTACACATCGTGTGACAGCTGATTTTTTAAGCCTTGAATCTTCCAAAGATGAAATGATTAATTACTTTTGCCAGGCAAAAATAAACGTTTTAACACATGGTATAAGTGATAAGCATAATCTTAATAATGATATTCCTGGTAATATGCCCTTAAATCATATTAGCTTAGCTACATTCTCACCATTTAATATTGGCCAGTTAATTGCTCTTTACGAACATAAAATATATACACAAAGTGTTATTTGGGATATCAACCCCTTTGATCAACCTGGAGTCGAAAGCGCAAAAAGGCAATATAATAGCAAGCCTGTACAATCGCCTATAACAACATCATCTAATTAAAGACAATAATTCTAATTAAAAAAAAGCAATTCTAAATTAACTTAAATTTGCTATAAATTATCCCCTATGTGCCTCGGTTTATTAGAGGCAGCGAAGGATAAATTAAATTTGATTAAAAAATAAACCTGCATGAAAATGATTTATACAACAAAGATTGTTCTTAGTTGAATATTTTTCTGGATGCCTTGGACAAGCTGAAGCACATAGGCGATAGAGCAGATGCGACAAATGCTTTGTGAAGGATTGTATTTTTATGTGGGTAGGACGAAAGTGAGCATTGAAAAGTGCACCATAGATAAACTATGGAAGCCTTCCTATCTACATGGCACAGGCTTTGTAGGATTATTAAAATAGATGACCTAATGGCAACAACTGAAGACCATCCCTGTCCTTCCCACGTAAGCAAGAATCTATTTCTTTGTAGGCACAGTGCAGGTGTAAGGATAGATTTCCGCGAAGGCGGAAAATCTATCCTTAAGTTGGATTTTCGTGCAAGATGCGCCAAATACAGCCTTTCACCTACTTAATTTGCTTTTCACTCAAAAACAGTGCCATTAATACAATAAAGAAATAACCTGAGCCTGAATAAAATAATAAAGAATCGGAGAAATTTCCTATGGATATTAAGATTAAAAGCGCAATTGCTGGAAATCGCCACTCTCTTAATGTAAGGGAAGCTTTAAATAGGCTTAAAAATAAAATTGCATAGCTTAACAAGCCTAATAACCCAAACTCAGCTGCAGTTAACCAATATTGACTATGGGGCTCTAATAATTTATGCCCCCAGCCAGGAACTGGATTTTCTAGACTGAAATAATGGATAAAACTTCCTGTACCATTACCGATTAGAGGCTCTCGTTTAAAGAGCTCTTTAGCAAAACTATGAAACTGTAAACGAAAACCAATGGGTGTATCTTTATTTTGTTGAAAATATTTAAAGTCATTACTTAAGGCTGTTATTCCTACTTGCATAATTGGACTAAATTTATAAGCAAATCCAAATAATAGTAAAATAGAGAAAACACCCATGATAGCTTGCCGTTTATTTAACATCTGAATAGCTAGAAGAGATATTAAAACAACATAAAGAATATATCCTAGACGTCCTGCGTTAATAAAAAGTATCTGATAACTATAGATAGCAATGAGAATGCCATAAGCAAACCGCGAGTAGCCTTGTCGTTTAAAAAATAAATAACCAGCCAAATAAGTTGCAAAACCCATCATCATGCTGGTCATAATATGATTACGAAAAACATGATCTGAATATAGGTTTGCTGAGGTTAAAATATTTAAATCTTTGGCAATAGATAAAAAAGCTGTAAGAAGCATAGCTAGTAAAAAAGCATGTACTCCTAAGTTGCGAGCTTTTTCATTTTGAAAACCTACCAAGAAAATAGGAAGATAGAGTAACTTACTATATTTCTCAATGACAAATAACTTTATCTTGATACTTGCAGGGCTCCAAATACAACCAAGCAAGGCAATTAATACAAAAAGTAATAGGGCCTTACACCAAGTGTGAGTTAATAGATTTTTGATCTGGGCACGGAAATTCGCTGATATAAGTATAGTAGCAACTGCTAATCCTACAAAAATACTTTTACCGCTAGAGCTAATTGGGATGGCAAACAGTAATGCAGTTAATAAAAATGTGACTGATTCTTTAGTAATATATCTTGGCCAAGAAAGTTGAGCTATTGCCATAGTTTATGTCTAGTAAAATAAAAACTATAAATAGTAATATAATTAAGGAAATAAACAATATATTTCTTTTTAACAACACTTTAAATTCAATTTATTTATATAGTTAGCCTGTCACAGGTTTTTACTCACTTTAATTGGCATCTATAATATTGAAAAATAAGGTTTTAAAATCTAGTATCGCCATTTTAAGTAAATTCGAGATATACTAGCTTGATGTTTAGAAGGTGGATTACGAATGCCTTTTAAGGCTCAATACAATAATATTTCTGATAACTATGCTACTGCTGATATGTTTCAATCCATCAGCCATAGTCATCAAGAAGCAATTAATCAGATTAAAAAAGCGCATTTGGGAAACCAAGCGGGTTATAAAGTGCTTGATTTTGGCGTTGGTAACGGTGCCTTTTTAGAAAAGCTAAAAACTTATATGCCTGACGCTGACTTTACTGGTATTGATATTTCAAGCAAAAGATTAGCTTTAGCAAGAAAAGCATTACCATTAACCGCAATTGAAGCTAGCGCAACAGAAGCAAGTCGTTTTTTACCTCACCATAGTCAGGATTTAGTTCTTGCTCATTTTATAAATGCTTATATTCCTATTCATACTTTATTTAACCAAGCGGATTTATTAACGCATGAAAATAGCTATTTTTCTTTAATTACTACAACCTACGAATCATTTCCTGTTGCTCAGCAACATTTAGCCAATTTTATTGCCGAGGATTCATTGGTAAGCACTGTGGTTGGTCATTATTATAAAGCCATGGTCAGAAATACAACGGTTTCTGCTAGTTTAAATGAATTATTACAAGTATTTAATCAACACCAATTTCAAGTTGTTGAACACAAACGCTTACATATACCAATTCAATTAAATAATGTTGATGAATTAGCCCGTTTTGGCGTCGAAGGTACTTGGTTTTTAAATAGTATTTCAATAAGAATGCTACCTAAAAATTTTTTACTGGAGCGGTTAAAACGTCTATTCAGTAGAATATTTACTTTTCCATATCATGATACGCATATCATTGACATTATATTGGCTAAGAAATAAAAGTTTTAGAAATTAAACGTAAATAGTTTATTAAAATATTACATCACTTAGGTTATTTAGCTAAGTAACGTCTATAAGGGAGTTTAGGATGTTATATCAAGCCATTAAAAATTATTTACCAACAAGCGATTTAAGGCAGCAGCAAACTAATAACATTGTATTGATAACCTTTTGGAGCCAATTTTCTGTTTACGCCTTAAATACCGTTCTAATTTTGTTTTTAACCCGTCCACTTATTGAACATGGATTGGGATATAACCAAGCTAAAGCTTATGCTTTTATTGGTGTTACACAGGCTACAAGTTATCTTATGCCTGTATTAGGCGGCTTTATGGCGGATCAAATTTTAGGGCTTAGGCGAGCCATTTTATTAGGCAGTATTATGCTTGCCTTAGCTTATCTATTCGTTATGTTAAGTGGTTATACGTTAACTGGCTTAGGCGATAAACTCTTTATTGCAGCTTATGCCTTAATCCCTGCCACTAACTCTCTCTTAATGGGTACTGCATCTGGCCTTGTTTCTCATATTTATAGTGATGATGCAATTAAGGCAAAATCGGCCATGACCTATTATTATATGGCTATTAATGTAGGCGCTTTACTTGCTACATTTATTGCACCCATTTTGATGGATAGTCCATATGGACCTTTATCTATTTTAGCCCTTGCTTTTATGGGTAAATCATTAGCCGCTTTAAATTTTGCAAAACGATATGCACTTTACAATAATGTGGTTTATGGCCGTGATAAAAAACCAATGTCATCAAAGGCAAAACTACAATTATTTATTTATATAATTGGTATTTATACGTTTACATTACTTGCTTACTCACAAGTTTACTTAGCTAGTATTATTATTGGATTGGGTTGCGTAGTAGGAATATTTGCATTTTTAATTAAGACAATTCGGCTGCCTAAACAGGCTCGCTTGAAGCAACTTGTCGCTTTAATCCTTGTACTTGAAGCGATTATATTTTTTATTATTTATAATCAAATGAATAGTACGCTCATATTATTTGCAGAGCATAATTCCGATCTAAAATTATTAAATTTTCATGTTTCACCTGCGCATTATCAATTATTAAACCCTCTATTAATTATCATTCTTGGTTTACAATTACCGCAGTTTTATCGGCGCTTCCCTAAATTTACTATCCCCTATCAATTTGCTATGGGGACAATTTTAGCAGGGTTAGCTTTACTAATAATGGCTTTTGCATCAATTACAGCCCAAAATGGCTATGTAAATGGTAATTACATAGGTTTAACCTATATCCTTATTACTCTAGCAGAGCTTTGGGTAAGCGCTATTGGGCTTAGTATGATTGGACTTTATTGTGACAGCCAAAATTTAGGTTTCGCAATGGGTGTTTGGTATTTGGCGTGCTCCTTATCAAATACTATCTCTGGAAGGCTAGCGTCAATAGTAGCTATTCCTGAGAAAGCATCCTCTACTGTTGCAGCATTACCAATTTATACTCATTATTACTTTTGGTTGGGCTGTCTTGCTCTAATTTCAGGCACATTAATGAGCTTTGGTGCCTATATTATGCAAAATAAATTTAAGCGAGCAAAGATTGCTATTTTCTAGCCGCTAATTAGCACCGCTCATGGTAAAAGCCAATCAGTTATACTGCTTTAACATCAGAGATCAAGATTGTTTCTCTTAAATACTTTGTCAGCACGATAGCTAGAACGAACTAAAGGGCCTGAAGCAACTTCATAAAAACCTTTAGCCAAGCCAATTTCACGAAATTCAAGGAATTTTTCAGGTGTTACATAACGGGCAACTGGGAGATGATTTCGGGTTGGCTGTAAATACTGTCCAAGCGTAAGTATATCGATATTCTGAGCCCGCAAATCGTCCATGGTTTTAATAATTTCCTCATCTGTTTCACCTAAACCAAGCATTAAACTTGTTTTAGTTAATACATCAGGTCTATATTGCTTGGCAAATTTTAACACATTTAAAGTTTGCCAATAGCCTGCTCGATTATCTCGAACTGGATGAGTTAAGCGTTCAACAGTTTCAACATTTTGAGCAAAAACATCAACGCCGCTGTCAAGCAACGTGATAATATCTTTTTCAATACCTTGAAAATCTGGTGTTAATGCTTCAACTTTGGTAGAAGGGCAACGTGCTTTAATGGCGCGAATTGTCTCTGCATAATGCTTAGCTCCACCATCAGCTAAATCATCACGATTAACTGAGGTTAAAACAACGTAATCTAAATTCATTAAAAAAACTGTATTAGCTGTATTATTAGGCTCATCTTTATCTAACCAGCCATGCGGATTACCTGTATCAACAGAGCAGAAACGACAAGCCCGGGTACAAATAGCACCCATTAACATAATTGTGGCCGTACCATGCGACCAACACTCGCCAATATTTGGGCATTTAGCCTCTTCACAAACCGTCGCTAAACGATGTTTAACAACTTCATCCTTTACTTTATTATAATTTGGTGTTGTTTGATTAACTATCCTTAACCATTTTGGTTTAGGTAATCTATCGCCACTGGTAGAGCTCGACTTTATCCCATCTTTAATAGCCGTTATTCCCTGTTCGGTCTTATATTTATGGCCACTCTCAACTACAACAGGAATATCGATTAACTTACTCATGCTAATACCTATCAATACAAGTGCCTTGATAATCCCAAATCATACTCATAAGATCAAGTAGGACTTCGTTTATCTTGCTTTTTACGCTCATTAAGTAATTTTAGTAATAATTTAGCATGGGATCCATCACAAAAGGGTGGATCTTTTGTTTGTTTACAAGCACAAAAATATACAACATCTGTGTAAGATGCATAATATTCAACGCCTAAATTACAGTCTGCCCGATCACATAATGGTTGAGTTTGGCTTTTGCCACAGCTACACCAACGATATGTTTTGCCTCCCTCAACTTCTACGGCCATAGGAAGGTAATTACTTAAATCATCTTCCATAAATATTCCTTAACAATTGAATGTTTTATTTTAATCACTATAGATAAACTTTTAAAAATTTTCTCTGGTAACGTCTGACTTAGGCAGTAGCCATGTTATTAAAATAGCTAATACTAACGTCATAAAGATGACAATCAAATGATTTAAAATATATGGATAAATGGCCAATATTGCACCAATAATGATTAACAAAGATTTACTTAAACACTGTAATGGACTTAAATATTGTTGCCAGCGGGTACGACGTAATAAAAAAACTATCAGCAAAGAAAGTAATATAAAAGGAAGCACATAAATAAAGGTATAAATTAATTGATAGGTTATTTGCTTTCCTATACTAAGCTGTTGACTAATTAACCATTGATTAACAATTAAAGCAAAATTAGGTGAGTTGTTGAGCTGTATATAGCTTTGAATGGCAAAAGCTGTTAGCAAAGCAGTCATGAATGTAATAGCTATAGATGAAGAAGGAGCAGATTTTTTTAAAAAAATTAAAGTAAAAATTATTAAACCGAGGCCAATTAAAATGGCAGGTATTTGAAATAAAGCAATAAAATCATGGAAGAGCGATAAATGGGCTATCTGAAAATAATGGGCAATTCCAATTCCTAATATAAAACCTGACAAAGTAATAAATATTGTCTTTCTATTAGGTAATATTAGTAAGAAAGCAATTATCGTGAGAAGCAAGAGGGTTACAGAAGGATTTAAAGCATCAAGTAGTGCCATGATAAAAATAAAAGTAGACGTGGAGTTCGCCGATGTAATATTTTCCTCATACCAATTTGCCAAAGACATCTGCTTTAATGTTTGTATTGCTGGATCGGATAACTCACCATTTTTAATAATTTGGTCATGACAATAATTAAGGCCAGCAGCAAGCTGAGCGCCTGATTGTTCAACACTTCTAAACCCAACCCAGCGGCTATTACAAAAGAAAATAGCAGGAACTGAATAGTCATCAATGTTTTGTTCTTGTAGAAAATCATGAAAGGTGATTAAAGACTGTTTATCTTTATTAATAATATAATGATTTATTTTTATCCACGGATTACGTTTAGCAAAATCACTTAAAAATGTCTGTGCCTTTTGACAGAATGGACAAGTTGATATTGTAAAGAGGTTAACTTCTAGGGTGACATCTTGAGCATTTTTAGTAAACCATCGGTTTTGAGAAGTACTCGCCCAACCCAATAGTATAAAAAAACAGATTAAACAGCTTAAAATTAATTTTTTATACATTCTCTGTTGCCCTTCCTTGCTTTACTTAAAATTATAATAATATTTTTACCTTAGCGAGGTTTAAATTTTAAAAATTATTTATATTTATTTATTTTACCGTTTAAACTCAATATTTAGCTTCTATTTAAATGTTTTTATTTTAAACATAAAGATAAATATTGCATAACTTACAAAAGGCTGAAATAATCGGCAATTTGTACCATCTTGCTACTAATGCAATCTTCATGAAAAAAAATAATACTTATTACCTTATAGGGATCCTTTTACTTTTCTGCGCGCAAACTATGGTAGGCATGAATATCGTTTTGTCAAAAAAACTGGTAAATTCTATCCCTACTCTAGTATTAATAAATATACGTTTTACACTAGCAAGTATAATTTTATTACCTCTACATTGGTTAACACCAGCAAGTAAACAAAAAATATCTACACATCTTTCCAATTTAAAAGCTAAAGATTGGTACTTTATTACGGCTCAAGCTTTATCTGCGGGCGTTTTATTTAATGTGTTTATGTTAATAGGTTTACATACAACAGATGCTAACATAGCTGGCATTATTACGAGCACGCTACCAGCAATTATAGCTGTTATGTCTTGGGTTGTTCTAAGAGAAAAATTGTCTACTAAAACAAGTCTATGTATTTTATTTGCTACCTTAGGCCTTTTTGTTATTGCTTATGAAAAATTTAGTAAGCTCAGTAGCGATCACTCATTTTTAGGTGATTTTATTATTTTTATCGCTTTACTTCCTGAGGCAGCTTATTATGTGTTATGCAAAATGCACATTTATCGCTTCCCCGTTTTTCTGCTTTCAGCAATTATGAATGGTATTAATGCGTTAGTATTATTACCCTTTTTTTTATTTAATTTTAGTAGCCTCTTTAGCATTACTTTAGTAAGTTGGGGGATATTAATCTGCTTAGGTCTTAGTACTAGTTTGTTTTATATCTTATGGTACTTTGGTTCTCAACGGGTTGATGGGGTTATGGCTTCTCTATCTACGGCTATAATGCCTATTAGCACTGTCATTTTTGCTTGGGCATTATTGGGTGAACAACTTACTAATACACAATTTTTTGGTATGGGATTGGTCATTATCTCTATCGCCTTTTACACTAGGCGATAGCTAGATTACGAGTGAATATAAGCTTCTAGATGCTCTATTAATCGCGATTTATCTTCAATTAATGAAAATAAAACATCCCCAATAGAAATAATAGCTACTAACTTACCATCTTCATTAATTAAAACATGACGACGTTTAGTCATGGTAATAATTTCCATGGCTTTCTCAACTGTATCATTAACATCTAAAATACTTACATTCTTATAAACTATATCAGCTGCTGTAGCTATATGTGGATCTAACCCTTGGTGCAGACAAGTACGTACAATATCACGCTCGCTGACTAACCCTATAAGTTCATTGCGATCATGCACAACTAAAGCGCCAATATCCTTATCGACCATTAAGTTAACACAATCCATTACAGTAAACGCTGGATCAATATAAGCAATTGGACGACGGGGTTTTGGTAAAATGGAATAAATTAAATTAGCCATGATATCCTCTTAACAAGCCCAATTTACTATCAGTATAGTTGATGAATGTTAGTTATGGCATTTTGAGGAGGAAATTTAGAATAGGAATACTAACTTATTTCACTGATTATTGCTTCGCCCACTAAGCTTTATACAGCCTTACAATTTCATTCAGCGCAGACATGTATTACAATACATGTCTGCGCTTTAATCAATTGCGTTCTGTCGAAATCAAAATGGACGTAGCTATAGTATTAAAAATTACTGCATGACCCGCCAAGAACCATCTGCTTGCCGACAGGCCTTGCCATAAATCTCTTGACTCTTTCCACCAATGATAGCACGTGTAGTATATTCACGGCACGGTTGTTGGTTATTTGAGTAATATGTCCTTGTTGTTTTAACAGTATATCTATTACCGCTATCTGGATTTCTCCAAGTTACAGGTCTACCAGTTGGTGCAGTTTCTAGCGCTCTTTGCATCTCTAAGCGATCTAGTCTGTCCATAGTGCGACCTATATTACCACCAAGGTAAGCACCAAGTAATGCGCCACCAGCCGCTGCAGCTACTTTGCCTGAACCACCACCAAATTGACTACCAACTAGGCCGCCAACGACTCCACCTGTCAACGAGCCAACTCCTTCATTATTTATAGGAGCACAGCTTGATAACAAAACGGATGTAGCAAGTGTTGCTAATAGTATTTTTTTCATGCAATTTCACCTGTATAACGTTTGAAATCGGTTGGTATTCTATCATCAAGGTTATATATTATCCATAATTCATTTAATTTTATTCTGATGTACTCGCGGTGATAATTGACAAAGCAATTCATATGGAATGGTATTAGCCGATTTTGCAATGGTTTCTACTAATATATTTTTACCCCAAAGCTCAACTAAGTCCCCAATTTTGATATTAAAACAATCAGTTAGATCAACTGCTAACATATCCATTGATACACGACCCACAATTGGCGCAAGAGAGCCATTAATCCAAACAGGTGTATTAGGACTAATGTGGCGAGGGAAGCCATCACCGTAACCTGCAGCAACAATACCAATAATTGAAGGTCTTTTTGTTTGCCATGTTGCTCCATAACCAATTGCTACACCTGCTGGATAATGATGAAGTGCACTGATGGCCGAAATAAAACTTAAAACTGGCTTTAAGCCTAAGTCTTTTGATGTAAGACTGGCGAAAGGCGAAACCCCATATAACATAATTCCAGGGCGAACCATATCTGCTTGTGCCTTCTCCAGCGCAATAATGGCTGCTGAATTTGCAATACTAGTAATAAATTGACCTTCAGGTAACTTAAGCTCACGATAACTATTTAACTGGGCTTGATTAGCAGGATTATCTGGCTCATCTGCGCAAGCTAGATGAGTCATTAAACCAATTTCAGAGTCTACCCACGAGCAACTTTGTAAGGATTTAATAATGTCATATACTTGTTCTGGCGCAAACCCTAATCGGTGCATCCCAGTATCTACTTTTACCCAAACCTTAATTTTTGCTATGAGTGGATTATCTAATAACCATTGTAATTGATAAGGCTGGTGCAACACATACTGTAATCTATACTGACTAACCTTAGTTAATTCGTCGGCACTAAAGACACCCTGAAATAAGATACATTCACTATCTACTCCCAGGTTTCGAATGGCAATAGCCTCTTCAAGGCATGCAACGCCAAATGCATACACCTGATCTCTTAATACAGGGACGACTGATTCTAAGCCACATCCATAGGCATTGGCTTTAACCATAGCAATTATTTTCTTACCAGGGGCATAATCTTTAACACGAGTTAAGTTATGTAATAAAGCTGCCTTATCAAATTGGACATAAGTTGGCCTTGTCACAAGTAATTACTCCTGATAACCATTAAAAGCCAAATCTTCAAAACGTGTATATTTCCCTAAAAATGCTACTTTAACTCGACCAATTGGACCATTACGTTGTTTTGCAATTATAATTTCCGCAATACCCTTTTCAGGACTATCCTCATTATAGACTTCATCTCGATAGATAAAGCAAATCACATCCGCATCCTGCTCTATCGCGCCAGATTCGCGTAAGTCAGACATAACAGGACGTTTATCATGACGCTGTTCTAAGCTCCGATTTAGCTGGGATAAGGCAACAACAGGAACTTTAAGTTCTTTAGCAAGCGATTTTAAGCTGCGTGAAATTTCTGAAATTTCTGCCGTGCGATTCTCAGCCTTAAACCCTGGTACTTTCATAAGCTGAAGGTAATCCACCACGACAAGTCCTAATTGACCATATTCCTTAGCTACTCTTCTAGCTCGTGCTCGCATTTCTGCTGGACTTAAACCAGGTGTATCATCCATAAAAAGAGGAGCTTCCGAAAGCATATGTACTGCAGATGTTACACGTGGCCAATCATCATCCGTTAACTTTCCAGTACGAAGTCGATGTTGATCAATACGTCCTAACGAGGACATCATACGCATGGCTAAAGAATCCGATGGCATTTCCATTGAGAAAACTAGTACAGGTTTACCTCCACGTATAGCTGCATGTTCAGCCATATTCATAACTAGCGTTGTTTTACCCATTGAAGGTCGCCCTGCTACAATAATCAAGTCTGAAGGCTGCAATCCTGACGTTAATTCATCTAGGTCAGTCAGACCTGTTGCTAAGCCGGTGATAGCATCACCGTTATGATAAAGGGCATCTATTTTCTCCACTGCTCTTACTAAAATAGACTTAATGCTTTCTGGTCCACCATCACCACCTGTTTGCTCAGCAATAGCAAACACTTTAGTTTCAGCAAGATCAAGTAACTCAGCGACTTCCCGACCTGCTGGATTATAGGCTGCATCAGCAATATCACCGGCAACACCAATTAATTGGCGTTGTACTGATTTTTCACGAACAATATCTGCGTAAGCTGAAATATTAGCAACACTAGGTGTATTATTAGCTAGTTCAAATAAGTAAGTCTCACCACCAGCTTGATCAAGTTCATCACTTGTTTTTAGGGTATTAAGTAAGGTAACGACGTCAAAAGGCTGACCTTTGCGTGCTAATTCAACAATAGCGCGAAAAAGAGTTCTATGTTCAGTACGATAAAAATCAGCTTCACATAATTTAGTACTCACCTTATCCCAAGCTTGGTTATCAAGCATAAGTCCGCCAATAATGGACTGCTCTGCTTCCGCAGAATGGGGAGGTCGTTTTAAGGGATCTATTGATTGCTTATTATTTTTTCGTGCTAATGCTTCAGCCATAATGTTCTAATGTAATTGATAAGTTAATCTAAACCACTTTATTTAAGTATTAAATGAACTTTGCGCTAAAAAACTTCAAACTATCTATTAAATAAAATATGAAAGCCATTTAATAAAACTTATAGCACGTGGCAAGTGCTTTCGATTTTAGTCATCTATACTTTGTATCCTACATTGCTTCAATAATTACGCTTTGCCTAAGCATAAGAAGAAACACACGGTACGACTATTGTAATGCTGAAAAGAAAAAAGACACACTCTTTGTGTGTCTTTTTTTAAATTATTTAAATAACTAGTTTCATCTAACCCAAACTTGCGTACGACCCAATGCAGAAAGACCTACATAACCACGTACATATAGTCTATTACCTTGAACAGTAATTTTAGCACGATATACTTTTCCTGTTTTAGGATCTAAAATCTGGCCACCATCCCAAACACCGTTACCTTTATCTTTTAAGCCCCACAAGAAAGTCAAGCCCACAATAGGTTTATTTCTAAAGCCACCTGGGCAGTTCTTGCATACACCAGTATCACCAGGTTGTGAGAAAACCTTAACAATAGATCCGTTTAAAGTACCACCTGAAGTTGATAACCTAACAATGGCTCTTTTCTGCCCAGTTTTATCATCAATTGTTGTCCATGTTCCAGCTGGGGATGGAGCAGCAATTGCAAGCGGCATAACTAATGCCATTAATATAACCGCAACAAACGATTTCCATTGGCTCATTTTCATTCTCCGTAATAGGTTTCCTTAAAAAGGATAAGCTAGTAATTGTCTCTTTGCAAATTTAAAATGAATCAAAATTCATTTAATGATTATTACATTTTAAAAGGAATTAAATTTAATCAAAAGGGGCAAAAAATTGATCAATATCTTCTTCAGTTAATGCACTTAATCCATTAAGATTTTCTGTTAAAATGCCTTCAAAAAGTTGTTTCTTCTTATTTTGAATAGTTACTATGACTTCTTCTACTGTACCTAAAGTAATTAACTTATAAACAAAAACAGTATTTCTTTGCCCGATTCGATGACTTCTATCAGTTGCCTGATTTTCTACTGATGGATTCCACCAGGGATCATAATGAATAACGGTATCAGCTTGAGTCAAATTTAAACCCGTTCCACCTGCTTTAAGACTAATTAAAAAGATAGGCGTATTACCCTCCTGAAATTTATTAACTAAATGCAAGCGGTTCTTTGTTTGCCCAGTCAGTTTAAGATAATCATAGGAACAATTAATTAACTTTTCTTCAATAAGCTTTAACATAGATGTAAATTGAGAAAATATTAAAATACGTCTGTTTTCAGCCACTAAATTATCTACTAAAGTCATAAGCGCTTCTAATTTTGCTGAACTATGATAAGCAATTTCTGCTCCGGGTACTGAAAGTAGCCTTGGATCACAACAAACTTGACGTAACTTAAGTAAGGCATCTAACACAACAATATGGCTTCTTTTTAGTCCCAATTGTGCAATAGCTGAGCGAACTCGTTGTTGCATACTTATGCGAATAGCTTCATAAAGATCTCTTTGCTCACCAAATAATTCAACTTTATGGGTTGTTTCAATTTTTTCAGGCAGCTCTTGTGCAACTTGATTTTTTGTTCTACGCAGCATGAAGGGACGAATACGCTTCATCAATAGCTCAGCACGTTGTTGATCGGATTGCTTTTCAATGGGCCACTTAAAAAATTTACGAAATTGTTTTATATCCCCGAGTAAGCCAGGCATCAAAAAATGAAAAAGTGACCAAAGTTCACCTAAATGATTTTCAAGGGGCGTACCTGATAAACATAACCGATAAGAAGCTTGAATCTGTAAAATAATTTGTGTCACTTTTGCACGATTATTTTTAATAAACTGTGCTTCATCAAGAATAAAATAATAAAAATTTTCTTTAACAAACTTATCTTTATCACGTTGAATTAGGCTATAAGTTGAAATAATAAGATCATAATCAGCAAAATTTTGCTGTCTATTACTTCCATGAAAAATTAACACCTTTAATCCAGGCGTGAAACGTTTAGCTTCCTCGCTCCAGTTTGTAATCACACTCGTTGGTGCAATAATTAGTGAAGGTTGGGTCATACGGCCCTGTTCTTTTTCAAGTTGTAAATGCGCCAGGGTTTGAATAGTTTTTCCTAGCCCCATATCGTCGGCTAAAATACCACCAAACTTGCCCCTACGTAGTGATTGCAGCCAAGATAAACCATGGAATTGGTAATCTCTAAGCGTTGCTTTCAAGTTACTAGGTACAGTCATTGTCTCTAAAAAATCATTTTGGATAAGTTTTTTTAGTTGCTGATAAACCTCATTATCATTTTGCCAACGTAATGATACTGCAGACATTGCTTGTTCTGCTTCATACATTAACATAAGCTGATAGCGTGTTATTTTTAGTTCATCTTTATCAGTTGTGATAGCACTATGGTATTGCAATAAAAAGCGCAAAAGAGGTTTAAGGCGGCCTAAAGGAACCTGAAGGTAATTTTTATTAGATAAAGATAAGAAGATTTTTTTATCATCCTCAAGTTCATCTAAATCAATATTTTTTAGCTTAGGTAACAACTTAGCAACAAGAGGAATAATACTCACCGGCTTACCTTCAATTAAAATACCTAAATTGTAAGAAAAGAAATGATGTTGCTGTTCATCAACTTTAGAAAACCATTCTAGCGAATCAATATTCATCGCTTCTGCAAAAATGATTTGATTATAATGCACTAACCAACCTTTACTTTTAAATAAAGATACCATTTCATTATATAATTTTGGCAAATCAGAGGCATAAATATTATTTTTAAATAGGCGTAAATTTTTAAATTCTTCGCTTATAGTCAATGTTTTAAAACTTAAATAACGATCTAAGATTATTTGAAAATCGGCTAATGTTTGCTGCTCTAAATTTAAGTCTCTTTTTACTTCCATTAAAAGAGAATCAGTTTCGTAAAATAAGCTAAGAAAATCTTCCTGTCCGGTAATTTGTATACCGGCGTAATCATAAACAAGCTGACATGTTACACGGTAATCTTTTAACTCATATTCATTAAGTACACTTAAAGTATTAGATATTACTTCCTGAGCATCTAAAATAATAATTGGTTTAGGTTTTAAATTTTTAACTATTCTATTTTCATAAATAGTGGGCCTAGGTAATTTTTCATTCATTTCAGCTATTTTTGTAGCAAAAGAAGGCGCCTCACTTAACTTAATAAGCGGTAAATTAAAAAGCCATTTTAAATGCTCAATTTGATTATCTTGTTCGACTATACCAAAAGTTTGATCGGACTTATCATAGTACCAAAGCTTATCTAAAAAGAGAGGTTTTAAAGCATCTTCTTTTTTTCCCATAATTAATTGTTGTGTCCCATCAACATTTAAATGCCAATGCATTTGCACAGAATCTTTATTAAAAATAAGCAAGCTATTAGTTTGCTCTAACAAATAAGCTCTTTGAGTTAATAAGATTTTTTCTAATAAAAAGCTAGTATGAACAATTAAGCGATCAAACCAACCTTGAATATTATTTCTTAAAGCTAACGTGGTGATTATTTCATCATCAATTAGTGTAAAGTATTGTTTGCGAGCTGGCGCAAGTGAATGAAAAATAGTTTTTTTATTTAAATTAGGTCGCTTTAGCCATTGAGATAAAGCTAAATTAACTCTAATCTTGTCATTAGAAGTTAAGTCAAACAGGTAAACAATTTCATATGTATTATCTTTTTGCAAAGTAGGCGTAAGTTTCCTTTCTAAAGAGCCTGTACCGGCAGGAAAATTATTATTTTGAATATCAATATTTTCTTTTACTTTTAAAGCAAAAAGACTAGCTGCTGCGTGTTGGCAATTCTTTTTAGCTGGGCAATTACAGCAAGCAGGTTGTTTTGGCCATGCTCTCAAATCAATATAAACATTATAAATATGCGATGATGTATCTTTAACTCGCGCTTTAAGCAAACCCTCACTTAAACGAATATTAAGTACAAATCCTTTCTTTTCGTATTCCAAACCCTGCATTAATACGGAAGATGAGAAAATATCGGCCATCCGTGATAATGCTTCTTTCAACATAATTTACGTCACATAAAGGTAAACAGATCATTATAATAAAATAGTAAGAATTTTAAAATTAAATAGAACCTATTTAGAAATAATTAGATTTATTTATCCAAGCTTATTTAAATTTTTCGATATAAGCGTTTTTAAAATAGCAGTAAGTATTTTTCTTGACAACCAAAGTTAATTTGTTGGCTATCTACTGGTTAAGTGTAGTACTTCCTATTTAATCTTGCCGACTATTGGCTTTTACTTATTAATTTAAGGTAAAAGAATATTATCTTCATTTGAAAATATAGAATGTTTTACTTGCGCAAGTTTAAAACAAGTTATATTGTTCAAAATAAGATTTAATATATTAGGTTATCCTAGCTTTTTATGACTATGAATCAAGAATTAAAAGTATTAATGGCACAAATTAATACCACTGTTGCTGCAATTGATGCTAATGCCGGTAGAGTTATTGACACTATTATTCGTTATCAAAATGAGCATGACATCATTGTTTTCCCTGAGCTTGTTATTTCGGGCTATCCAGCTGAAGATTTACTTTTAAGACCTGAGTTCCATGATCAAATTGCACAAGCCTTGGAAAAAGTCGCAAGTGTGGTAGGAGACTGCTACGTCATTATTGGCCATCCCACCAAACAAGACGATAGGTGTTTTAATTCAGCCAGTATCTATTGCAATGGTGTCAAAATTACTACCTATCATAAGCAAGCATTACCTAATTATGGGGTATTTGACGAACTTCGTTATTTTATCTCTGGCCAGCATAACCCGTGTATTTTATCTATTAAAGGTTATCAAGTAGGTGTTTGCATCTGTGAAGATATCTGGCTTAAGCAACCTGTAAATGACTTAATAGCCGCCGGTGCTGATACGATTGTTTGTTTAAATGCATCGCCCTTTGAATATAATAAATATCTACTACGAGAAAACTTAGTTCGTGAACATACTCAAAAAGGCATATCATTTATTTATGTTAATGCAGTTGGTGGTCAGGATGAATTGGTTTTTGATGGTCAATCATTTGCGATAGATAAGACAGGAAAAATTAGCGCTCGCGCAGCAGCATTTCAAGAACAATTTTCAACAGTTACACTGCATGGAAATAAGTTAAACGGAAAGATAACACCTTTGCTTGAATTAAATGCATTAATTTATAATGCACTGATTTGCGGCACTAGAGATTATATTGAAAAAAATAACTTTTCTAGTGTAATTTTAGGGCTTTCAGGCGGTATTGACTCCGCCTTAACTCTAGCGATTGCTGTTGATGCTTTAGGGCCTGATCGGGTGCAAGCTATTATGATGCCTTCTCGCTATACAGCAGAAATGAGTATTGTTGATGCTAAACAACAAATTAATGCGTTAGCAATTAAAAGTGAGCTTTTAACCATTGAACCCGTATTTAAAAGTATTTTAACAACACTTGAGCCAGTATTTGTAGGCTTTTCCCCCGATATTACCGAAGAAAATATTCAAGCACGCATTCGCGGCCTATTTTTAATGGCTTTATCAAATAAAAAAGGCTATCTTGTACTAACAACCAGTAATAAAAGCGAAACAGCAGTTGGCTATGCTACCTTATACGGTGATATGGCTGGTGGTTTTGCAGTATTAAAGGATGTTTTAAAAACTCAAGTTTATGCCCTAGCCCGTTATCGGAATCAGTTATCACCTGTAATACCAGAGCGAGTTATTAACCGCGCCCCTTCAGCTGAGCTAGCCACAAATCAAACCGATCAGGACAGCTTACCTGATTATCCAACGCTTGATAAAATCATTACAGCCTATATGGAGAATAATCTTGACACTCAAGCATTAATTGCCAAAGGATATGATATAGAAATGGTTGAGAAAGTCATTCGTCTTATAAGAAGAAATGAATATAAACGTCGTCAAGCAGCGCCGGGTATTAAAATAAGCTCACGTGCGTTTGGTCGTGATTGGCGTTTTCCAATTACATCAGGTTTTAAATAACGCTGTGCATTTGAAAGACATAGTGGGAATGTAACCCGGGTGTAAAGTAATAACCGGGTTTCGATCCTGCGGATCTATACTTAGGCTAAACTCCCTACACTTATTATTACTGCTCTTTCAACCATGTAATTATTCATATTGAGGTAGGGTAATTGCATTCGAAACTGTTTTTATCATAGCTAAGATTCGGTTGGAGCGTTCTTCTGCAATTTCCTTGGAAACTTCATCCTCGACAAGAAATGACTTACTCACCCAAGCACCAAATTCTTGATTAGCTTCAACAAAAGAACGTAGTAGCGCATTATAACGAGTAAAAGCTTGCTTATAATTGCCAGTAGCGGCTTTTAATTCTCCTGCTAGAATATAGGCCCCAACGAATGCCAAATTATTACCTTGACCAGATAATGGAGAAGGACAATAACCTGCATCACCGACAAGTGCTACTCGACCTTTGGTCCAACTATTCATTTTTACTTGTGTAATAGCATCAAAATAAAAATCATCGCTTTCTGACATTCGTTTTAAAATATTTTGTGTTTCCCAGCCAAAATCTTGAAAAGTATCACAAAGAAATTGCTTTTGTTCATGTTCATCACGAATATCTCGCAAGATATGCTGAGAGCGGAACATAAAACCAACTCTTGCTACTTCAGGATTATTATCACTATTGATTGATAGTAATTTATGATTAGCCTCACATTCTAGATCCATATGACTTAACTTAAGATAATTTGGAATAGTAAATGTACTGAGATATGAACCAAGATGGATTAAATGATATTCGTTTTTATTAAAAATCATACGCCTTGTAGCAGAGTGAATACCATCGGCAGCGATCACTATGTCATAATTTTCAATCTTACCATCCTTAAAATTGACGGTAATGTTATTAGCATTCTGCTGCAGACTAATAATAGATTGATTGAAGTAACAAGGTATATCAGCGATTGTTTTCATCAGGATTTCTACTAAATCACCACGAAGAATTTCAACTTCGTCATCTTGCCTAAATCCAAATTTCTCACCCTGTTCTTCATGTAGCACTTTGCCAGTCGCATCTACAAAGCGACCGCATTCTATGCGTGTGCGCATAGTACATATTTGATCATAAATACCCATTTCTCTAGCGATATGGGTCGCTATACCTCGGACATCCAGTGCTTGACCACCTTTTCTAATAGAAGCAGATTTTTCAATCAAGACAGGAGAAAAACCAAATCTTTTTAACCAATAGCAAATTGCAGGACCAGCTATACCAGCGCCAATGACGAGAATTTTGAAATTTTTAGACATTGCTAATTACCTTACTAAATATACTTTACTTTTTTAAATTTATCCCATCATTTGATATCTTAACTCAAAAAGTAATGTTGCAAATAATAGCAAAAGATCACAATAGATTTAAAGAATTTTAGCTCAATAAACTAACTTGCTCTTAATTTAAAGCTATATAATTCTCACTATCTTCTCTAAGATAAAAGTTTTATAAATAAAATAAATTAATTGATTTTTATTAAGCGGTATAGATTAAATGCACCAAGAGCCCGTAGCTCTTCAATTTATAATGACTAATTTCGTCAATCTTATTGCCATGTTTATATTTAGTTTCAGCTACTTCGGAAGATAAAGAAGCAGTTTTTATATTGAGATTCAGGCGCCTTTAATCACCTTAGAGTATCAATAGCTAAAAAGCTATTTTTAGAGATACGTTTATCTTCAAAAATAATTAATTCTACATTAAATAATTAAAAATCATTAACTATCTATTAATCCTTTTTTTTCAATCATATTACTTAAAGTTATATTCATTATTGCCGGGACTTCTGATGCAGGAATTGGGGGACTATAGAGGAAACCTTGTATCTCATCACAACCCTGGCTCTTTAAAAAATTTAACTGCTCGCGTGTTTCCACCCCTTCCGCAACAGTAGATAAATTTAAATTTTTTCCCATAGCAATAATGGCTTTAATTATTGATATACAATTTGAAGCTGAACAGTTAAGAATAAACGATTTATCAATTTTTATTTTATCAATGGAGAAATCTTTAAGGTAAGCAAAACTCGAATAGCCTGTACCAAAGTCGTCTATTGAAATTTCTACTCCTATTTTTCTTAGTTGATTCAATGTCGCTGAGATGGTTTGTTGATTAGACATTAAGGTACTCTCAGTTAATTCTATAGTTAAATATTTTGGTTCGAGATTTGCCTCTTCCAAGATATGCTCTAATGTACTGAAAAACGTTTGTTTACTTATTTGGATACCTGACACATTTACCGCTACCTGCACAGATTTAAGGCCTGCTTTTTGCCATATTTTAGCTTGCTTACAGGCTTCTTTTAATACCCACTCCCCTATATGTATAATTAATCCATTTTCTTCTGCTAAGGGAATAAACTCTCTAGGAGAAATATTACCCATTTTAGGATGATTCCACCGCAAGAGCACTTCAAGAGAGCAAATTTGCTCGTTACTTAAATCGATAATAGGTTGATAAACGAGAGAAAATTGCTTTCTTTCAATAGCGAAGTGTAATTGATTTAAAAGTGTCATACGTCTTTTAGAGCCTATTCGTAATTCTTTTCTATAAACTTCATAAGAATTTCGGCCCTGTTTTTTGGCCCAATACATTGCTATATCAGCATTTTTTAAAAGATTTGATGGATCTTTACCATGTTTAGGATAGATACTTATCCCCATGCTTACTGTAATAATAACGTTATTTATTCCAATTTTAACTGGATTTAGCAGACAAGCATGCATCTTTTGCACTAAATCGACTATTTCTTCTGGGTTTTGGATTAAACAGAAAACAACAAATTCATCACCACCGAAGCGAAAAACAGTATCTGTTTCTCGTAAGCAAAGTACTAATCTTTTGGCGACTTGACGCAACAATATATCCCCTGCATCATGGCCTAAATTATCATTTATTGATTTAAAATTATCGAGATCTATAAATAAGATTGCCAAATTGAGCTTAAATCTTTTTGCATATTTTATCTCTTGATGCAACTTTCTGGTTAACTGTGAGCGGTTTGGTAACCCGGTCAAAGTATCATGCATTGCTTGAAATATTATTTGCTCTTCCATTTTCCTACGGTCGGTTACTTCATGAAAAGTCCATACTCGACCAAGGATCTTACCTTCTAAGATAAGAGGTTTCCCATAGCGCTCAAAAATTTTACCATCTAAAAAACTTAATTCATCAAAACTATCTAAGTTTGGATATGTCGCAAAGTAGTTGAGTCGATTAAGAAACTCCTCGGGATCTTTAAGCTGTTTAATGGCTTCAGCTACAGCTTCATCATCACTGTGTGAGTCAACAAATTCGCGGTTAAGTTTCCAAATATCTAGAAACCGTTGATTATAGTATTCTAATTTTTTATTTGAGTTTACAACAAGTATTCCATCATTAGTTGATTCTAAAATAGCTTTTGTTGCTACAAGGGAATTTTTAAGTTCTTCCGATTTCTTCTTAACTTTATCATTCTGAAAGAACAAAGCTAAAAGGAGAGTGTGACTATTGTACGCGATACTAAGCATAACTCCTATGTAAAGTAAGCTCATCAAACTTAGTAAATAATAAAGATCCCCTTGAAGGAAAAACCAAATACTTAATGGCAAAAAGGACAAAATTAAAAAAAATGTATAAACGATAAAAATAGGTGAATATAAGTTATTTGCCGCTGCAGTTACTCCAAATATAATCATTATTCCAATAAATTGATAAATAGTTTCCCTGTCCGGAAGAATAAAAATACTAACAGAGCCCCAGCCAATTGCTGAAAAAAAGACGCCTAGGCAAAATAGATTTAGCCAGAAATAATAAGATTTTTTCTCTTTATTTTTTTGATAAATTATAAGTAAAAGTGCTCGACTTATTCCTGGAAATAAATACATAAATAAAAGCCAATAAATAAGTGTGGGATGATGACTTATATTCCATAGAGCCACAACTAAACCTGTCGCTACTAAACCTTCCGATAACAATATAAATTTAGTTAACTGTTTATAAAGTATCTGAATTTGCTCCTTACGAACTTTTTTAACAAAGTATTTTGGATAAATATAATCTATAAGTAAAAAAAGCTTATCCATAATCTTTTTTTTCATAAGCAAAATCTTCCATAAGCTAAATAATTAATATTATTAGCAAGGGTTAATTAAGAATTTATAGCGCTACGTACTTTCATTAGTAAAATTATAGATTAAATATCTAGTCCACTTAAGATGTATATTTTTGGGACACTCCTAAAAATGCCTTCATTGTCTTAAACTAATTTTAATTTGCAAAATATTAGGGGTGTAGTCGGAATGAATCTAGGTTCCAATCATATAAATTCGCGCTCAGGCTAATATATTACAAACTTAAAATGCCCCTTTCCCAAAATCATCATTTTATTTAGACATAATTCTTATCACAAAAAAGTCAATTTTTAAGCAGTAGAAGAAATTTACCATAATAATAAACCGTTAAATCACAAAGAATTACGGTGCATTCATAACAAAACCTGCTTGCAAAATAAAAGTAAATCGCTAACATGATATGTCTAAAAGTAAATATTAAAAATAATAAGAAGGGATGTCATGAAAATTGCTTTTTTTTCAAGCGCTTTGCTTTTTACTAGCACAGCGATGAGCGCAATACCAATTAATGGTTGCTATTCAAGTATTTTTGGCGGTATTAACTATATTTTTGATAATCTTAGCGTACGTCAAGATAATTTGATTTCAACATATTCCTTTTATCCTACAATCTCTAATCTTGCATTAACGAATGCTTCTTATGAGCCAGGTTATGATGTGGGCTTAAGATTTGGCTTTCAAAATAATGCTATACGTTATGAAGCAGAACTAACTTACCTTAACGCAGATGTTGAACGGTTTTATATCAACAAACTTCGTCAAAGTCGTGTAAATGGTGAAACAGATGCCATATTTGCAATGGGCAATATCTATTATGATTTTCCGGATATGGTTGAAGCCATTTCACCTTTTCTAGGTGTAGGCCTAGGTTATGGCTGGATTGAAGGGAAGTTTAATACGCGCAGTTTCTATTATTCGCCTCATGCTTTCCCAAGTTTTAATGCTGTAGATTACCAAGGATCAAATAGTGTGTTCGCCTATCAAGTCACTGCTGGATTTACTTATAATTATGCTGAGAATTATGCTCTTAACCTTGCCTACCGTTATATTGGCACAGATCGAGTAGAGGCGCTCGGCAAGGTATTTCAAGCCAATTTAGTCACTGTCGGTCTTCTTTACCGTTTTAATGAAAATAATTATAAGTAAGGGTTAAATGATGAATTTAATGATGCGGTTTGGTATTGCAAGTGCCATGCTTATAAGTAGTGCAGCCTACGCTGCCGATCCAGACAATGGCTGGTATGCTGGTTTTTTAGTTGGTGGCAGTTATTTAGAAGGTATTGATCTTAATTTATCAAAATTTCCTTCTCTTCCTTTTGTAACTTATATCCCTCAAACTTCCACTTTAAATCCACTCTTCCCTCTTCTCTCTGGACTTACAGTGAATTCTCCTTCAGTGACTTATAAAGTGGGTTTTAATGGCGGTATTGCTGTAGGTTATCGTTGGTGTGAAAATTATCGCTTTGAAGGAGAACTTAATCTTGCTGGCAATCAAATTGCAAAAATACAAATTCCTACTATTGGCGCTATTAGAAGACATCAAAATCCATATGGTCTAAGTTTAAGTGGTAGCACAGGTATGCTTGCTGCGTTATTTAACGCCTATTATGATTTTTATACACCTGGTAGTGATTCAAGCTTTGTTCCCTATATTGGCATAGGAATAGGTTATGCTTATTTCCGCACCAATTTTAGCCTACAGCAATATGGCGTTTATATTGGCCAAAGTCGTGTTAGTGGATCAACTACAGCGCCTGTTGGCCAGGGTATTATTGGCCTTAGTTATTTTATTGATGAGACTATTTCAGTTGGTGCAGATTTCCGCTACTTAACAAGTAACAATATTAATAATTTTAATGGCCGAGTAGCTATTGAATCATTAAATTTTGTTATGAATTTTAGCTTTGATCAGCCTGAACAAGTTGCTTAAATAAATTTTTACCCATTTTTCTGGTAAGGCTAATCCATTTACTTAATAAAAATGGGTAAATCAGGGAAAAATATCAAAATCTTGATAAAAAGAATTATTTTTATATTTTTTTGATTAAAATTAATACTAAAAAAGCAGATTGTAATGATCTATATGAGCATTCTCAATTACCTAGGCATAGGTTTTAAAGCATAATTTTCATTCACAATGCGCTTAATATAACTGTTTGGTGATTAGAGCTTGGCTGGTACAGTAAAATAAAATATTATTTACATAATAATATTGCTTAAAATTACTTATTTAGTCTAAGATTGTTCTAATTCTATTCTATTAGTGTCGTCACAAACATTAAAATGCAAATATTTTTACCCTATCAATAAAAATAATTAAAATTTTATACTAATTGACAGATAACCATAGGAATATTGAGTTTACTTAACTTATAAGATTTCATTATGACTTTTTTAATTGCACCTTCTTTACTCTCAGCTGATTTAACTCGCTTAGGCGAGGAAATTGAAAATGTTATGGCTGCGGATGCTGATATGATTCACTTTGATGTAATGGATAACCATTATGTTCCTAATTTAACACTAGGCCCTTTTGTTTGCCAAAACATTTTGCAGCGTTTTCCTGAATTGATAATAGATGTTCACTTAATGGCTAACCCTGTTGATGAACTGATTAAACAATTTGCTAAAGCTGGTGCTAAACGTATTAGCATTCATCCTGATGGGACCATACATTTAGATAGAAGCTTAGCCTTAATTCAAGAATTTGGTTGTGAAGCAGGGCTTGTGTTAAACCCAGCCACTTCGCCTGATAGTATTCAATGGTGTATTAATAAACTTGATTTTGTCTTAGTTATGACAGTCAATCCAGGTTTTGCGGGACAAAAGCTTATTCCCGAAGTTATTAAAAAAATAGCTCTGATTAAAGAGCAATATCCTAACTTGCCAATTTCTGTAGATGGAGGGGTTACCGTAGATAATATCAAAGCACTTGCTAAAGTAGGCGCAACGCATTTTGTTGCTGGGTCGTCTATTTTTAATAGTGAAAATTATCAACAAGCGATCAGTAATATGCGAACTCAATTGGCTTCTTTATAAAACTTAATATGAAAATATTTCTTTTCTTATTAATACTGATTTCTCCTCACCTAAGTTATGCGACATCCAGTAACGCATATATGACAAGGTTTGATACCTATATGAAATGGCATCAGAACCTACCAGAACAACCTGAACAAGATTTTTTAAATTTTATTGATAATGATACGCCCCTTGCTAAGAAACTTAGAGAAAAATGGTTATATCAATTAGCTAAACAAAAAGATTGGCTTAATTATGAGTTATATTACAAACAAACTGAGGATGTTAACTTACAGTGTTTTTACCATTTAGCAAGTTACTATCAAGGTAAAAATGCTACGGCCTTTAGTGCAGCCAAAACACTATGGTTAACGGGTGACTCTCAGCCACCTGCCTGTAATCAGTTATTTGAATTATTACTTAAGAATGAAAGTTTTGATCAGAATTTAATAAAACAACGCATTATTTTAGCCCTTGATAAACATAATTTACCTTTAGTTCGCTATCTTTTAAAGCAATATAAGGTGCCACGTTTAAAAGACGAGCAACAGCTAATCACTATTTACCAAAATCCTTTACGTATTCAGCAACTTCCATTTAATGATTTATACAGTCACTTTTATTTATTTGGCCTTAAACGTATGGTTTCCCTTAATATGCCTCAGGCTTTTAAAATTTGGACAAAGGTGCAAAATAGTAACGTATTAAGCAATGATCAGAAACAGGCGTTTCTAGCACATGTTGCTTTGTATAAGGCAATGCGTAATCAAGATGATACATCGGAATGGTTTACTAAAGTCCAACCCGCTCATTACAATGATGTTTTATTAGATTGGCAAATCCGTTTTGCATTAAAACATAAGCAATGGAAACAAGTTGTCGCATTAATTAATTATTTTCAAGATCAACAAAATCCTTGTTGGCAATATTGGTCAGCGCGTGCTAAAGAAGCCATGGGTCAATTAACTCAAGCAAAAGATATTTATCAAGAACTAGCTAAATCAAGGCAGTATTATGGCTTTTTAGCTAGCTTGCGTTTGAATAGAAAGTTCTCTTTTGAAAATGAAAATCCTATTAGCGATAAAACCATTTTAAAACCTTATGAACCCTTTATTGATAAGGTAAAATTACTCTATCAAAATCGTCAGACTTTAGAAGCTTCTCGTTTATTAAACGATTTCGTTAGTGAATTACCAAAAGAAGACAAAAGTGCACTTTTGTCTTGGGTTGCTAATGAGTTGCAATGGCATGGGAAATCAGTTGCATTAAGTAATACGCAAGAACTAAACAATCAACTCTCTCTTCGTTTTCCAATTCCATATACTTCTACCATTAATTCGTATGCTAAAAGTTATCAAGTTTCACAAGAATTTATTTATGCCATCATTCGTCAAGAGAGTGGCTTTAGAGATGATGCTGTTTCTCAAGCAGGTGCGCGAGGTTTGATGCAAGTAATGCCAGCTACTGCTAGCTCTGTTGCTAAGCAAGCACGAATCGATTACAAAGATAAAAATCAGCTTTTTTCTAAGGAGAAAAATTTAAATATTGGCGTCGCTTATATAAAACATTTATCGAAAAGATTTAATGATCATCCAGCATTAATTGCTGCAGCTTATAATGCAGGGCCAAGGCAAGTTAATTATTGGCTTAAAAATCACCCAGTCAATGAGATGGATATTTGGATTGAAACATTACCTTGGCGTGAAACGCGCAATTACTTAAAGAATGTTATAGCCTTTTATGCAGTATATCAGTACCGCATGCAACACCAGCCTAATATTGGTAGTTTTTTAAAACCTCTTTAATGATTTTATTTAATTAATAAAATTTTCATAAAAACGGCATTATTAAAAGAGTCAATTAATAACGACACGATCGCTGTTCTTCTATTCCTAGCGTTTCTAACTCTTCTTTAAAGTTGTCATCATTGTTCAAATAAATTAAATCCTCATAAAAGCTATCATCTACAATAACTGGTGTAGCATTATCGAGATTAATTTCTAGAGATTTTTTTGAGGCTTCCTTATTAGAGGCAGTTTCTATTGAATTTTCAGAATCGTTATCATCACCAAGATAAAAAAAATTTTCATAACTACTTATATCTAAATCAAAAGAATTAACTTCTTCAATCGTATCATCTTTAAGAATATCACATATATCATTTATTAATTCATGTGAAGTAGGTAGAGATAAATGCCCTTGCCTTGGAAAAATTTTCATTGAATTTGGGTGTTTATCTACATATTCTTTAATAAAAGCGCCTGACGAAACAATCCCATCATTACCCGCTATCATAAAATGATGTGATATTTCTGATTGCACAATAAGTGCAGAAAGCTCTTCTAAATATTTACTTTTAATTTCCATTTGCTTTACAGAAGTTGAAAACCATGTAAGCGGAGGAAGCGCTAAATAAGAGCCATTAAAAGGGGTAGCTAATGTAATTACAGCTTTAACTTTAATACCATGTTTCTTGGCTTTTAAAGCTGCTTTCGAACCAACTAACCCGCCTCGAGAATGGCCAATTATTGCGATGCACTCGGCTTTATCAGCCCTAATTTTTTCAAAAAGCTCATCAGCAAATTCATCAATACCCCTACCATGAAAGCGGTTTTGAAAAGATACTATTGTAAAAGAAACAATATCATTTAAATTTTTTTTACGTATTAAACGTCTCACTAACTTAAAAAGAGATAAAGGAAAATCAGCAGTTCCTGGGACTACATAAACATGCGTCTTTGACTTACTATTAGGGTTACAATTTGTTCTATAACAAATGTAGTCTTCAGTTTTAGACATCAACCAGTAATAAGGATGGATTAAGGCACCTGTATAACTTACAGGTTGATTTTTTTGAATGAACTTTTTCGTAGTATTAAAAAAACCTTTCTCCCATGGCATAAATCGCCTCCTAATTAGTTATATCCTTATTTTCTAATCTTTGCGGCCATATTATTATTACTATGTTAAAAAAAATTTCTCAAGCAACTGAGATTAATTTATTCTAATTGGCTTAAAAAAGGCGTTTTTTTAAATTGACAATAGGAAGAAAAGTCGATTAAGAAAAAGCGTAGCATACATAAAGTACATGTTATTTTTGCAGACTTTTTTCAGATGAACATGGCCATCAATGCCGCTTGGAAAAGGTCTAATAGAAAGCCATATAAACTAGTAAATGGCTTTCTATCAGTTTTTAACTAGACATAATTATGAACAATTTCCTGCTTTATGCGCACAAATGCTATTAAGTAAAGCTGTAAAACGGCTATCAGGGATAGAGCTTCCTTGTGCTTTAGGATCGGCACTAACATAACCATAAGAAGTAATCCCTATAATGCGATTAAGACCAGGATTTAAACCACCTGTTTGGCCAGTTGAATATGCCCCAAAGTTTTGTACCCAAGGCCCACCACTAGAACCACCTGCCATATCTGAGCCATATTCAGCATTGTTAGGTGCTACCATACGCGCGCTCTGAGCTGTTACTTGATGCATCTTTTGGCAATTATCAAAATTACAGGGATAACCAAGTAAATGGGCATGATTAGGGATGAGTGCTTGTGTTTGATAGCCTAGATAACCTGTTATAGTACCAATGCGTTGTAACGTATTATTGACAGTATTATCTCGCATTTCAAGCATACCGTAATCTGCTGCATTAGGGATTGAGCCACCACCTGTTGACCAAGTATTTGTTACTAAAACATAAGACCATGTCCACGTTTGAAAAGGAGCTGAACCATCACGAAATGCAGGAACAAAACGCCAATTAGTATAATAACCATTAGCACCATCTGAACCTTTATGGAGGCAATGACCTGCAGTAACAACGATTCGATGACGTAAAACAGAGGCAGAACAGACATAATCACCTTGTCCAGGAATAGTAAAAAATAACTTACCAACTGCTCGATAAGGGTAAGCTAAATCTGCGGATAAAGGAATTAAACGGGAACTTGAAAAATGATAATTTAAAGTTCCTGTGTCGAAATTAGCAATTTTAATTTCCTCTGGTACAGAATCTAAAAGTACTTGCGGTGTATAAAGCTGTCTAATATCCGGTTTAATATCTTTTCCTTCCGGAGGTGCGCCATCACCTGACTCAGGATTACCCAATAAATTTTGCTCATTATCCATAGGTATTTCTTGAGTACTTTTAAAATTCACTAAAGGTAGAGGCATTTCTTTAGCATTCTTCATACGTTCTGGTGTCCAATAATCTACCAAATTTTGTTGTTCATTATTTTCTTTGGCTAAAAACTCTTCAGCATAACTTATTATCGACACTGAACTTATCACTAGAAAAGTACAGCTTATTAAGGCCGTTTTTAAACGCATATCTAACTCCTTTTAAATACTGTTTAAACGCATATTCATATGGCACCACATGCACTGAAATATTTTATTGGCGCAGTTAAAATGATTTTTGATTGGCTATACTTCAGCGCTAAATATCATTTTTCTTTAATCAACGCTAAAATAACTTTGTAGAATGCGGGCATATAAATAGTCCTTTTTGTTAATAAAATGATCTATTAACAAGGTTAAACGTAGAGGAGCATTTTATTAAAGTCAAAAATAAATTTTTTAAAATTTAGCCATTTTGATAGAATATTGTATTAAATCAAAAGATTTAAAAAGTATAAAAATTCTTCATAAATTTAAATCTTTTTTAAGTAGCGATTTATAAATAATGTTGGAAGCTTAAGAAAATATAAGAAGGAAACTTTATAGCAGTGAATGCAAAAACAATTATTAAAAATAAAAACAAGCGCATGTCCATCTCTGTCCATACGCTTGTCCAACTCAGCTACACTTGCTTATTATTGTGCTGCTTGATTTGATTCTGCTTGATTGGCAGCTGCATATTCAATAGTATTAGCAGCATTTTGTAGTTCTTGTTCTCTTGCGAGCTCAAGGCGACGGTTGCAAGCGATAAGTAAACCATCGAACATCTTGCTGAAGGCATCATAGCATCGGTCAATCATTTTCAATGCTTCACGGCGTGTTTCTACCGGTATTGCTCTTGAAAACAATTGTCGTTCCATTTCTTGCTCAAATAATGCATGTGCCATTTCAACTTCTAAATGCGAACTTGAAAAGTATTTTAAGTTTTTATCTTCACCTGTTTTTTGCACTTGTTTAACTACTTTTTCAAAGAAAACATGGCCAGATGACTCTAAAGTAAGGAGTAAGACAATATTAATAATCTCATCATCAGCTTTATAAATTTCTGACATGATAGAGTAAGCTGCATCACGTGTTAATTGTGATTCTTTACTGTATAGCCAGGATACGTCATCTTTGCTACATGCTTTGTTATCACTTATTTTACCTAAATATTTCTTATCATGAATAAACCATTTTTCATGACCAGCATCTTCTAAACGATGGTGACGAGCAACTTTCTTTAGATACGGATCAGTTACTCTTTCTTCATTAAGCCTTAAAATATCTTGGAAGGTCATTGCCCAGAAAGTTAATTCTGGTACAAAGTAACTAATTTCCTCAATAGTATCTAATTGCTCTAAAACTTCAAAAAAAGGATGATTCATGAACTCTTGCTGTTTAGAATCAATATATAGTTGTATAGTTTTCATAACTGTCTCCGCGACATAATTTGATGGACAATTTTAATATTGCAGGAGCCATGCCAGATTTTTAATCACTTTTTCACTAGAAAGTCTTCAAAATAAAGCTTAATGGGCTTATTCCTTTGCTTTTTTTAAGTAAAAAGCACCCGTGGTGACAAAATATTGTCCCCAAAAACCATACTTTTGACAAAGTTTTGACTAAAATGTCATTGTATTTAAAATGTATTTTTAATGAAGGTTCAAATTCGCCAATTTTTTGTCATAATCCTCCATCAAACTATCAATTCTCTGCCAATTAAGTGCTTCTATGTTATTTAAATCAGCACAAATTTGATTTAAAAATTCATTTTGAATCTGTCCAATAGCCAAAGCTTGAGCATATGGGGTGTTTGTAAACATCACTAGCGCGTGTTTTGAGACATAACGTTTTGGATAGCGATTCATTAGAATATGCTCTAGTTGCTTTTTTAAATTAAATTTTTCATCACAAATATCACTTTGTATTTCATGAAAATTATCCATAGACATTTTTGCTACAGCGTCAGTATTGGCTTTACGTTCATGAAAAAAGGCTGGTAGGGCTTTGCTCCAATCATCACGATATTTATCCAATGTCTCATTAAAAATTCGACAATCCTCAAAAGCACTATTCATACCTTGGCCAAAAAAAGGAACTAATCCATGCGCAGCATCACCTATTAGTAAACATTGATCCTGGTAATACCAAGGGGAGCATTTAATCGTACTCATATTGCCTGTAGGATTATGAAAAAATTCTGCGACTAAATTTGGCATTTCATCATAAGCATCAGGAAAAAATTGCTTAAAAAAAGTTTCTACCTTAAATTCATCTGTAAGGTTTGCAAAACTATTTTTCCCCTCATGTGCAAGAAATAATGAGCCGGTTATCGAATGGTCACAATTAGGATTACCAAGTAAAAGAAAGGAATCACGCGGCCATAAGTGAAGATGTTCCTTAGCCATTTTTTCAGGCGAGGCACCACTTATGGAAAGCTCTTTATAGCCATAATTTAAAAAATCTCTTTTAAATTCAACTATATTTTTTTTAACCATAGCTTCACGAACTTTTGAATTAGCGCCATCTGTGCCTACCAAGTGTTCATAAGATTTATGTAATTTTTGGCCTAATTTATCTTCAAAACAAATAGATTTATTATCAAAACTTATTTCTAATAAACGGGTGGAAAAATTTAATTTGATATTAGGTAGCGATTCAATTTCATTCAAAATAAATTCATTTAAATCATGTCTTTGTATTGCGTTAATATATTCATTAGGGTGACGGCCAAATGGTTGATAGCGAACACTGCCATCCGCCTCATGAATAGCGCGAGCTCGCATTGGGACCATCATTTTTTTAACTTTAGGCATTAACCCAATATGGGAAAGACTTGTTAAGCCTCTACAAGACATAGCAAGGTTAATTGAACGACCTCTATCCACTTGTGCCAAGCGAATATCCGGACGTGACTCAAAAAGCTCAACATCATAACCTCGTTTAGCCAAATATAATCCCAATAGTGCGCCTGATAATCCTGAACCAATAATGGTTACATTTCTCATCCTGCTCTCCTCCAAGTAGGACTGACTGCAGATACTTAATAGACCTCTTCGGAAACTCTACTACACAGGCGCAATGCTTCGTCGATACGGTGCTCAAATCCTTATGTACTCATATGTACACTAAGGGTATGCGCTCCGTTTCTTCTTGCACTGCACTCTCTGTAGCGAGTTTCCAAAGAAGTCGAACAAATTCAGTAATTATTTTGCATAGATTTATGATAATCCTCACAAAAGTATTAATTTGGTTATTTACGAGAGCGTAAATAAATAAATTCAATACCTAAAGAATTTAACTTTAATAAAATTAAGCAGCAAAAATCATACCCATTCTTATTGTTTTTTGGGTAACTGCTTACTATTTAGTATTGAATAATTTAGAAAAGGTAGGGTAGTTAAATTTGAAAAAATAAAGATAATAATTAAGTTAATCAGTAATGAAAAATTTAAGTTTCATCAAGTTGCGGTAAGCTATTTTGTTCTAAAAATTCTTTAAGCTCATTTGGTTTATTAGGTGGTTTAAAATAATAACCTTGAGCATAATCGCAGCCATGTTTAATGATAAATTCTTTTTGTAACTCATTTTCCACGCCTTCAGCAAGCACCTCCAGGTTGAGGCTGTGACCTAAATTAATAATTGCTCTAGCAATAGCAGCATCATTTTCTTTATTTACTAATTCGCTAATGAATGAACGATCAATTTTTAATTTATTTACAGGAAATTGCTTTAAATAAGACAAACTTGAATAACCTGTGCCAAAGTCATCAATCACTAATTTTGCACCCATCTCACGTAATTGATACATGGTTTCTACGGCATGTTTAACATCATCAACTAATAAACTTTCGGTAAGTTCTAGTTCAAGATAAGAGGCAGGCAAGCCTGATTTCATTAAAATTTCTTGTATTAATTCGGGTAACTTTGTTTGCCTAAATTGCCGACCTGAAATATTGACGGCAATACTTAAGTCTTTATAGCCTTCTTTATGCCAAACAACTAATTGTCTACATGATTCTTCTAAAACCCACTTACCAATATCGACAATTAAGCCATTTTCCTCAGCAGTACCAATAAATTCTGCAGGTGATACTTGACCTAAAATATGGCTATTCCAACGAATTAATGCTTCAAAGCCCACGATAATATTTTTTCTTAAATCCATAAGCGGTTGATAAACCAAATAAAATTCATTGCGCTTTAAAGCATCCCTTAAAGCATTATCAAGCTGCATACGATTAACAACACGCTTATTCATTTCTTGTTCAAATACGCGATAACTATTACGCCCACTGTCTTTCGCATGATACATCGATAAGTCAGCATTCTTCATAAGGGTTTCATAATCAAGCCCATCTTTAGGATAATAACTAATTCCAATACTGCCAGTAATTTTTAAATTATGCTGACCAATTTGAAATGGTTTTTCAATTAAGTTTAATATTTCGTCTGCTGTTTGTTCAGCTTGTTTTTCAGAATGAATATCTTGGAGAAGAATAACAAACTCATCGCCCCCCAAACGAGCGACTGTATCAAAATCATTTGTTGCAATAAGCAATCGATTTGAAACAGCTTGTAATAATTTATCGCCAATACTATGACCTAAAGTGTCATTGGTAAATTTAAATCGATCGAGATCTAGGAATAAAAAAGCCAGGCTAGCATTCTTTTTCTTCGCTTGTAAAATAGCTTGCTCTACCCTATCCATCAATAAAACGCGATTAGGTAATTCAGTTAAAGAATCATGGGTTGCCTGCATAAGCAATTGCTGTTCCATTTCGCGCCGTTCAGTTATGTCATTGATAATACCAACATAATGTTTAACATTTCCGGAAAGATCAGCTACAGGTGCTACACTCATTTCACACCAATATACCTCGCCTGAGCGCCTTGATGTTTCAAGCTCAACTGTTTCTTCTCTTAATTCCTTAATTGCTAAAGTAATCCGCTTATAGTTAGCTTGATCAATTTTTTTTCCATGAATATAAGCCAAGTTCTGACCCAGAACTTGTTTTTCATTGAATCCGGTAATTCTTTCAAACGCTCTATTTATATAGATTATTGGTAGATTTTCTTTCGTAATATCAAAAATAGCTACACCATGGGTGCTTGCTTCTATAGCACGCTCCCGAACGCGCAGGCTCTCATCAGCCATTTGGCGTTGTGTAACATCACGAAAACTATAAACTCGGCCAACAATTTCTGAGCCAATACGTTGAGGTTGCGTATAGCGAGCAAAAATCCGACCATCTTTAAAATAAATTAAAGGTAGTTCACCTTGCCAATCAGGATTTTCGTATAAAAATTGTACATCAGCAATAACTGCTTCAGGGTTACTTAATTGCTCTAAAATATATTCAAAGCCAATACTTTCTGTACCTGATTCAAGCATGTGAGAAGGAATACGCCACATTTCGACAAATTTTTGATTCCAATCAACTACTTGGCCTTTGCCGTTAACCATCATAATTCCATCAGCAGTACACTCAAGTGTTGCACGTAATAATGAGAGAGACTTTTCAAGCTCAACATTTTTTTCGACAATTGCGCTTGTATTTACTTGAATATTTTCTGATAAAGGGCTTTGTTTTTTGCGTTGAAACTCAGGCTGAGAGTGATACCATTTTTCTAATAAGGTAGGTAGATTGGGGGTGATAGTAACAATGCCTAACTCTTCACAAACATTGGTTAGCGATGGCTCTATACCGCGTTTCTTAACTGTTTCAGCTGCTAAGGCAACTTTTTGGTAGTCGATTTCTTGCCTACGCATCGATCCCTCACTAAAATAACAACCTTGTTAGCGACTATGAAAAATAATTTTTAACAAGATACGCGTTTACTATATCAATTAAAGTATATACTGCATTCTTAAGTTTTGCTTAATTCTAAAAATAGGAATATTAATGGACAAAAATCATTTTGATACACGTGCCATTCATGCAGGGCAGCAGGCTGACCCTTCAACAGGTGCCGTTATGACCCCTATCTATGCAACTTCAACTTACAAACAAGAAGCACCTGGTATTCATCAAGGTTATGAGTATTCACGTACTAAAAATCCAACTCGCTTTGCTTATGAGGCATGTTTAGCGAACTTAGAATCAGGCAAGCAAGGTTTTGCATTTGCTTCAGGCATGGCTGCAATTAATACGGTTATTGATCTCTTAAACCAAGGCGATCATGTTATTGCTACCAATGATTTGTATGGCGGTACTTATCGCTTGTTTGATAAGGTAAAAACCCGTACTTCAGGCTTATCTTTTACTTTTGTGGATATGACTGACTCAGCGTCAATTGCTAATGCTATCCAGCCTAATACACGGATGATTTGGGTAGAAACTCCTTCTAACCCTATGCTTAAACTAGCAAATCTTGCTGAAATCGCCCAATTAGCAAAAAAACATCATCTTATTTCAGTAGCTGACAATACTTTTGCTACGCCTTGGATACAGCGCCCGCTAGAACTGGGTTTTGATATTACTTTACACTCAACAACCAAATACATTAATGGTCATTCTGACGTTGTTAGTGGGGCGGTCGTGGTTGGTGATAACCCTGAATTAATTGAAAAAATAGCATTTTTACAAAATTCTTGCGGTGCTATTGCTAGTCCTTTTGATAGCTTTTTACTTCTACGTAGCTTAAAAACGCTTGCAATTCGTATGCAGCGCCATTGTGAAAATGCTATGGCGCTTGCCCAATGGCTTGAACAACATCCAAAAATCAAACAAGTTATCTATCCAGGTTTACCTAGTCATCCGCAATATGAACTTGCCCAGAAACAAATGCAAGCTTTTGGCGGTATGATATCAATTGTACTAGATGCAGATTTAGCGTCTACTCAGCGCTTTTTACAGCGCTGTCATGTTTTTACTCTGGCAGAAAGTTTAGGAGGCGTTGAAAGCTTAATTGAACATCCAGCTATTATGACACACGCATCAATTCCTCCTGAAACAAGAAAGATTTTAGGTATTGTTGATGGATTTGTACGTTTGTCAGTAGGTATTGAATATATAGAAGATTTAATCTCTGATTTAGATTATGCATTAAATTAGAGTAAGGAGAAAGATTGAATGCAGTACAAAAAAGGTAGCCAGTGGCTTGGTATTTTAACTGTTTTGCTATTAATTGTGTCGACAATTGTTTTTTTTATACCTATTCTTGTCATTGGCATACTAAAACTTTTCCCTAATTTGCGCTGGCGTATTTTTTGCACCAGGGTTATCGATAAGATCACTACTTATTGGTGCGGTATTAATAATCGGTATATTAGTTTAACTAATAAGGTGAATTGGCAAGTAAGTGGTTTAGAAAGGTTAACGAATGATAACTGGTATCTAGTTGTAGCAAACCATCAAAGCTGGTTAGATATCGTTGTCTTACATTTTATTTTAAATCGAAAAATTCCTGTTTTAAAATTTTTCATTAAAGATCAATTAAAATGGGTTCCTTTATTAGGCTTTGCATGGTGGGCTATGGGTTGCCCATTTATGAAACGTTATTCTAAAGAATATTTAGCAAAAAATCCTAAGAAACAAGGGCAAGATTTAGCGTCTACCAATAAAGCGATGACCTTATTTAAAAATACGCCCTCAGCGGTTATGAATTTTATTGAAGGTACACGGTTTAATTCCGAGAAAAAGAAAAGCCAAAAATCCCCTTATAACTTTTTATTAAAACCAAAAGCAGGTGGAATAAGTTTTGTAATCAGTGCCTTAGAAAACCGTATTAAAACGATTACCGATCTTACTATTGTATACTCTGCCAAAGCCCCTACTTTATGGGATTTCCTCTGTAATCGTATTGATACAATTTATGTTAAATTAAGGCAAATTCCTATTCCTAATAAGTTCTTTGATCAATCTTTAGCTTATGATGAAAATAAGCAATTAGAATTTCGAGATTGGTTAAATCAACAATGGGAAGAAAAAGATAAGTTAATAGGTAAATTACAATCCACACCCTTATAACCGAATTTAAAAAAATAGATGCTTACTAGAGTGAGCATCTATTTTTCTTCCTAGGCTACTTCATTCTTAGGAGAGATTAAGTATACTAACTAGACCTCTTTTTTATAGTTCTTATCATGAATTCATTAGAAAAAATTATTAACGAAGGATTTGAAAAACGTCAACAGTTAACTTTAGATAATATATCGAAGGAGCTTTTATCAGCTGTGGATGAAGTACTAAGTGGGCTAGATGAAGGACACTATCGAGTAGCTGAATGTATTAATAACGAGTGGGTATCTCATCAATGGCTAAAAAAGGCGGTTTTACTGTCCTTTAGATTATATCCCAATCAGAAGATTGAGGCGGGTTTTTGCCAATTTTATGATAAAGTGCCGCTTAAATTCACCAATTATAATATTGGGCAATGGCAAGAAGCACAAATTCGTGTTGTACCACATGCTATGGTGCGTAAAGGTGCATTTATTGCCAGAAATACCGTCTTAATGCCCTCCTATGTTAATATTGGCGCCTATATTGATGAAGGTGTTATGGTAGATACTTGGGCTACGGTTGGTTCTTGCGCTCAAATTGGTAAAAATGTTCATCTATCTGGGGGCGTAGGTATTGGTGGCGTATTAGAGCCCTTACAAGCAAACCCTACCATTATCGAGGATAATTGCTTTATAGGCGCACGCTCAGAGGTAGTAGAAGGTGTTATTGTTGAAAAGAACTCCGTTTTATCAATGGGCGTTTTTTTAGGCCAAAGTACTAAAATCTATAATCGTCAAACGGGTACTATTACTTATGGAAGAATTCCCGCAGGATCAGTCGTAGTGCCCGGTAATCTACCTAGTGAAGATGGCAGTCATAGTTTATATTGTGCCGTTATTGTAAAACAAGTTGATGAGAAAACACGAGCGAAGGTAAGTATTAACGAATTGTTGAGAGAGTATCAATAATGACTTTGATTCACTCTTTATTAGCTGAACTAGTACGATTTAAATCAATTACCCCAGAGGATAATGGCTGTCAAAACTATATGATTAATTTTTTTAATCAGCTTGGCTTTACCTGTTTACCATTTAATAACCTGCCAGTTGCTAATTTTTTTGCTTATTTCGGCACTGAAGCCCCTTTACTGGTTTTTGCTGGCCATACTGATGTCGTCCCTATTGGTGATGAAAAACAATGGCATACTAATCCCTTTGAACTAGTTGAAAGAAATGGTTTAGCTTATGGCCGGGGAACAGCAGACATGAAAGGAAGCTTGGCTGCCATGATGGTTATGGCAAAACATTTTATTGCACATAAGCATCTTTTTAAAGGTAGCCTGGGCTTTTTAATTACCAGCGGTGAGGAAGGAAGCTTGTTTAATTTAGGCACCCCTCATGTAATGAGTGAATTAAAAAATCGTGGCATCCACCCTACTTTTTGCATAGTTGGTGAACCATCAAGCAAGAATACTATTGGTGATGTTATAAAAATTGGCCGCCGTGGTTCATTGACTGGTCAACTCACGTTACAAGGTAAACAAGGTCATGTAGCTTACCCACATCTTGCGCAAAATCCTATTCATTTACTAGCGCCTGCTTTAAAGGAATTGGTGAGTACATATTGGGATGAGGGAAATGAATTTTTCCCACCTACTTCCTTTCAAATCACCCATATCCATTCCGGTGGACATGCTGAAAATATAATTCCAGGCGAGTTACAACTACAATTTAATTTTCGCTTTTCGACTGAACAAACAGCCGATAGCCTTAAAATGCAAGTCGCAAACTGTTTCGAAAAGCATGGTCTAAATGCGATAATAAATTGGCGTTTAAATGGTGAACCTTTTTTAACTCCTCAAGGCAAACTACTTGACAGCTGTATTCAAGCTATTACTAAATTTACTGGCAAATCGCCTGAGCTTTCTACAGATGGAGGAACTTCCGACGGACGTTTTATTGCGCCTTATGGAGTAGAAGTTATTGAATTAGGTCCCCTTAATAAGACAATTCATCAGGTTAATGAATGTATATCTCTTAGGGACTTAGAGATTTTAAGTGAGATTTATTACGCTATCTGCCTCCAGTTATTATCATAAATTTTGACAAAGTAGCCCATTTCTCTGTGCCTAAATTTTAGAGTTTGTCTAACGCATCCAACAAAATGGCACGATTTTGGATCCCGCGGATAAGCCGTGGGATCCAAAGATGTGGAATATTTACCTTATGCCAAAAATAACGGGAGGTTCATAAACAATAATTTATACTACTTTTAACTTTAAATTTCCTTCACTAGAAATATCAACCTGCGCTAAGCTTAATTTCTCATTTACAACCTTAGCAACACAAGAATCTGACCAAACATTTAAAGCAGTTTCTAACATATCAATCAAGCTGTAAAAAGGTAAAATAATACCCATTAAAGTAATTGGGATATTCATGCTAGCAAGCAAGCTTGCGCTTAAGAAAAAACATCCCATAGGAACCCCAGCATTCCCAATCGCTGCTATGGTTGCAATAACCACCCAAAGTGCCATGCTAGGTAAAGAAATCACAATGCCATGATTTTGCATTAAATAAATAACTGTTGCAAAAATAAAGGCTGCACAACCATTCATATTTAAGCTGGTACATAGAGGTAAAACAAAGCGGCTTACCTCAGGCTTAACAGCTAAGTTCTTTTCTGCAGTTTCCATAGTGACAGGCAATGTGCCAACTGATGATTTGGAAAAAAATGCAACTGACAGAGCAGGCAACATGCCCCTCATCGCTTTAAAAGGTTTGATACCTTGAGATTTTAACCACAAAGGTAAAATAACAAAGCCTTGAATAAGGTTAGCTAATACAATAATTAACAAATATTCACCAATCCCTTTGATAGTCATTCCTTCTCGTATTTGAATCACCGTCGTTGTTATAAAGCCATAAAGTCCAAGGGGGATAATTCTAATTATCCAACTTGTAATGACCATAAACATACCATGCGCTCCTTTAAAAAAAGAAGTAATGGCTTGCCGTGATTCAAGGTCAGGAATAAAACGAATAGCAATTCCGAAAATAATTCCTATTAAAAGCACACCTAATACCTGCTGTTCTAAGAAAGGCGAAAGAATATTTGATGGAATTAGATGACTAACATAGCTTAAATAAGTAACTTGATTACTATCATTACTTAAAATGGGCTGTGTAAAAGACTCTATTAATCCTGGCTTAATTAATATATATAGTAAACAGCTTATGGTTGCAGCAACAAACGTTGTACCCAGCGTGTATGTCATAGCTCGCCGCCATACAGAACGCATTGAACCGTCTGTACGATAACTCGATAAAGTTACAATAATTGATAAAACTATAATTGGAAGACTAATACATTTAAAAATTCGAATAAAAACATCGGCAATAAATAAACCCAATGTTTTTAATTCAGGGCTACCCGACCAACCGCTTAATAGCCCTAAAATAATCATTAAAGAATATAAAAAAAGAGGGCTTAGCCAGAAGTTTTGTTTTTGAGTTTTTGTACACATGAAGATTACCTACAATACTGATAAATTAATTAATGACGTAACGGATTAGCAGCAAC
The DNA here is from genome assembly GCF_900461525.1 of Legionella busanensis. Taxonomy (NCBI): domain Bacteria; kingdom Pseudomonadati; phylum Pseudomonadota; class Gammaproteobacteria; order Legionellales; family Legionellaceae; genus Legionella; species Legionella busanensis. The sequence goes on along the minus strand of NZ_UGOD01000001.1, from coordinate 1,376,132 downwards.
CATTAGAACAACAACAGTAATGAGCATAAGTACAAATAAAATATCCTGTCATTAAATTAAATTTATCCATAGATACCTTCTTGATTGATTTTTGAACACTAGGAAATATTTTAACACAATTGATAAGCAAATCAAGAGGCTTTCTAGACAGTAGCTAATTGAGCTTGTTTTAAATTTAAGATTCGCTGATATGATTCATTAATTCGGTTAATAGAGATCGCTTTATCAGTGACTAAACGAACTATTATATCGATAACTTCAGAAGCATCATTATGACCTAGCTGATTAGCAAAAATAAGCATATCAGCGCCTGCATTAATACTAAGACATAACCTTTCTTCTATTGAATAATACTGACTAATGGCTTGCATCTGTAAATCATCACTTACAATTATACCATCAAAGCCAAATTTCTTTCGCAATAAATCATTTAACATAAGCTTAGACAAGGTTGCTGGTATTCCGCTTGCATCTAAATGACGATTAATAACATGAGCAGTCATAATCATAGTTGGTATAGATTGTGAAGAAGCTAGGGCATTATAAGGATAAAGCTCCTCCTCTCTATAGGTTGAAGTTACATCAACAAAACCTGTATGTGTATCACCAATAGCACTGCCATGTCCTGGAAAATGTTTATAGCAACAGTTAATATTATGTTTAGCAAAGGTAGTTACGAAAAGCTTTGCATATTTAATAACTTCTTTAGGATCAGCAGAAAAACTTCGACCTAATTTTCCAATAATCCCTTCTTGTTTATTAAGATCTAAGTCAAGTAATGGCGCAAAATTTAAATTAAACCCTAAATTTTTTAAAAACGCTGCCATCTCAGAAACTCGTTTACCAAACTCTTCTTCTGATAACCTAGTCATTTGTTCCGGCGACAATGTTTGAGGAGAGCCAGCAATACTTTTTAATCTATCAACAGCCCCACCTTCATAGTCAATTCCAATAAATAAAGGTACATGACCAAGTGTATGATTTGCCTTCGCATATAGTTTTAATTGTTGTGTTAATTTTATAATTTGCTGCATATCAGCTAAATTTTTTTCAGGCAAATTCGTTACAACATCTTTATCAAAAAGAATAACGCCACCTATACCTTCATTGGTTAGCCAATCATTAACTGGACTGGATGAGTCTACTTGAAGGCCATTAAAGCCCATAATAAGCATTTGGGCAATCTGTTGTCTTAAGGTAGGCAAAGGCTATCTCATTTGATAATTAAGTTAGAAAGAATAATACCTAACTCTTGTAAATAAAGCCATTAGACTTCTGCGAAACTCTACTACAAAGAAAGTCATGATAGCGGTTGTATCTTTAATCAAGTTTTTTAGGTGGGATAGCTGGTATTTGGCTAAAGTTACAGACACAATTATTAGTAGCCTGAGGCGGAAGTGGTACCTCTGAAAATGCTTTAGGATAGCAAACAGGTATTTCCCAAGCAGTTTCACCTTTTTTAGCTGCCATAGGTAAAGTCCAATAATTAATAGCATTATAAACTTCGTTCTTTTGATTTTCCCAAATATAGGGTTCAAAAGAAGCTTGATAGAGTAACTTTTGGTTAGGCTGACAGGTAAAGGGCTCTCTTCCCCAAGCTTGTCCTTTAGGCACAGTAATAGTTAACAAGTTAGTGTTATTATTTACCGCATCTAATACTTTTACTGTAACAGCATAGTCTGTCCAACAAGTATCCTTTACTAAAGTAAAATAACATTGAAAAGCCAAAAGCTGACTGGAAAATAATATACCGCTTAAACTTAAGAGAATTTGTTTTTTCATAAATTTAATTTAAATAAATTTTATAAACTAATTATAAACTATAAGTAATGAGGACGTTTACATTTTTAAACTAATTTAATTAAAGTTAATCTACTTATTTAGCTTTCGTTTTCTAAATAAATATTTAGACTAATCTTCGGGATTGATTTTAGCTATCTAAACAGCTATTCTTGCGGCAAAGGAGAGATGGCCGAGCGGTCGAAGGCGCACGCCTGGAAAGTGTGTATACGGTAAAACGTATCGAGGGTTCGAATCCCTCTCTCTCCGCCATTTACCTATTCCTTAATTTTATTAATTTGTCATTAAATAAACTATATTTGATGAGCTTTTCTTTATAATAATTTTACTTAATTATTGATATTCTAAATTTTTTAAAAATAAATCTTGCCTTCTTAAGGTTTTTCCTATAAAAATCACTTTTTATAGCCGTAAATTTTTAAAAATATAGACAATTTTGCTAATTATTGTACAATTTAATTTATCAACCCTGAGATTATAAAATTAGTGACTGATCAAAGCATATCTATTAAAAAACCCCTCAATGATGGTGGTTATAAACGCGGCTTAAAAGACCGACATGTACAACTAATTGCCCTTGGAGGAATTATTGGCTCAGGGTACTTTCTAGGTACAGGGGCTGTCATTAATCAAGTTGGGCCGTCTGTTTTTATTGCCTATATTTTAGGTGGTTTAATTATATATTTGACTATGTTATGTATGGGAGAGCTAGCTGTAGCTATTCCCATCTCTGGCTCCTTTATAACTTATACTGCCGAATTTATTTCCCCTGCTGTTGCTTGTGGAGTTGGCTGGTCTTATTGGATAAGTTGGGTAGCTTATATCCCTGCTGAATGTATCGCTGGTGGTATAATTATGGAGCATTTTACCGGTATAAATGGCTATTTATGGGCGGTACTTTTTGGCTTATTAATTACTTATGTTAATATTGCTAAAGTAGGTACTTTTGGTGAAATAGAATTTTGGTTAGCCGTAATTAAAATTGTTGCTTTAATAGCTTTTGTCTTTTTAGCTATCTTAATATTTTTCGGTATTATTCATGGCCCTCAGCCAGCTAGTATTATTGGTGCTAAGTTTATATTTGATCAAGGTGGCTTATTTCCTAATGGTATTTTTGCTTTATTAACGGCGATGGTACTTTTATTAGTAAATTATCAAGGCTCTGAAATCATTGGACTTGCAGCTGGCGAATCAATTGATCCAGCTCGCATGATTCCACGGGCTATACGTAATGTAACATATCGAATTTTATTTATTTACATTATTCCAGTCTTTTGTTTAGTGCTAATTTTTCCTTGGCAAAAAGCAAGCCTTAATAATTCTGTATTTGCTGATGCACTGAATTTTTATGGGTTACACTGGGCAGGTGCTGCAACAAGTTTCGTAACTTTAACAGCGGCTTTATCCTGTTCTAATTCTGGGGTTTATGGTATTGTACGTTCACTTAATGCGCTAGCTCGAAATGGTATGGCGCCTCACCCTCTTAGCAAATTAAATCGTAACTTTGTTCCGCAAAATGCAGGAATTGTTACCCTTATTTCTATCTGGGTTTTACTAGCGACAAGTTATTTCTTTGGCCAATCTATTTTATACATTGCTTTACTCCTTGTCTCAGGCTTTACAGGCGCAACAGCTTGGATTTCTTTATGTTGGGCACAAATTAATTTTCGCCGCCGTCTATATCAGGCAGGCTATACAACCAAGGATTTACAATATAAAACACCTGGCTCACCCTATACAGGTATTATTGCTATATTATTAATGGTTGCTTGCTTAATCTTTTTATGTATGAATAAAGATCCAACCTATAAAATTGCATTTGTTATGGGCATTGCCAGCTTCGTTGTACCCATCCTTATCTATGTTTTAGGTGGGTTTCATAAACGAAGATCTGAAGCTATGGAACGTAACCAGCATATTCAATTTAAAGATATTTTTCCTAAAAAGAATTAGATTATCTTGATAAATATTAGGAAAGAAAAGATGTAAATAGCGGTATCGCTATTTATTATCTATATTGTTGTGTAACATTTTTTCTTTCTAGACGCTGTTCTCGTATTTTTTCAATAACCACATAAAAAACAGGTACAATTAATAGACTCAAAATTGTTGCTACAAGCATCCCGCCTAAAACTGTAGTTCCAATCGAATGACGACTAGCAGCGCCAGCACCTTTAGCAACTGCTAAAGGTAAAACGCCTAATACAAAGGCAAAAGCTGTCATTAAAATAGGACGTAGGCGCAAACGCGCAGCCTCTGTTGCAGCTTCAATAATACCTGCACCCGCTTCTCGTTTATCTTTAGCAAATTCAACAATTAAAATAGCATTCTTAGCAGCGAGACCAATTAGTAAAACCAAACCAATTTGTGCATAAACATCTAATGCTAAAGAACGTATCATTAAAGCAAGACCTGCGCCTAATAATGCTAAAGGGACAGCGAGCAAAATCATAAAAGGCATAGACCAACTTTCATAAAGGGCTGCTAAAAAAAGAAATACAAATATCAAACAGAGTAAAAAAATTAATGCCGCCAAATTACCAGCTTTTAATTGCTGATATGTAATTCCGGTCCATTCATAGCCGATACCTGGTGGCAGCACATTTTTTGCTACTTCCTCAATAGCAGCTAATGCCTGGCCTGAACTATAGCCAGGTGCAGGGCCGCCGGTAACAGTCGCTGCAGTATAAAGATTATAATGGGGAATATTAAAGGGTCCGTTAATTGATTTAACTTTCACTAAACTTGATAAAGGAATCATCTTTCCAGTATCACTTTTAACGTATAATTTTGTAATATCCGTTGCATCAGCACGTGCATTCCCTTCAGCTTGTACCAAAACCCGGTACGTTTGACCATATTTAGTAAAATTATTAACGTAATAGGCGCCTAAATAAGTTTGCAATGTAGTCAGTAAATTAGTAATTGAAATATTAAGTGCTTTTGCTCGTGTTCTATCAATGTCTAAATACAATTGAGGCACTTTAGTATTTAGGTCAGAAAAAACACCTTTTAATTCAGGGCGTTTTTTTCCCTCTTCTACAAATTGACTTACAGCTTTAGCTAAAAAATCCACACCTTTATAATTTCTATCCTGAATTTCTAGCTGAAAGCCACCAACTGAGCCTAGGCCAGGAATTGCAGGCGCATTAGCGGTAAAAATCATAGCATCATTAATTTTGTCTAATTGCTTTTGTAACGTAGCCATAATACCCGTTACATTTAGTTTAGCTGTTTTACGCTCATCCCAGGGGTTTAATATAACAAATACGACTGCTGCATCTGGCTCATTAATAGAGTCAATAACATTATAGCCATTAACAGCAATACTACTGGCTATACCTTCTGTTTTATCTAAAATAGTTTGTATCTTATTAATCGTTTGCTCTGTACGGTAAAGCGATGACCCATCAGGACCTTTCACAACTATCATAAAATAGCCTTGATCTTCATCTGGAATAAAACCTGTGGGAAGATGATAGAAAATTAGCGCTGTTAGTAAAGTAAGTAAGCCAAAGATAATTAAAACCAACTTACGATAGTTAATACAATGTTTAACGCCACGTTGATAATAATAAAGTAATTTTTCATAGCCTAATTCAAACCAACGCAGAATAAAAAATTTATTTTCTTTTTTCTGTTTTAATAAAAGTCCACATAAAGCGGGAGTAAGAGTTAAAGAATTTATCCCTGATAAAGCAACTGAAAATGCTATAGATAAAGCAAATTGATTATATAGTCTGCCGGTCATACCGGGAATAAATGCTACTGGTACAAATACAGCAAGTAAGATTAAAGTAGTTGCGATGATTGGGCCCTGGACTTCTCTTGTTGCGGCAAGCGTTGCTTCTCTTATGTTTGTAAAGCTTTGTTCAAGTTTCTTTTCCACATTTTCAACAACAACAATGGCATCATCTACAACTAAACCAATAGCTAATACTAAACCTAGAAGGCTCAAAATATTAATTGAAAAGCCAAAAATCTTAAATAAAGCAAATGTCCCAATTAAAGATACAGGGATAGCAATACATGGAATTAACGTTGTGCGCCAATTTTGCAAAAAAATAAAAACAACAATAAAAACTAATACAATGGCTTCAAATAAAGTAATGATAACTTCTTTTAATGATTCACGGACAAACTTAGTTGTATCGTAGGCTATTGTATAAGTCATGCCGGGCGGAAAGTTTTTTGCTAGATCATTCATGACTTGACGAATATTATTAGCTACCTGAATAGCATTTGATCCTGGCAACTGATAGACACCAATACTTGCTGTTGGCTTACCACTAAAATTAGAGGTATTCATATACGTTTCAGCACCCATCTCAACACGACCAAGATCTCTAATACGAACGATCTCGCCATTGTCTTTAACACGAACAATAATATCTTTAAATTGATCAGTTTCATCTAGTTGCCCTAGTGTTGAGAGCTGATATTGAAAAGGAATGTTTCGCGGTACAGGGGGCTGCCCAATGACACCTACTGCTGCTTGTTGATTTTGTTCCTCTACTGCCCGAATAACTTCTTGAGGGGAAATACTCATACTGGCTAATTTATTTGGATCAAGCCATATTCGAATAGAATATTCTAATAAACCGAAATTCGTTACGCTACCTACGCCAGGTATGCGTTGTAGGGCTGGTGTTACTTGAATTTGACCATAATTACTTAAAAATGATTCATCAAGATTATTTTCTTTACTTAGTAAATTAACTACCACAACTAAACTAGTTGAAGCCTTCTGGATAGTAACACCTGATTTAACGACAGTCTCAGGTAGTAAAGGAGTAGCCGTATTTGTATCGTTTAAAACATCCACTGCAGCAATATCAACATCATAACCAACGTCAAAAGTAATACTAATATTAGAATTGCCATTGTTAGTGCTGGAAGAAGTCATATAAATCATACCTTCAACGCCGTTAATATTTGTCTCCAACGGGGTTGTTACGGTGTCAGAAACTACACTCGCACCTGCACCTAAATATTGAGTACTTACTTGTACAACCGGTGGAACAATTGAAGGATATTGAGCAACAGGTAAAATAAAAATACAAATAACACCTACTAATACCATCAAAATAGCAATCACCATAGCAAATATAGGGCGGTATATGAAAAATTTAACCATGTCTTTAATCCCTACTTACTAACTAACGTGAGTTCGATATATAAAGAGACAAAGGCTCTTTATATATCGCTAAACGAACGTTATCCCGTACAATGCAAAATATTTATACAGGATCTAGATTAAATATAACTAAATTCGACACAAATATAGCAAATATATTTTATGTCGAATTCATGTTCACTAATTGAGGTATAACTTCCATACCTGGTTGAAGCTTTTGTAAGCCGCTTAAGATAACTTTATCTCCGTCTTTAAGGCCTGAAATAATAATATAATTTTCATCTATTTGTCCTGAAACTGTAACAGTTTTTGCTTGAACCTTATTATTAGTAGTAACAATATAGACAGAACGCATCTCTTGATTCTGCATAACAGCAGCAATTGGCACTAAAATAGCGGGACTTTTATTAGTTAATATCAGTTTTACATCAACATAAATACCTGGCAACAATAAATTCTTAGGATTATCAATAAGAGCTCTCATTAGAATAGTTGCGGTGGAGACATTAACTTGATTGTTAATTAAATCTACTTTGCCATAGAAACGAGTATTTTTATCATTAGGTAAAGTGATTTCTACCTTAAAAGGCATATTTGAGCGATACTTAAGCAGCTCTGTAAAATCACTTGTACTGGGGTTAAATTCAACATAAATTGGATTTAATTGAACTACATTAGCTAATAATGTTTTTTCTCCGGCGCCAACTAAGTTTCCAACATCAACATATTTATGACTAATAATGCCATCAATAGGTGAATACATAGAGCAATAACTTAAATTAATTTTCGCTTGTTCTACTTGAGCTGTCTGAATATCTACTTGAGCTATTGCTTCTCTATATAGCGCAGTTACCTGATCAAAACGGGCTTTTGCAATATCACCTTTGGCGACTAAGGCTTTTAATCTTAAGAATTCAAGCTGTTGAAATTCTTTTTCAGCAATACTGCGCGAAAGCTGTCCTTGAGCTAGATTAAGCTGTGCTTCAAATGGCTTTGGATCTATAACAAATAATAGCTGATTTTTTTTAACTATCGCTCCTTCAACAAAATTCATTTTAATTAAGAAGCCTTCTACTCGAGCGCGGATATCAACACTTGATATAGATTGTGTAAGACCAATATATTCTTTGAAAATAGGAATAAATGAAGTTTTAATCTCCTTAACTGGAACTTGAAGTTTAGGTTGAACAGAGGAAGATTTTTGATCGGAGCAACTTGTAATGACTATAAATAATAGGGCAATTTCAGCTAATCTTCTGAATCGCCATTCGATTTGAACTCTATCAATCATATGATACATTCCTTGAGTTAACCAAATCCCTTATTTATAAGGCCGTCTTTAAGTTGTATCCCAAATTAATTGTTATAATACGTGCTACTATAACAAAATGCCGTATTAGACACATCTTGCAATCGAATTTCACCCTTTGCCTAGATGGTAATATATTTCTTAATTTACTACTTATCACATCAGGCCAATATAATCTAATAATTATCTTTGGCATGAAAAATTTTGACTATAAATCTGGTTAGAATAAATTTTAAAATACTACATCCATTTGCGACTTAAATTCTGGTACCAAACTTTTTAATAAAATGTGTAACTCATCATTATTATGTTTATCACAAGCAGAAGCTAACAAACGAATTGTTTGGTTTAATTCATGCCAATCAAGCTTACGAAATTTTGCTTTAAATAATTTTTCATGCTCTGTCTGGGTTAGTTCTTCAGATTCATGAAATAATTCTTCAAATAACTTTTCTCCAGGCCTTAAACCTATATATTTTATTTGAATATCTTGTCCTGGTACTTTTCCAGCCAAACGAATGATTTGTTCAGCTAAATAACTAATTTTAATTGGTTCACCCATATCCAACACAAAAATCTCACTTCCTAAGCCATTAATCATTGCCTGCAAAATAAGCTGACATGCTTCAGGAATAGTCATAAAATATCGTTGTATATCTGGATGAGTAACTGTTAAGGGTCCACCTGTCTGTAATTGTTTTTGAAATAGTGGTACGACACTTCCGGTTGATCCCAGTACATTACCAAATCTTACTGTAATAAATTCAGTTTCTACTCGTTCATTTAAATTTTGACAATAAATTTCAGCTACACGTTTTGTAGTACCCATAACATTTGTGGGATTTACCGCTTTATCAGTTGATATTAAAATAAATTTCTTAGCGCCGACATTAACACTAGCTTCAGCTACTATTTGTGTTCCTAAAATATTGTTTTGAACAGCAACTCTAATTTGATCTTCAAGCATAGGAACGTGTTTATAAGCTGCAGCATGAAAAACTATATAGGGCTTAAATTTACTTAAGTGAATGTTTATCGCAATTTGATCTGTTACTGAGATTAGTACAGGCATAATCACTGAATGTGGGTATGCCAATTTAAGCTCCTGCTCAATATTGTATAAATTGAATTCTGAATTATCTATAATAAGCAGTTTACTTGGCTTTAATTTCATAATTTGACGACATAATTCCGACCCAATTGATCCGCCCCCGCCTGTCACAGCTATAGGTTTATCATAAATAGCCGCACCAATCTTACTCCAATCTAACTGAACCTGATCTCGCCCTAATAAGTCTTCAATATTTACTTCACGCAATGCGTTAACTTTAACTAAACCCGAAGCCAAATCAGATAAGCTAGGGGTTGTTTGGAAAGGAACCTTACATTGTTCACAAAGATTAACAATACGGCGCATAGCTGCTGAGCGAGCTGAGGGAAGCGCTATAAAAATTAAATTAACCGCATAGGCTAATACAAGTTCTGGTAAGTCTCTGGAAGAACCTAGAACTCTAATTCCATGAATTTCCATACCTCGCTTACTTGGATTATCATCAACAAAACCAACCGGCGCATAAGTAGAATTCCGCCTCATATCACGAGCTAAACTTTCACCAGCATGGCCTGCGCCAATAATTAAAACTCGATATACGGACTGTGCTAAATTACTATTACTACGTTCACGATAAGCACGCATCAGCAAACGTCCACCACAGAGTAAAGTAGTTAAGATTATACTATATAAAGGTAAAACAGAACGTGGAATATATGCTAGAAGGGACGCTAGATAAAGACCGGGCAACGTTAAAATAACTGCAGTAATAACTGCTTTAATAATTCGAATTACATCATTGATTGACGAAAAACGCCATAAACCTCGATAAACCTTAAAATAATAATAACAACTAACCTGAAAGATTAATAGAATAGAAAGTGCCTCTAAGGAATGCTCACTCTTAAAATGGCTAAGCATTGGATTCATGTTATATCTTAACCAATAAGATAGATACCACGCCACAGGAATAGATAGCACATCAAATGTAATTACTGGTAATTTTTTATAAACTTTAGTTATAAGTGCACTTAGGGTTTGCATTCGTTATCTAATCCTTTTATATAATTTAATATAATTAGCCTATAATTGCTTGCGTTATACATTTAAGTATCTCTAATCCAAACCCACAAAAGAATAAGTCTATCTTACTATATCTTTAATGCAATGCTGTATAAATATCATAACGATACTTAGGATTTGACTCAGAAGTTTGAAAAGCTATCCTAAATCGGTAAAATTTACTTAATTTTATATAGTTATATAAACACGCATCTACAGAAGGATAAGTTATTTTTTTCTCAATAAGAGATGTTAAAATAATAACTTCAGGCTTTTGTTTAATAATTTTTTCGCATCCTTGAATTGACATTAGCTTACGAGGTAGCGTTGTCATATCTTTATTATTTAAGCAAAAAGAATCAATAAAAGCCAAAGAACTATAATAAGGAATTAACCCACTATCAGCTAGTACCACATGACTATTGCTTGCAATATTTTTCTCAAGCCATGTAGCTACCTGCTTTCTTAAGAGCTCACCTTTCTGAGGATTTAAGGTAAAATATTTTAAATTGGCTAAGCTTAATATTGGTATAAAACTAAATCCCACCAAAATTGAGATAATTATTAAAGCGAATTGATAAAAACTACTTTGCCCCTTATCCTGCAAGCAATAAGCAATAATTTCTCCTAATCCCTTTAAGCTTAAAGGTAGAAGTAAAACAAAAGCAGGTAAAAACAATCGATTTTCAAAAGCAACTATGGGATCTGCACTTATTAAAAGTAATAAATAAAGGACACTTGGCAGCCAAAAATAATAATGACGATGATCCTGTGCTTGCCATATAGCTGGTAATGCTAACAAAAAAAAGGGCCAGGCCAACTTTAAATAATTTTTATCAATTTGACCAAAATAAGAGTCAACCAAGCCCTTGCAATAAATAGGATTTGGAAATAGCTGTCCAAAATAGTATAAACGCCATGCAAAGTAGGGAATATAAAGAGTAGAAAAAGCTAGTATGCCTATTAATAGATCTTTTCTATAAAAGTTAAGATTATTTTTTTTATCAAACCACGCGATACTATAAAATAGTATCACAAAAAAAGGGCCTTCTGGTCTAGTCAAGCTTGCTAAGCCTAATAAAATACCACTTACTATAAAAGCTAACTGACTCCTTTTAGCTTCTTGCTTAGGGTATAAGCGATAACCTAAAGCCTTTAATAAGGCAAAAAGTGAGAAGCAAATTAATGCCTGATAAACAGTTGTCTCAAAGCCACTTACAGACCAAATAATTTGCCCGCGATAAACAAGAACCCCCAAACAAGGTAGACAAGATAAAAGTGGTGTAAACCATAGACGAGTAAGTAAATAAATACTGAAAGTTAAAAGCAATAATCCAATTAAACCGACAAATTTAAGTACAATAACGGGATTTAAATTTAACTTTATTGCTAATGTTGCTAGCATTACAAAACTAAAATTAGAATAACCTTCTACAGGCGGTTCATTAATATTCCATAACAAACCTTGACCATTTGCTAAATGCTTCGCATAGCGAAGGCTAATGTACATATCATCAATAGTAAAAGGCCAAATAGCATATATTTGTAATATAACTAAGTAAATAAAAATAATAATTGCAAATAGTAAAAGCCATTTTTTATTAGCCATTTGCTAACGCCACGAATGTTAAGAATAAAAAAATTAATAAATTTAAACGTGATAAAAAGTCATGAAAAAAAACAGCCATAGGATCATCATTATAAGTAACAGGACGATTGGATAACCAAGCAAAGCGCCAAAGGCCAATTGCTGCAAAAGGGAGTGTTATAAGAAAGTAAAAAGCTTCTTCTCGCACAACGATGGTATAAAGCAAATAAAATAGAAACGAACCTACGCCAGTGAGCATGATTAAACTATCAAGCATTGGTTGGGAATATTTTTTTAATACTACCCTTGTTTCAGTACTTAGACCCAACTTTTTTTCAAGGCTTCTCTTACTAAATGCAATAAATAAGCTAATTAGGGTAGCTGTACATGTCAACCACCAAGAGATAGGCAAACCAATACCTAATGTCCCTGCAAGAACACGAAGCATAAAACCACTTGCTATACATAAAACATCTAAAATAGGAATTTTTTTTAAAATATAGTTATAAGCAAGATTAATAATTAAATAACAAAGTAAAATTAAAAAGAGTAAATTTGAAATGTTTAAGGCTAAAACTAAACTTATTATTAAAAGAGAAAATAAAAGGACTTGCGCTAACGTTAAAGAAATTTCGCCACTGGCTAAAGGACGTCTACATTTTTTTGGATGTACTTTATCGTGCTCACGATCGTGTAAATCGTTATATATATATACAGCACTTGATAATAAACAAAATGCAAATGCCGCTAAAAGAGCATGCAGTAAATAGCTTGGCAACCCAGAATAAATAACGCCTAAAAAAACAAAAGCAGCCTTACTCCATTGAGGTAACCTTAATAAATAAGCAATTTTTTTCAATGGCGGCATGCTTTTACCTTACTTAAACGAAAATTAACTATATCATTTGTTACATTTTTTCAAAATATTGCTCTAAAATTTAAAGAAAAAAATAATTAAATTGCATTTTTTAAATAAACACTCGTAATATAAAAAAGACTCATCTCAACCATGGACGTGAGGTAAAAATGCATCTAACACTTACTGATAGTTTTTTAACAAAGTTACAAACCCTTCGCGCTGATTATGAAAATCGTACTAAATTAAATTTAGAGTCATCGCCTCATCCTTATAAAGTTTCATTGTTTTTCGGTAAAAAAGATGTAAAAACTCGCTTTAAGCAAATCACATTCATTGAAAACTGGTTAACGCTGCTTAAACCCAAATTAAAACCTGACTTAAATTTTAACTCTACAGAAGAGTTTCAAGAGCATTTATTAGCTTTAAGAGTTTTAGCTACTATAACTTTTTTTGTTCGTAATCAAATTGATGAAACCTATACGATTCGTAGTGGCAGCAATGCAACACTCATGCAATTATTAGATGAAGCATTATCTTTAAATCGCACCAATGTAGTAGATGAAGAATCTTATGTCAGTTGCCTATCAACAACTCAAACGTTTATTTCTAACATGCCGTTAGCTAAAGTTAATCACTTATTACTAGCAGCGACGACTAACGCTAAAAATGCTTATATAAATGAGCTCGAATGGAATAAATTCACCCAATTTGTTAATAAACAATTTATTTCCCATACGGATCCAGTTCAGAACAAGTATAAAGATTATCCTATTACTGCTATTACAGTACCCTTATTCGCGCTCCCTTTGCGAGCTACTGGCACTTCTGTAGGTTGGCTGCTAGGGGATCTGACTTCTAAATCGTATTCTTTATTACCTATGCGCCAATCCTTTACAGCTATTTTTGCTAGTGGGTTAGTTTTATTTTTAGGCCCAACATCAAGTATGGGTATTATGTTAGTTGCACCAACTTATGCAGGGAAATTACTAGATACTTTTTTTGGCGTTTCATTTGCTTATCTTTTAGGCTCTGCTATGGGCTTATTAGGTAAAGGATTAGGTTGGAGTATTGGTATGTCTCTTGATTTAAGTTGGAAGTTACTCGGTAGCGCCTGCTCATTAATCGCAGTAGCTTATAGTGGTAAAGCACATGAACTCCTTACCGGTTTTACGTTAACTAATGGCCACCGTGTCCTTAATGGTATGGAACTTCAATTTATGGATTTACCAGAATTTGAAAAAATAATTGCAGCTAATTATGAGCCAAAACCTATTATTATTAATCATACAAAAGAAGGCTTTGCTATAAAAATAGGTGATGAAGAAACTAAGATAAAGTGGATAACAGCTTCAGAGCCAAATTTGCCTCATTTACAGGAATTAATAACTAAGTTAAAAGAAAAACAAACCGTAAGGATTGAAGAACTTCCTAATGAGAAAGAACAAATTTTAAAAGAAAACAACGTAGAAACTGCTTTAACGCCATCAATGTAGAGTTAAAACTTTAGTTAATAGATCCGGGAGGCTTTTTCTGGATCTATTAATTTATAAAAAGTTAAAATTTATAAATCCAATATTAAACTTCTTTGGAAACTTCCAATGAGGAGAGAAAGTCAGTTGAAAAAAGCGCTGAAAAAACGCTGTGTACAAGAATTATCTAAGCATCCCCATTCTACATGTGGACAAGCTTTGAAGACCTTTTTTCCGATGATTGGCCCTTAATGGCAGTTTCTGAAGTTATTAAATAAAGTTTTCTGTATCAATAAATTGGTGCGTTAAATTAAATTTAGATGCTAGGTGCTCTCCTAGGGCTTGAATACCATAACGCTCAGTTGCATGATGGCCACAAGCAAAATAATGCATACCTAATTCTTGCGCTTGATAAAAGGTTCGCTCAGAGATTTCACCACTTAAATAGGCATCAACGCCTAAGGCATAGGCATCTTCAATAAAATCTTGTGCTGCACCACTACACCAAGCAATCGTTTTGATTGATTTATTATTGCCAGTCACATGGATTGGTTTTTGCTTTAATTGTTTAGTTAACAAAGAAATTACTTCTTCACTAGTTTTATTTAACGTAAATGAACCTGACCATAATAAATTCGGCGTATTTTGTAGACGATGCTGTTTTACTGTTTGCAAATCTAGTAGTTGAGCTAAACAAGCATTGTTGCCTAGCTCGAGGTGACAATCGAGTGGCAAATGATAACCGAATAAATTAATATCCTGGCTTAATAGTTTAGCTATCCTTGAGCGTTTTATACCTGTAATCGTAGGCTTTTCACCACGCCAAAAAAACCCATGATGAACAAGCAAAGCATCTGCCTGCAAAACACAAGCCTCTTTAATTACACTTTCAGAAGCACTTACAGCTGTTACAATAGAAGATATTTTTTCTTTCCCTTCTACCTGTAAACCGTTTGGAGCATAATCATTAAAATCTGAACAGGCTAATAATCGATGAACATACGCTTCTAACTCTTGTCTTATAATCATTTAGCTGACTCACGTGTAATATCGGCTCCGAGCCTTAACAATTTTTCTTCAATACGCTCATAACCTCTATCGACATGATAAACACGTTCAATATAGGTTTCTCCATCGGCGACTAAAGCAGCTAAAATAAGACTAGCTGAAGCACGTAGATCAGTAGCCATAACAGGCGCGCCTGTTAAATGATCAACACCATTAATTAAGGCTGTATTACCGTTAAGTTGTATTTGAGCGCCCATACGTTGTAATTCTTGAACATGCATAAAACGATTTTCAAAAATATTTTCAGTCACAGAAGATGCACCTTCTGCAACTGTATTTAAAGCCATAAATTGAGCTTGCATATCAGTAGGAAAAGCAGGATATGGTGCGGTAATAATATTGACTGATTGAGGCCTTAAGCCATGCATATTTAAACAAACCCAATCTTCACCTATTGTTAAATCAGCACCTGCTTCTTCAAATTTACATAACATGGATAGTAAATTTTCAGGTTTAACTCGCCTTACAGTAACTTTACCCCTGGTTATTGCTCCTGCAGCTAGATAAGTTCCTGCCTCAATACGATCAGGCATAACAGAATAAGTGCCACCGCCAAGCGCTTCTACACCTTCAATTTCAATGGTTGCTGTACCAGCACCAGAAATTTTAGCACCAATTTGATTCAAAAAATTTGCTAAGTCGACTATTTCTGGTTCCCTAGCAGCATTTTTTATCGTTGTTTTTCCTTCTGCTAGAACAGCAGCCATAATAATATTTTCAGTGCCTGTTACAGTTACGGTATCGAACAAAAGCGGCCTACCTTGTAGACGCCCTCGTTTACAGCGCGCTTTAATAAAACCATTTTTAACCGTAATATCTGCACCCATAGACTTTAAAGCCTTCAAGTGTAAGTCAACCGGCCTTGTCCCGATAGCGCATCCGCCTGGTAGCGATACGTCTGCTTTACCAAAGCGAGCTAATAAAGGGCCTAATACTAAAATAGACGCCCGCATTGTTTTAACTAGCTCATAAGGAGCAACAATTTCATTCACGGAGCCTGAATCTACTTGAACATTCATTTCTTCATCAATAACTACTTCTGCGCCTAATTGCTTAAGAAGCGCAATCATAGTATTAACATCACGAAGTCGAGGTACATTACGAATTGTGACATTATCTGTAGCCAGTAATGTGGCGGCCATAATTGGGAGAGCTGAATTTTTGGCGCCGGAAATAAAAACTTCTCCATTTAATGCTTTATTGCCGTTAATAATTAACTTATCCACGTTTTTTCTCCCATTCTTCTTTTGTCCAGGTCTTCATACTTAGCGCGTGCAGTTTCCCAGAAGTAATGTATTCTTTTAATTTTCCATAAACCCATTGTTGCCGCATAACAGGAGATTTATCTTTGAAAACATCTGATACTATGGTTATCTGGTAATGGTACCCATCACCTTCGACCTTGGCATAATGGATATGTTCGAGATTACGTAATTGTTCTTCTAAAGCATCATTGGTTAACATAACATCTCACTTACTAATATTTTTTATTATTATCAGCCGAAGCTGCCCAAATCTTTTAGTAAAAATTATTGTCTATTTATTTCTTTACTACTTCTGCATAAGAACATCGGCAAACTATCGAAAAGACTTGAGTTTAATTCATAAAAAAAGTTAGCAAGTTTATGCTGTAAAACTAATAAAGTACAGTTTCTATTTATAACTATAATAGAAAAGCAGCCAAAGTGTTGACATTATAACTAATCAGGAAAATTAAAGAATAGACCTCTTGCCTAACCTATTTATTTTTTGTGAGTGCAAGGCGCAAGGGTTTTGAGGAGCGGAGTTTACATGGCGTAAATGAGCACCGAAGAAGACCTTGCAACACAGCAATCACGTAAAATAAATAGGTTAGGCAAGAGGTCTAATGCTACGAACAAGTCGTAGCAGATAAATATAAGATATAACAATCGCATTTTAAGTGCCCAATATAATGATAATATTATGGGCCTTCAGCTAATCTGCCTTCATCAGCTAACATGTCTGCTACTCCGCAAAACTCTGCTAAAGCCAAAATAGACTCTCTCATACCCTCTAGATTACTTTGCTTTTTATATTTTCGTGCTAATCTTTTAAACTCAATTAAAAAAGCAAGCCCTGCACTATCACATAAGGACACTTCTTCAAGATTAATCGTTAGCGTTAAGCCTTTATTAGCACGACAATAATTTAGTAAACGTTTTCTTTCCGTTTCAATCACTGAAAACGTTAAGCACTTAGATGCTTTAAAAGAGGAGTCGGCCATTCTTAGGCAGCCTTTTTACTTCGTGCTTGCATTTCTTTGATCAACGCTTGCATATTTGAAGATTGTAATACTTGAGCAAATTGAGAACGGAAGCTTTGTAGTAAACTTACTCCTTCCACACTTAAATCATAAATTTTCCAATCACCATCTTTGGCAACTAAACTATAATTAAGTGGAATATTTTTTCCATTAGGCCGCATAATTATACTATTTACTCGCACAAAACGCTTATCCAAGGAACCTTTAATAGGTAAAAACTTTATTGTTTCACTTGTGTATTCAGCTAATGGGTTTGAATAAGTGCGAATTACTAGCTGCGTAAAAGCTTGGGTAAATTGGCTACGCTCTGACGGTGTTGCTTTACTCCAAGCTTGACGTCCTAAAACCGATCGTGCCATGCCATTTACATCTACCCTGGGTAAAAGATGACGCTCAACAGCCTGATAAATAATAGTATGATTTTTTTTAAGGCTCGTTTTGTTCTGTTTAAGAGTGGTTACAATTTGATCAGCTGTATCTTGCAGCATCGGAATAGGCGAAGACTGAGCCCACAAAGTTTGTGCTAAACATATACAAAAGCCTAAAAAAATTAGTTTTATTACTTTCATGTTCTCCACCTATTTTTTGATATTAAATAAAAGTTGACCAATTAAATTTTCAAGAATTATGGCTTCCTGCGTTTTAGGGATTTTATCCCCTTCTCTTAAATAAGGATGATCAGAACTACTATCATCATCAAAGCCAGGTACAATGCTAATATAATTAGAGCCTAATAAGCCTTCCGTTAAAATACGCGCTGTCGCATCTTCAAAAGGAATGGGCTTATCTGAGCGCAATAACATAGTGACTTTGGCATTAAGCTCACTAGGCTGTAATTCAATTTTTGTGACTTCACCTACCTTCACACCTGCTATGGTCACAGGCGCTCTTACTTTTAAACCGCCTATATCAGTAAAATCAGCAGTTACATGATAACCTTTGTTTGAAGCAAGCTCTGTAATTCCACTCACTTTCATTACCATTATTAATAAAGCTAGTAAACCAAGCAACATAAAAAATCCAACGCTGACATCTATATAACGTTGTTTACTATTCATTTACCAACCTCCAATCATCATGGCTGTTAAAAGAAAATCTAACCCTAAGACCGCTAATGACGAATATACGACTGTTTTAGTAGTAGCTTGGCTAATTCCTCCTGCCGTTGGAATGCACATAAATCCTTGAAAAACAGCAATCCAAGAAACTACAAAGGCAAAAACAACACTTTTAATAATGCCACTAAGCACGTCAACTCTAAAACTTACAGCAGACTGCATATTAGACCAGAAACTTCCTGAATCCACACCCAACCAATCCACACCGATGAAATAACCACCATACACAGCTACTGCAGAAAAGATCAATGTTAATAAAGGTAGTGAAACTATGCCTGCTAGCAAACGAGGATAAATTACACGGCTTAATGGATCGACACCCATCATATCCATACTAGCTAGCTGTTCAGTTGCCTTCATTAAACCAATTTCTGCTGTAACAGCCGAGCCTGCTCTACCTGCAAAAAGCAATGCGCTAATAACTGGTCCTAATTCACGGGTGATACTTAATGCTAATAATTGCCCTAATTGGCTCGCAGCCCCAAATTTTTGTAAGGTATTGTAGCCTTGCAGACCAACTACCATCCCGATAAAAAGAGCTGAAACAATAATAATTAAACAGGATAAAACGCCAACGAAATGAATTTGACTTACCAGATTAGGCCATAGGCGACGGACATCAGGATTTCGAAGAAAAACGCCACTCAAAAATCGCCCTGAATTACCAATACTTTGAAGAATAATTATACTTCGCTGCCCTGCCTGTGCTAGTTTATTAAGCATCTAACAGTTCCTCAATTAAGGGTCTAGCTGGATAGTGAAAGGGAACTACACCATCAGGTTCACCATGCATAAATTGCCTAATTTGTGGTACAGTTGATTCTCGTAACTGCTGAGGCGTTCCATATCCTATAAAATGGCCTTCAGAAATTAAGTACACATAATCCGCAATAGAGCAAGTTTCTTCTACATCATGAGATACAATAATTGTTGTTGTATGTAATAATTCATTTAACCGTTTAATTAAACGTACTAAAACGCCCATGGAGATTGGATCTTGACCAGTAAAAGGTTCATCATACATCATAAGCTCAGGATCAAGGGCAATTGTTCTTGCTAAGGCTATCCGTCTAGCCATACCGCCTGATAACTCAGCAGGCATTAAATTAGCTGCACCTCTTAACCCTACAGCTTCTAACTTCATAAGTACGATATCACGTATCATATCTTCATTAAGTTTAGTATGTTCTCTTAAAGGAAAGGCAACATTTTCAAATACAGTTAAATGTGTAAATAATGCGCTTGACTGAAATAATAATCCTATTTTCTGCCTTACTTTATAAAGTTCTTTACGCGGTAAATGCTGCATATTTAACCCATTAATGAGTATCTCCCCCTCATCTGGATTAAGTTGAGCACCAATTAATTTTAATAAGGTAGTTTTACCACTGCCACTAGGTCCCATAATAGCAGTAATTTTGCCACGCTCCACTGTCATATTAATATTGTTAAATATGATTCGAGTGCCTCGGCTGAATGTTAGGTTGGTGATTTGCACCAAACTATTCTGCATAATGAAACTCTCTTATTTAATTAAAGAATAAGTATATAGTTGCTAAAAAAAAATTACTATTTTTATATTAATTATTTAATTAACAACTGCTTATATTGGCTATCAAAATTATTAAATTTCTACTCCTTTATCAATATTACTAACTTATTTTTTTTAAAAAAATATTAATAAAGTTGGTGAACAGTAATTAAAAAAAGCAGCGATATGGATTATTTAATTATTAAAATTTACCTAAAATTAATTTTTGTTAGGTAATAATTTGTATGATAAGCTCACTAATTTGCTTACTTAGAATAAGAAAATGAATTTTGGTAAATTAGCATTAGCTGTTATTGAAATGGAAGCACAAGCAGTCCTTGAGCTAACCCAACGCATTGATAATCGTTTTGAGCAAGCTTGTGAATTATTACTTAACTCGCGTGGACGTGTTGTCGTTACAGGCATGGGAAAATCAGGACATATCGCTAATAAAATTGCTTCTACTTTATCAAGCACCGGAACGCCTGCATTTTTTTTACATCCAGGTGAAGCAAGTCATGGCGATATGGGAATGATTACCAAAGATGATATTATCATTGCTATTTCAAACTCAGGAAACACGAATGAAATTGTTATACTATTACCTTTACTGAAACGGTTGCAAGTTCCGATCATTGCCTTAACTGGTAATCCAGAATCAATACTAGCAAAAGCAGCAAATGTTTCGCTTGATATTAGTGTTAAACAAGAAGCATGTCCACTTGGTCTAGCACCCACCACAAGTACTACCGTTACACTCGTAATGGGTGATGCTTTAGCTGTTGCCTTATTACAAGCCAAAGGATTTAATGAAACAGATTTCGCATTGTCGCATCCTGGAGGTTCCTTGGGTCGTCGCCTTTTACTACGAATAGATGATCTTTATCATCAAGGCGAAGCTTTACCATTAATTAAAGAAACAGCAACAATAAGCGAAGCATTAATTGAGGTGACTGCTAAAAAGTTAGGTATGACCTGCGTTATCGATAAACAAGGCTATTTACTCGGCGTTTACACAGATGGCGATATTAGACGTACCTTAAATCAACAGATTAATATTAATACAACACCAATTACTGAGGTTATGAATAAAAACTGTAAAACTATTTCTAAAGGAATTTTAGCTGTTGAAGCATTAGCTCTGATGCAGAAATATACGATTACCTCATTAGTCGTTATTGATGATTTTAAACGCCCTTTTGCGGTACTTCATTTACATGATCTTCTTAAAGCAGGCGTTTATTAAATTTTTTGTTATAATCTTTTGCTATAGTTCTGTATAAAGCAGATTACACCTTTATCAAGAAGTGAGTAATAATGACAACAACTAACTTAATAGAAAGAGCAAAAAAAATAAAATGTTTAATTTGTGATGTAGATGGGGTTTTAACAGATGGCCTACTTTATTTAGATAATTATGGCAATGAATTAAAAGCCTTTCACGTTCAAGATGGTATGGGTTTAAAACTACTTATGGCAGCAGGTATTGATGTAGCAGTTATTACTACGGCCCGTAATCCTGTAGTTGACTTTCGTATGGAGCAACTAGGCATTCAACATTATTTTAAAAACCAAGTCGATAAGCGCAACGCTTATCTTCAACTTAAAGAGCGCCTAGGATTAACGAATGAACATTTTGCTTATATTGGTGATGACTTACCCGATTTACCAATCATACAGCAAGTAGGCCTAGGCATTGCTGTTGCTAATGCTGTACCACAAATTAAAGAATTTGCTGTCTGGCAAACCGAACAAAATGGTGGACGTGGTGCTGTACGAGAAGTATGTGATCTTATTTTAAGCGTCCAACAAAAACAAGAAGAGGCACTAACAAGGTATTTATTATCATGAATGCTGCTAAACAATCTGCCTGGGGCTTTTGCTTACTTATAATTTTATCGTGCTCAGGTTGGTACTATGCAAGCTCCTCATCTCAAGAAAAATTAGATAATCATATATTAGCAAACACGCCTGACTCAATTATTAAAGGACTCAAAGTCTGGCAATTCGACGCTAAAGGCGCGTTGGCTCAGTTTATAGAAAGTCCTCAAGCAAAACATATCCCTGTGAATAATACTTATATATTTGATACCCCCCATATTGTTCTCAGTCAAGAAAATGAATCTAACTGGAACATTTATTCACAAAAGGCATTAGCACTGGATAAAGGCAAACAAATTAATTTGGTTGGTAATGTTATTATTCATCAAGGTAAAGGTATAAAAAATCCTGAAAGTACTTTAAAAACAGAAGAACTTATTTATTATCCTGAGAAAAAATTTGCCACTACTGCGCTTGCTGTAATATTTGAACAACCTGGCAGTATTATTCATTCCCAAGGCATGAATGCTTATCTTGATGAAAAACGAGTTGAATTATTAAATAAAGCACGTGCAACTTATGAGCCTAATCATGTGTAATAGAAAATTTATTTTTATATATTTGCTTAGTTTTCTCAGTTTTCAAACTTATGCTTTAGAAACAGATCGAGCAGCAATTGCGCAACTATCAGCTGACTCAGCGGATTTAAATCAATCGACTCATCGTGGTGTTTATATAGGAAATGTTCAATTTGATCAGGGAACAACTCATCTAAGAGCTCATAAAGCAATTACTAAAGGTAATCAAGAAAATAAGCTTATTTTTGCGAGAGCAGAAGGGTCTTCTAAAGAACTTGCCCATTTCTGGACACAAACAGATACTGACAAGCCACCTCTTCATGCTTATGCATTACAAATTCGCTACTATCCTGAGAAACATTTAATTACATTAATTGGCAATGCACGCGTTGAGCAAGGCGATGATTCCTTATCTGCTCCTAAAATTACTTATGACACTAAGCAAAAGCATGTAGTTTCCTACGGTGATAAAAATGTACGAACTACAATTATTTTTCATCCGGGTAAAAAAACATGAGTAGATTTCTTTCAAAACTCGCTTTTGTAAATAAAATATTAGGTTCTCGTCATCTATTAAGTTTCAGTAAACGACAGGCACAAGACAATTTAGGTCGTGCAATACTACAATCGAATACTACATTAGCAATGCACCAAGAATCTAATGAATTATCAGCATTTCATTTAAAAAAAGCTTTTAAAGGGCGAGTTGTTGTTAGTGATATTAGCATCACAATTCGACGTGGTGAGTGTATAGGTTTATTAGGTCCTAATGGCGCTGGCAAAACCACTTGTTTTTATATGATAGTTGGTTTACAAGCATGCGATGAGGGTAAAATTTTTCTAGATAAGCAAGATATTACTTTAGCACCTATGCACCAGCGTGCTCGCCTTGGTATAGGTTATTTACCACAGGAAGCATCTGTATTTCGTAAAATGACTGTTGCTGAAAATATTGATTCTATTTTGCAGCTACGTAAAGATTTGGATAAAGAAGCACGTCAGCATAAGTTAACGCAGTTATTGGCAGAATTTCATATTTCACATCTCGCTAATAATTTAGGTTTAAGCCTTTCCGGTGGTGAGAGGCGCCGGGTTGAAATAGCACGCGCACTCGCTATTGAGCCCGCTTTTATTCTATTGGATGAGCCCTTTGCCGGTGTTGATCCTATTTCAGTTATTGACATTAAACGAATTATTTCTCATTTATGTAAAAAAAACATTGGTGTTTTAATTACTGATCATAATGTAAGAGAAACATTAGATATCTGTGAACGCTCCTACATTGTTAATCAAGGTAAAATTTTATGTGAAGGAACCCCAAATGAAATTTTAGCTAATCAACAGGTTCGAACTGTCTACCTGGGTGAGGAATTTTCTCTATAGGCTTAACATGCTGTTATTAATTGATAACTATGATTCATTTACTTACAATTTAGTCCAATATTTTCAAATATTGAATCAAGATGTCCGCGTTTTTAAAAATAATGATTTAACTATTACTGATATTGAACAATTATCACCTTCTCATATTGTTATATCGCCTGGACCTAAAGGCCCTCTAGATGCTGGTATTTCTCTAGCAACTATTGCACATTTTTATCAAACCATACCTATCTTAGGTATTTGCCTAGGCCACCAATGTCTTGCTCATGCATTTGGAGCAAAAATTATTCAGGCTCCTGAGACTATTCATGGTAAAACATCACCTATCATTCATCATAAACGCAAACTCTTTCAAAATTTGCCTAATCCATTTCAGGGTATGCGCTATCATTCCCTTGCAATTGATGTTGCTACGTTACCTACAAGTTTTGCCATTGATGCCTGGGCAAATGATACAATCATGGCAATCTCTCATCGTCAATACCCTCTTTTTGGGCTACAATTCCATCCTGAATCAATTTTGAGTGAATATGGCTTACAATTATTAGCTAATTTTTTAAATTATGAAGCTTGCAAAAATTTTTGAACATTTAATTAATAAAGAGGATTTAACTTTTACTGAAATGCAAGGCGTAATCTCGGCTTGTATTGAAGATAAAATTTCTGATGCAGAAATTGGTGCATTTTTAGTCTTAATGCGTGCTAAAGGTGAAACTATAGATGAGCTTACTGCAGCGGCTAAAACAATCCAATCTGCCATGCGTACCATTAACCTAGGTGATGATGTCATTGATCTTGCCGGAACAGGTGGAGATGGTAAGCACACATTTAATATTTCCACAGCGTGCAGTATTGTTGCAGCAGCAGCGGGTGCAAAAGTTGCGAAGCATGGCAATTATTCTGTTTCAAGTTCAAGTGGAAGTGCAGACTTATTATTAGAAGCAGGATTTAATATCAAATTATCTGATGAACAGTTAAAGTGTTGTTTACAACAAAATAATATTTGTTTTCTCTTTACACCACACTTCAATCAAGCAGCTCAAAGGGTTAAAGAAGTACGCAAGCAACTAGGAATAAAAACTTTCTTTAATTTATTAGGGCCTGTATTAAATCCAGCTAAAGTTAAGAAACAAGTTATTGGAGTATTCTCAAAAACTTGGCAAGAAAAGTTATTAAATGTCCTAGTTAATTTAGGTGGTAAGCGGATCATTATTCTTCATTCAGAAGATGGTTTAGATGAAATTAGTATTGCAGCCCCTACCCAGATCATTGAGTACTGTAACGGTAAACAATTTACTTGGTCTATAAACCCAAGAGATTTTAATTGCTACCATTCTAATCTAAATGATATAATTGTGAACTCCTCAGCACAAAGTTTAGACCTGATTGAGCATGTTTTTAAAGGCGAGAAAGGCGCTGCGTATGATAGTATCCTACTAAATACTGCTATAGCACTATATTGTGCTGAAATAGTTAGTGATTTTAAGTCTGGAGTTGAACTGGCAGCAGCTACTATTAACAATGGTGCTGCAGAACGACAATTTTTACAATTTCGAGATTTTACCAGAAACGTAACTTAATTATGACCACTAGTATATTAAAGAAAATAGCCGAGCATAAATTATTAGAAGTACAGAAAGCAAAAAAAGAAAGGCCTTTGCAAGAACTAGCTGTTTTAGCTTTAGATCAACCACGTGATTTTGTTGCTGCAATTAAGTACTCTCGTCCTGCCATCATCGCCGAAATAAAAAAAGCATCTCCCAGCAAGGGTATTATTCGGGAAGATTTTGATGTAGTAACTATTGCTAAGATTTACGAAAAAAATGGAGCAAGTTGTTTATCTGTACTTACTGATAAACAATTTTTTCAAGGTAATAATAATTATTTGGCACTGGCTAAGCAGAGCACTTCCCTACCTATTTTAAGAAAAGATTTTATTATTGATAGTTATCAAATTGCAGAAAGTCGCGAATTAGGAGCCGATTGTATTTTATTAATTGTTGATTTATTAAGTGATATGCAATTAATGGATTTCTGCCAGGAAGCGCAGGCTTTAGATATGGCTGTTTTAGTTGAAAGCCATAATCGAGAAGAACTTGAACGAGCCCTTAAACTACCCACCCCTTTAATTGGTATTAATAATCGTAGTCTGCATACATTTGTTACTACTTTAACTACGACACTTGAATTAGCGAAAGACATTCCTGCCGATAAACTTATCATTACTGAAAGTGGCATTAACACGCCTAATGATATTATTCTCATGCTAGAAAATAATATTAATGTATTCTTAATTGGCGAGAGTTTAATGCGAGCAACAGATATTGGTAAGCAATTACAAGCATTTATCCAAGCCAAATAAGTCATTTTTTATTTAGTTCTAAATTGCCCTATATTTGTCTTGCTGTGCTAAATTTAGCATAATACGACCTTTTAATTTATTTTATAATCAATGTCTAAAAATATCTCACTAAATCTATTAAAAAGCATTGTTGAATTTGCACAAACCAATCATGACGGCCAAACAGCAAATTATATTCCTGAACTTGCGAATGTAGATAATGACCTAACAGGTATCGCTGTAACCGTTTTAAATGGGAAAAGCCTTTCTTACAGTAATATGCCTCTCTTTCCCGTTACTCTACAAAGTACAGGCAAATTAATCCCACTTATTGGCTTATTAGAAGAGCTAGGCCCAGACAAAGTGTTTCAATGGGTCAAGGTAGAGCCTTCAGGTGATGATTTTGCCTCAATTACGCGCCTTGAACAATTTGGACCTAAACCTTCAAATCCTATGCTAAATGCAGGTGCAATAACTCTTTGCTCACATATTCCCGGTGTAGGAGAACAACAATTTGCCTGGTTAGAGCATTGGGTACAAAAACTTTTTAATCAGCGCTTAAGTATCAATCCTCTTATTTTTGCTTCTGAAAAAAGAACTGGTAACCGCAATCGCTCCTTAGCTTACTTATTAAAAAGCCGTAATAACTTACGTACTGATGTTTATGAAACACTGGACTTGTATTTTACTATTTGCTCCTATGAAGCCCAATTGGAACAAATGATTTACCTGCCAGCCCTCCTTGCTAATGCAGGTCGTGATCCAATGACTAATGAGAAAATTATTTCTCCTGAAACATGTAAAATAACATTAGCAATTATGGCAACTTGTGGATTATATGATGAAACAGGAACTCATATGGTAAAAACAGGAATGCCTGCTAAAAGTGGTGTTTCAGGATATACTATTGCTGTTGTACCAGGTAAAGCAGGTATAGCAGTTATTAGTCCTCGCGTAAACTCTAAGGGCAATAGTATACGTGGTGAAATCATGTTGCAAAAACTCTCTGAGGAGATGAATTGGCATTTTGCTTTACCTTAATACTTTGTTTGCAGAGTAACGACAATTCAATATTAGATGTCTTTGAAAACTTATTAGTTTCTAAAGATGTCTATTTTATTGCAAGTTAAACAATTGTATCGTTGTAAAAGTTTCCATGTAGACCAAAAGGTAAATGGATGGGCAAATATGCCTCTGCTAATAACTGCATTGATAAAGCGTCTATGATTATTAAAGTGGATAATTGCGTATTTATGTCAAATGCTATAGACAATAAAATCCCATCATCCTCTGACTGACAGTGAGGTTTTGATACAAACAAAGCTTCACCAACATAATTATCCTTTTTACGCCAATGTTGTATGCTGCCCGTTTGAGTATTCATTTTTTGTATGGTATTAAAAAATTGATTATTTGGACCATCGATCGAATTTGTATAGATAAATTGATAATTATTTCCATTACATCTTTTGTAGTTTATTCGTGGAAATTCCTGATTGTTGCTGGTTAAAATTTCTTGGTTACAATTTCTAGCTTGAGTATCAACAACATACCGCTTTATTGCGCCAGTTGGTAAAGTCGGTTTACTCGAGCAAAGATTCGATAAATATAATTTATCATATGGATTACCTGCTTGCTGGCATATTAAATCTAAAATGATTTCATTTTTATGTTCATAAGCATTTATGCTATGTATGCACACAAAAGGCTCTGCCTCTATTTCATGTAGTTTTCCGTTTCTTCTATCAACAATAACAAACACGGATGGCAAATTTTCTTTATAAGCCAAGGTATTATTAAAAGGCAACCCGAATAATAATTTAAATTTATTTATAACTAAGGGTGATTTAAATAAGATAATATAGTTTCTGGTGATACTAAAACTATGAATATAGAACAAATTATGAGATAAATAGGTTTGAATAATTTTACGTGTTTTACTTAAAGGATCTATTTTATAGATATGGTACTTATTAGCTTTACCAACCTCAATAGCGATATTAATTAATTCGCCAGTAGTAGGATCAAAATGAGGATGCGCCGTAGTAAGATGCTCTGTGATTTTATCGTTAAAATTAAAGTTTTTCGTTGTACTTAGATTTTTAATGTTAAATGAAACAACGTTTTTACTTTCTGTCATAGCAATATAACTATCATCAATACGAGTTGTATTTACAACACAATTGTCATGTAATTTACTACCAACTAACTCCTTTAAAGAAAATAATACCCTTCCTAATTTAGATTTACTTGCATAAGTGCCAAACTCATTAGCATTCAATTTACCACGCCTATTGCTTTCAATATATTCTTGTGATTGTAAAAACTGATTTTGAAAATGAATACAGCCTGACTTAAAGGTAAATTTTTTAAGCATAGCAAAACCATCAAACCAATGATTAAAATTAGTTGATCCAACCTCAAATTGGCTAGGCCCAATGCTAATAAAACTTCCTGAAAGCCATGTTGGAACTTCACCATGAATGTGAAGTTCCTTAAGTATTAGCTCTTCGTATTGAGAAGCATATGCTTTAAATAAGCACGGTTGTATCTGTTGCATCTTAATGGGTTAATAATATGTTAATTAATAAATATTATAGCTAATAACAATAATCGTTATAGTTTAGTTTAGTAAGCTAGATAAACTAGGATTGAGCTTAACCATAGCTATATTTAAAATGAATTATAGCGCCTCGAACATTAGCATTATTTCTTAACTCTTGCATACTAATTACTGCATGCGGGCGAAAATCATAAGGGCCAATTAATACGGAAGTCCCTTTAGTCAGCGGTTGAATAAGTACTGAAAATCCTAACTTTTTTAAACGACTAACAAAAGCAATAGCATTAGCTTTTGTTCGAAAATGCCCCGCTGTAATATACCATTTAACGTTTTCAGATAATTTGGCTGCGGTATTTTTCTTCGTTTTAATTCTGTTGTCTTGTGCTAACAGTGGGCTATTTGAAGATTTTAATTTTAAAAGTTGTTTTTTATTAAAAGAGTTAATTATTTTTGCTCGCCAATCAAGCAATTTAGAACTATCTTCAATAATATCCATACTTTCTATAAGCTTTCCTTTGCTACGTCCTATACCAGTAGAGTTAAGATAAGGATTATCTTTATGCGTACCCTTAACCTGATAAAAATTTGAGGGTAAACTTGGTACACTATTTCCTTTCATATGAACAATAGTTGAGGCTGCATTTGTATTGTTAACAAAAAAAGGTAAGGCTAAAAAAATTACTCGTATTAACTTCATTGTTTATCACCTATCCATGTAAATATGTATTAAATTAATAAAAAGACTTTTAACATCAATCAATTGTGTATAAATTAGTTCTCACTTTACTTTAAAGTTTTAGTAGAAAAAATTGACAATTTTAAAACAAGAATTAGCACCTGTTACAGTGACCGAGCTTAACCAACAGGTTCGTGCTTGGTTAGAGCATGAACTGGCTAATGTTGCAGTATTAGGTGAACTTTCTAACCTAACTCAACCAACGTCAGGCCATCTCTATTTTACCTTAAAGGATCAAAATGCTCAGATACGATGTGTTTTCTTTCGTAATTATCAAACGTATAACAGCAGGCAATTTAAAGACGGGCAACAAGTTATTGCTCATGGTAAATTAAGTTTATATGAAGCAAGGGGTGATTATCAACTAATTGTTCAAAGCTTAACCGAAGCTGGTGTTGGTGAATTATATCAGCAATTTGAGCAACTAAAAAAAAGGTTAGAACAGCAAGGCTTATTCGCCGAACATCTTAAGAAGGCACTTATACGTTTTCCAGCAGTTATTGGCGTTATTACTTCACAAACAGGTGCAGCTATACGGGATATTTTATGCACCTTAGCAAGACGATTTCCCCTAGCGGATGTTATGATATACCCTTGTGAAGTCCAGGGAAAAAGAGCAGCTGAACAACTTATTAATGCTATTTCGCGAGCCAATGCTGATAAGCATGCTGATGTACTTTTGCTTGCTCGTGGTGGTGGAAGTATAGAGGACCTATGGCCTTTTAATGATGAGCAGCTCGCTTTTGCTATTCATAAAAGTAAAATACCTATTATCTCCGGGGTTGGCCATGAAACAGATTTTACTATTGCTGATTTTGTAGCTGATTTACGGGCAGCCACCCCCACTGCCGCGGCTGAAGCTGCAACACCAGATAAAGTGGAATTACTTAATCTTTTAAATACGTTTAAAAAACGAATGCATGTTGCTATTTGTCGGATTATCCAGCAACAGCGTCTAATTCTGGCGCATAAGATAGCAACCCTTTCATCCCCTGAACAACTTATTGCTCAGCACTGGCAAACAATAGATTACTTAGAAAAACAATTAAATCAGCATATAACGAAGATATTACGCAACTATCACCACCGGATTAACCTTAGTTTAGCCACTTTAATGGCTAAGAATCCTATTACTGAAATTCAACACTTAAAATTATCTATGCAAAAAGCAAAACAAAATTTGGATAACTTAATTATTCAGAAAGTAGAACAGCTTAAACACCATTTAATCCGTCATTTAGCAACACTGCATGCGGTTAGCCCTTTAGCTACCTTAGAAAGAGGATATGCTATAGCTAGCTATCATGATCAGATACTAATTAATAGTAAACAAGTTAAGCCTGGTGAAAAGATTAAAGTACAACTTGCTAAAGGAAATTTAACTTGTAATGTCACTAATAAAGAAGATGTAAACGATGCTTAATGAAATTAGTAATAG
Organism: Legionella busanensis; assembly: GCF_900461525.1. NCBI lineage: Bacteria > Pseudomonadati > Pseudomonadota > Gammaproteobacteria > Legionellales > Legionellaceae > Legionella > Legionella busanensis. The sequence continues at coordinate 1,344,996 of NZ_UGOD01000001.1, read as the reverse complement.
TTTGAATCAAATTATTAACAATACGCAAACAAACTTACCCGTATTAATTACCATTATGGTTGTTCTTTGGGGTATTTTTTTTATAAATTTATTTTTATTTCAACAACGGCTTTTATATCTAGGTATTATTCCTAGGCGGTTGATTGGAATTCCCGGTATTTTATTTGCACCATTTTTACATGCAAATTTTAATCACTTATTTTTTAATTCTATCCCTTTATTAGTTTTAAGCGATTTTATTTTAATCGATGGATTTATTTATTATCTTATTGTAACGCTTATCATTATTTTAGGAAGTGGCTTATTAACTTGGCTTTTTGCAAAACCAGGAATACATATAGGTGCCAGTTCATTAATTACAGGTTATTGGGCCTTATTAGTCGCAAATATTTATTCGCATGAGAGTATTACTGCGGTTATTTTAGGAATTATCTCTGTCTATTATTTTGCTGGTATATTTTATGGTATTTTTCCAGGCAAGCGAGGTGTTTCGTGGGAGGGTCATTTATTTGGTTTGATAACAGGCTTTGCAACGGCTTATTTTTTACCTTATATAGTTGATTTTATCATGCGTTTAAGTATTACCTTCCTTGGTAATACTTAATATTTTGTATCAATCAATAAGAAAATTAATGTGTTAACGCAAAACTTCTTAACTTTCTTTGCTCTACTAGTAATAAAATGAAAAAACCCGATACACCAATACATAATGTAAAGGGAATAACGCTAATCCCATAAATAAAGGAATGAGCTACATCTGTTTCTTTAAAGTAGTTTATTACGATACCAATTGCGGTGTGGATTGCATAACCAAAACTCATAATAATCATATTAGCAATAGCTGTTGTTAAGCCAGCTACATTCTCAGGCATATAAGTTGAAGCTTTATAGATAGCCAATATTTGATAGGCACAACAAATGCCTACAATTGTAAAAGCAAACATCATGCTTTCTGTTGTAAAAAAACCAACTACCAAACCTATGAAATTCAGCAACATAACTAGGCCAGCTAAAGTAATAACAAGTAAATAGTTACCTATTTTTTCGGCAAGAAAACTTAAAGCTGGCGCTCCAAAGCACATACCCAAGAAAATTAAAGAAGGCAAATAACTTGCTGTACTACTATTTAAATTATAAAACTGCCTTAAAAAAGCTGGCCCCCAAACATCTGCAAAGCCCTCTAAAGGGCCCACCATAAATCCTGCAAATAAACACAGTAGAATGACATACTTATTAGTAATAACCAACTTAATATCACTAAGAACGGTCGTTGTCTGCACTTCTTTTAAATCAGGTACGATAAAATAAGTTAACAATGCTAATAGGGCCCCAAAAAGTGCAAAAATTTTGATAACATCATCATAGCCTACTAAATCATATAGATAGCGAAGTGGCCCTCCACCATAAATGGCACCTAATAAACCAATTGTGACAGAAAAACTCAACATTCGGGTAAAATGCTGTTCATTAAATGTCATGCGAATTATCTTAAAAATACCTAATATCGCGGCTGATGAACCCATGCCTATAAGTGCTCTTCCAATAATAGGATAAATCCAATTACTAGCATAAATTAAAGGTAACAACCCAACTACGCTAATAAGTATACAGCCTGTTAAAACTCGTTTTGGGCCAAAACGATCAAGCATAATACCTATAGGAAGATGCATTAAAGAATAACCAATATAATAAATACCTGAATATTGCCCATAAATTGCCGTATCGATGTGAAAGCGGTGTGTAATATTATCGATCATGACACTAGGCATTACTCTTAGAATATACTGATAAGCATAAAAGATGGACGCTATTAACCAAACAATCCAGGCTATTGAACGGGTGCGCACGAATTATTCTCCATATTATGTAGACTTAGGATTTTCTAAATTAGAAATCTCGAAATTAATGATGTAAAAATGCTTATATTAATCCGCCGCAGCGGAGGAGAATATTCAAAGGTAATAAAATTAGCAAAAATGCATTAGCTTTTTTCAGGTGGTGATAATGCATACTTAATTCCTAAGCCAAACTACTAATAAAATTTAACGCAGTTTAGCCATAATAAATGCATTTCCCTTAAAATGCAAATCAATTAATATCATTCGTTTTATTAATCAAGGTTTAGCTGTTAAATTTAAATTTTGTTTAATCTATAGTTGAATTCAATACTTTTAAAAAATGTAGCTATGAATTTTAATTTTACAATTTTAATTGTACAGATATGCCTTCGCTCTTTGATTTACACGTAATAGCCAAATTTTTAATATCTTGTAACGATAAAAAATTTTGTATCTGCACACTAGTTTCAACTGGCAAATCGAATTCTTTATTTGAAAATTCAAGTCGTGAAAAGAAGCTGCAAGCTATATGCTCTTTATAATGCTTAGTATCTATATTTAGCGCTTTAAGTATAATTTTTGTTGCTTGATGGGCTTCATAAGAAGTTAGACCAGAGCCGCTTGTAAAATTTTTGTTAATATAGTCTGCAAATTTTTTGGTAAACTCTTCCTTTACAAACTTACTGCAGTTTTTAGGCAATGAAACAACAACAAAATTATCATACTCATAAATTGCTTTAAGATTTGATTCAGGATCAAAGTTACGTTGAATTGGTGAAATATTAAGTCCATTTTCCCAATCAGTTTGTTTTCTACCGTTAGTACTATTTGAATCAGTAACTTCTTCACAAACGTACTTATAAGTTCGCCAAAAAGACATTTCATAATAGCGTTGTCGTCCATGCTGATGTTGATAACTTGATACAGTAAAATTAATTTTTATTAACATTTTTATCACCTAAGCATCTGAATTTCATTTAATTTATTTCGAATTGAATAATAATTGTTTTATGTTTGCAAGGAATAAATTTTTTGAGCTTTTAGATTTTTTTTATTAACCCAGCATATTTTGTTAATATGCTAAATGAAAAGATTATAAAACTTAACGCAGTAAAGACATAAAATATTTTCTACAAAATGCGAATCAATAAATATCAGGGCTCTTATTAATCAGCATTTAAGGTATTAGGTTTAAATTTCTTTTCAAACTGTAAAACTACCCCGCTTAAAATTAAACTGATCACAACAAATACAACTGCTTGAGCAATATTATGAAAAGGCAAAAATGTAATTGCTATAATATTCAGAGTTAATCCAAGCCAAGGAATAATGCTAGGAATATAAAATATTTCATTATTCTTTTTGCCTTTATCATTTAGCTTAATTTTAATTAAAGCAATATTACTAAAGGAGAACACCATTAAAACTATGGTACTGGTAGCACCAGCAAGTTCAGATAACGATCCCATAAATCCTAAAATTAATACAACAGGAAAGATGAGTAAAATAGCAATATAAGGCGTATGATACTTGCTATGTACTTTTTGTAGGAACTTCGGCATAAGCTTACTTTCAGCCATACCATAAAGTAAGCGTGAAGCCGTAATATAATTTAATAAAGTCGTGTTAGATACAGCAAAAATAGCAATAATTGGAAATAAATAAAGGGGAAATGCTGGATATGATCTTCTAACGACATCAAACAAGGGTGCATCCGACTGAGCAAGTTCATTGCCGGGAATAATGGCTGTTGCCATCCAACTTACAGCCAAATATAAGATTCCAGCAGCAGCCAGGGAAGATAAAATAGCACGTGGAATATTCTTTTCTGCATCTTTTGTTTCTTCAGCAACATTTACTAAATCTTCAAAACCTGTGAAAGCAAAGAAGGCCAACGCTGCACCCCTAAAAATATCTCCTATTCCAGGTAGTTTATCTAAGCTTGTTATATTTAATTGTTTATCTGAATTTAATAAAAACCAGATACCACAACCCAATACAATTAAAAGACCACTTAACTCTATCAATGTACTAATGATATTAGCTATAGACGACTGCTTTATACCCCGAATATTAATGCCTAATAAAATACTTAAAAAAATAAAAATAGCCAACCATTTAGGAAGGTTAAAGCCAAACGCTCTAAGGTATCCGACAAAGGCTTGGGATAGCGTTGCCATAGAAAAAATGGTTGCACTAAATAGAAGTAAACCTACAAAAATTGATACCCATTTTTGGTTAAAGGCCTCTTGTATAAAGATCGATACGCCACCACTTTTGGGAATTCGGCTAACAAGTTCGCTATAACTAAGTGCCGTGAGCAATACAATGCTCATTGCTAAGGCAAAAGAAAGCCAAGTTAAAGAGCCAGCATGGCCTGCTATTTTTCCAACAATGGAATATATACCTGCTCCAAGAATATCACCTATGCCGTAAACCACTAAAGCACTTAAGCCAAGAGCTCTAACAAGACCTGTTTGGGAGTCCCTCATCTTTAAACGTCCTTGTCAAAAATAGTAATTTGAAATAAATTTTTTAATTATTAAATATTAAAAATAGATTTAATTTTAAATTAGTAATACGTATCCAATATAAAATTGATCAAAAGAAATCCAATTTTATCTATATAAAAACACATAGATCGGTTTTTAATAATCTCTTAATCTATCTTCGATAAAATCAGATATAAGCCAATCAGTTCACTGTCTGTTTATCATGAAAAAGAAATTTGAAACTAAACTAAGAAATACATTTAACGGATTATTTTCATCATCAAATCAAAGTATAGATACCAAGGGAAAAACACCAGGTTCATCTTCAGATGAAAAAAGGAAAAGGCCCGATTCTAATGATAAGATTGATTCTATAACGAAAGCACAAGCACTTACTAGGGGTTTTTTAGCAAGGAAAAATTATGGAATTCAACAATTATCTCAAAAAGAATTACAACTGTATCCTATCTTGATAAAAGGGAATGATCCTGAACTCTCTAAAGAGCAAGAAAAAGAGCTGCCTAGGCATATTAAAAAAGAAAAAATTGCCCTTATTGGCACATCTGGTATGCGCTCAGTTGAATTAGCTTGTCAGTTAAGTGAAGGTGCCCCTAAATTAATTGTTTTAGATAATAGCGTACAAGTTACTCTCTTCTGGCGAAAGGTCAAAGAAATAATTCACCACGTCAAAAATGAAAAAGAGTTCCTTAATGAATTAGAAGCTTATATATCTAAAGATTGCAAAGAACTTGATTTATCACTCTATCCATTTGGCAATAGGTTTTCTAAGAAGTTAAATAACCCTAATCACACTTTAAAAGAATTTAATTATTTAGAAAAGCTTTTCAAAAGCTATGGTTTTGAGCAAATAAAAGCAATCATTTCTAATATGTCTATTATAAAACAATCTTGGTCTGAGAAAGACATACTCGTTAAAATAAAAAATATTTTAGCTCGTCATGATATAACAACTATTTATGCTTATCCATCTAATATCGTTGCATACATGAATGATGATATCGAGGAAGCAGAAAAAATTTTAGAAAATATTAAAAAGCTCAACCCTGAAATAGCTATCCATACTGACTCTGTTTATTTCAGTGGTGAAGGCAATAGACCTGAAAATCTTTATCTCGTACCTAAAAATAAGCATAATCCGTCTGATGTAAGAAAAGTACTAAAAATTGAAAATATCCTAGAATGCCAAAGCTTGAAAAGTGAGTTCTTAAATGGATGAAATGAGGTAATAATAGGTTGGTTTTGACTTATTAAGTAATCTAAGTTAAACAACTATTTCTAATTTATCATTCCTGTATAGCCTACCATCTATTTTATACTAACTCTGATGCACAAGACATGATAGATTCCCAAATACAAAGGTATGATATGATTTTGCAAGGTTTAGCAATTAAACAAAAATAAATAAGATTAGATTAATCATTTATTTCATTTGCAAAAGGAATCGACTAAATTATATTTGATCGAAACTTTAATAAGGACATTTTATGAAAATAAAATTAATTACAAGTGCTTTTGCAGCTTTAACATTAGTTACATTTTCAGTGCAGGCGAATTGGGTATGCAATGTTTCTAATTTAAAAGGTCAGCACTGGACCTTTGTTGCACCTACAGCAGCGAGCGCGCAAGCTATGGCAAAAAACACCTGTGATGCAAATAGTGTTAATCCAAATAATTGCAATCCTACTTGTGTTGATAATGGCGTAAGTGGTGGTCGTTGGCATTGCGTTGTTAGTAACTTAAAGGGCGATCACTGGTCTTTTTTTGCACCCAGCCAGGATCAAGCTTTTGCTATGGCTAAGAATGCTTGTGATGCAAATAGCATAAACCCTAACAACTGTAACCCTTCTTGCTTACCTGAATAATAAGAAAATAATCTTCCACTTAATTTCAATTTAAGTGGAAGAATTAATCTCAGCTTTTAATTATAATTTTTTACCGAAAATTATAATAGTTATAGTATACTGCCTGATTATTTTTTGCTTAATTGTAGTATTATGCTGACATCTATTCCAAAACCTGGCAAAAAACAAACTTGGGGCCAATTATATGGCTCAAGCCTTCCCTTAGTATTAGCTCAATACTTTCAAAAAAACGCCGGCATTAAATTAATTATTACGCCAGATAATTTAACTGCTACGCAATTACTTGAGGAGCTACAATTTTTCTATAGTTCTTCTAATTCAGAAGAAATACTTTTTTTTCCAGATTGGGAAACACTGCCCTATGATCAATTTTCACCGCATCAAGATATTATTTCTGAACGCTTATTGACTTTAAGTCGCGTGCAACAAACGAGCAACGCGATTATTATAAGCTCAATTGCTACGTTAATGCATCGACTAGCACCGCCTCAATTTCTTCATCAATATGCCTTTATACTTAAAGAACAGCAAAAATTAGATTTATCACAATTTCAATATCATTTGCAAGAAGCAGGTTATTATGCAGTTAATAAAGTACTTGAGCGAGGCGAATTTGCTATTCGAGGCTCTATTATTGATGTCTTTCCTATGGGAAGCACGCATCCATTTAGAATTGAACTTTTTGATGATTATATAGATAGCTTACGTCGGTTTGATACTGAAACACAGCGTACCATTGCTAAAATTGAAGAAATTAAATTGCTACCCGCAAAAGAATTTCCTTTAAACGAGTCAAGCATTACTTTATTTCGTCGCTCATTTAGGGAGCAATTCCCAGGAAACCCAAGTTTAATTCCTATTTATGAATCCGTCAGTAATGCACAATTTCCTTCTGGTATCGAATATTACTTACCCTTATTTTTTACCAATACTGTTACGTTTTTTGATTATCTTCCCAAAGATGCTACTATTTTTACAATTGATGATATTTCTACTCAAGCAGAAACATTTTGGCATGAAGTAACTTCTCGTTATGAACAACGTCGCTACGATGTTTCACGTCCTTTACTACAACCGGAACAAGCCTTTATTTCAGCTAATGAAATTCTAACTAAAGCAAATCTTTATCAGCAAATTCATTGTTATCATGATAAAAAAGAAAAGAAAAATGTCTTTAATTTCCCTATTCAAGCTGGGCCTTCTTTATTTATCGATCGCAAAGCAGCTAATCCCTTAAAAAAATTGGCTGATTATTTAGCTAATCCTGATAATCGATTTCTTATCGTTGCAGAAAGTGCAGGTAGACGTGAAGTACTGCTTGATTTAATGAAGCAGCAAAATTTATCAGCAATCCTTTACAATACTTGGCAAGATTTTCTAAATAGTAATCACCATACGGGTATTATTGTTGGTCCCTTAGCAGATGGCGCTGAATTAATTGAGGAAAAAATTGTGCTTATCACTGAGGCACAATTGTATGGTGATTACAGTACTCCGCAACGGCGAAGCACGACTAAATCGGTTGATCCTGATTTAATCATTCGCGATTTAGCAGAACTTCAATTGCATGCACCAGTTGTACATTTACAATTTGGTGTAGGACGCTATCAAGGTTTAAAAACCATTCAGAATGATGGTACTGCCAACGAATTTCTAGTTTTAGCATATGCAGGTGATGATAAAATCTATGTACCTGTAACGTCTTTACATTTGATCAGCCGTTACACTGGTTTAGATAGTGAGCATGCACCCTTACATCGACTAGGTAGTGATCAGTGGCAAAAAGAAAAGAAAAAAGCAGCTGAAAAAATTCATGATGTCGCCATCGAATTACTGGAAATCTATGCTAAACGTGAGACCAAACCTGGGTTTATTTACCAAATTGATCAACAAGAATATCAACGCTTTGCCAGCGGATTTCCATTTATTGAAACACCTGATCAAGCACATGCCGTAGAGCAAATCAAGCAAGATATGCAATCGCCACGCCCCATGGATAGATTAATTTGTGGTGATGTCGGTTTTGGTAAAACCGAAGTTGCTATGCGCGCTGCTTTTCTCGCAGTACAAAATAGTAAGCAAGTTTGCGTTTTAGTTCCTACTACCTTGCTTGCGACGCAGCATTATGAAAACTTCCGAGATCGTTTCGCTGATTTTCCTGTCAATATTGAATTGCTTTCTCGCTTTCGTAGCACCAAAGAAACCGCAAAAATTATTGAGTCATTAAAAGATGGGCGTGTCGATATTGTTATTGGTACGCATAAACTTTTTTCTAAAGACATTCAATTTAAAAATTTAGGCCTATTAATTATCGATGAAGAACATCGCTTTGGTGTGAAACAAAAAGAACATATTAAAGCATTGCGTTTAAACGTAGATATTTTATCAATGACAGCAACACCTATACCTCGTACATTAAATATGGCTATGGCTGGCATTCGCGATATTTCTTTAATAGCAACACCGCCAGCAAAGCGCCTAACCATTAAGACATTTTGGCAGGAAAAAACAGACAATATTATTCGAGAAGCATTATTACGAGAGATTCTACGTGGTGGGCAAGTTTTCTTTGTTCACAACAATATTGAGACCATTGAGAGAATAGGTCAAGAATTACAGCAACTCGTCCCTGAAGCTAAAGTACGCGCGGCACACGGTCAAATGCGTGAACGTGAGTTAGAAAAGATCATGTCTGACTTTTATCATCACCGCTTTAATGTTTTAGTCTGTACAACAATTATTGAAACAGGCATAGATATTCCAACTGCTAATACAATTATTATTGATCGGGCAGACAAATTTGGTTTAGCTCAATTGCATCAACTACGAGGGCGAGTTGGTCGCTCCCATCATCAAGCTTATGCGTATCTTCTAACGCCCAATCAAAAGTTACTAACAAGAGATGCGGTAAAACGTTTAGAAGCAATTGTTTCTTTAGAGGATTTGGGTGCAGGCTTTACATTAGCAACTCATGACATGGAAATTCGAGGCGCAGGTGAATTATTAGGTGAAGAACAAAGCGGCAATATGCAAGCCATTGGCTTTAACTTATTTATGGATATGTTAGATAAAGCCGTAGAAGACTTGAAAGCAGGTAAAACGCCCGAACTTACTGCGCCCATGCAACAAGGCCCTGAAATTGATTTACGAATGAGCGCTATTATTCCTGAAGATTATATCAATGATATTCATACCCGTTTAATTATGTATAAACGAATTGCAAATGCCAAAGATAAAGATCAGTTAAGAGAATTACAAATAGAAATGATTGATAGGTTTGGCCTTTTACCACAGCCGGTTAAAAATTTAATTTTAATTACGGAGCTTAAATTACTAGCTACGCAACTAGGCATTAATAAAATCAATGCTTCAGAGCAACAGGGAAAAATTGAATTTAGCGAAAATCCTAAAATTAATGCCAGCGTTTTAATTAACTTAATTCAAGTCCATGCAAAACGCTATCAACTCGAAGGGCCAACTAAATTACGTTTTATACTCGATAAAGTTACTGCCGAAGAACGTATTTTTGAGATTCAGACGCTTTTATTGAAGTTAGCGTAGGTTGGGCCGTTGGCCCAACAAATCCTTGATTAAAGTAAAAACTTATTTATATAAATTCATGGGAAAATTCAGTCTAATCCAATGTAATATCACAAAAATTTTTTGCCAAGTGCAGCTTATTTTTATAGTTAATCAAGTCACTAGAATAAATGGCATGTAAATTAAAAAAGGCGATTGAGTATCTTACGTAATCTCCTACATCTGAGGTAAGACATAGCAAATCGGTAATCACTTTGAAGTAGGTGGGCTTGTTGGGCCGAGTGGCCCAACCTACAATAGTGTCATCGATTGCGAAAAAAACTACTAATACCGGAATGCTTTTTATCATGCTCATTAGGTATTGGCTGAGACGAGTTATTACCTGGAAAGGAAAATGCTGCATTTTGTCCCTTTAAACTTAGAATTTCATTTTGCATCTGGCGCATATCACTTTTAATGTTTTTTGTTAAATTATTGTTTTCGAGAATGAGTGATTGTAATTGATTAAGTACGCTAATATTGCTTTGACTATCAAAACTTCTTTGGGCTTCTAATCTACTCAGTTCGGTCATAAAAGTTGTACTGGTTAATTCAAGCTTTTGCTGTAACTCTTTAATTTCTTTTTTTGCCTTATTTAACTCATCAAGATGAAAAGCATTTTCTTCGCCCAACTCTGTAAAAACAGTCTCTAGACTCCGTAATTTTTTGACAGCCACGCTTGATTCTTCTTCACCAAATAAAAGTTGAGCGACTCTATGTACTTCTTCATTTACTTTCTGGTCAATCTTCGTGAGGCTCTCAGAATTTTCATCAACTAAGTAAACTTGAATTTTTAATTTAATGAACTCCATTAATTTTTTGACATCGCTCTCAATTACATTTTGTTTTTCTATAAAATTTTTTGATGTATCTAAATTATTTTCTGGTTGAAGTATTAATTGCTGTGCTTGAAATATTATGTGTTTTACAAAGAGCATGACAGACATTCTGAAAGCTGAGTTTTCTATTCTAAATATATCAGAATAACTACTCTCCTTAGTTATATTTTCGAAGCTATATACGTAGATTTTTTCAATTTGTTCAGCTATAGATTCTAATTTTTTGAATAAAAACGAAGATGGCTCTTGTGTATGAGCATCATATAATCCTACCATCTCAACCATTAATTCTTCACAATAATTTACAAAAAGCGAAACACTTGGTATTGCTGTGTGCTCAGTTGATATAACAGATACAATTGTATTAATGGTATTTAAATCTATTTTCATAAAACTTCAAAATTAATAAAAAATGAATTTTATCATAATAAATTAATAATTTATAATTATCAGCAAGTTAAGGTATGCATGACCTAGCGTTCATTCATACTATTTAGATAAATTTAAACTAAGATTTTTATGGACAAAAAAAGTAAACAATTATTTCTAGGTGATGCTCAAAGTTATACAAAAGCAAGGCCAAATTATCCTGCCCAATTATTCTCTACCCTTTTTGAATATGCAAAGCCCTCTTTAAATACCAAACCCTTTATTATCGTTGATGTTGGTTGTGGAACTGGTATTGCTACACGCGGTATTTATGCATCCATACAAAAAAATACAATAGTATTTGGCATAGAACCTAATCTTAGAATGCTAGCAGAAGCTAATAAGATTGGTTTTAATAAAAATCTTATTTTTATTGCAGGACAAGCTGAAAATTTACCCCTAGAACATAGCACGGTTGATATTATATTAGTTGCACAAGCTATGCAATATTTTAACAGACAGATTTTTTATACCGAAGCTCAAAGAGTGCTGCGAACAAATGGCACCATTGCCATTATTGAAAATAACCGCAATTGGCAAGCAAGCCCTTTTTTAGAGTATTTTGAAATTTTCCTTGAAAAGAATTCCTATGATATAAATCAAAAGCATTATTCAAGAAATTATCGCGCTTTTCCTTTCAAAGAAGAGCTGACAAAATATTTTGCAAATACAATGGAAAAACAAGTGAACTGGGTAAAAGATATGGCCCCTGAAGCTTTCTGGGAAATGGCAAAATCATCGACTTCAGGACAACAAGCTATTAATAATTTAAGTGAAAAAGTAGCTAAGCAAAAATTACTGAAATTAGCTAATAATTATTTAGATCAACACGGCATGCTAAATATTCCATATATGTCTAAAATTTATTTAGCGAAAAAAATGTAAGTGTAGGTTGGGCCACCGGCCCAACAAATTCTTGTTTAAATAAAAAACTTTTTTATGGAAATTTCATGGAAAAATTCAGTTTAGTTTGTTGGGCCGATGGCTAAACCTACGCTTGCTAGTTAATATGAATAAAGATTAATTGAATCCGTATTGATATTTCGAGGTGTCTTCTTTATCTAACATTGGTTGCTGATTAAATAAGCTTGATCTACTAGATCCTATGCTAACTGGTGAGCTCTTTTTTGCTTCTAAATTTATCCTTTCTACAGTCTGCCTTATAATTTCACACTTATGTTCTTGCCCATTCGCTTCTATCATCGCAACAACAAACATAGCTTTTGGGTATTGCTCATGTAATTTATTCAATGCTTCTATTTGAAAATCAATTTGAATCGCTTCAATTTTAGCAAGAGGTATTAATTCACTCTTACTCGTTCTAAAGGGTAAAAACCCGTTTCCATTTAATGCAATTGTTTGCTCACCTGGTTTTGCTCTATTAGGACTTAATGCTTGATAAATGGTATTAATAATTTTATCAATGCCAGTTCTATAAGCAGCTAAATTTTTATCTGATAATAATGATTCTAGCTGCGCTGTAATAAAGCTTTCTTCTGAGAGATTAAAAGGTTTTTTTAAAAGAACATTAATTGCTGCCAACTCTTTTGAGCGAAGAATAGTATTGAAGTAAATAGCTATATCCTCTTTGGAGAGAGTAAATGTACTATCTTGATTAGAGCTAGTTCGGTTGGTCTTTAAATGGTTTTTAATAAAACCTATTTTATCTTGTTTACTTAATTGTCTAATTTCTTCCCTTTTAATTTCGATGCCATCACGTAGAGCAAGTAACTTATACATTTCTATGTAGACAAGGTTATCTAAATCTGAATAAAGTTCTTTTAAGTCGTTTACATCCACCTTATTCCCGTCTTTAAAGTGCGCTTCAAAATCATAAGCTATGTGTTGAACACTGTTTTGCGAGAAAAATAAGGTATTTGTGTCATTATCGTAATAATAACTATAAGGGTGATCGTTACCAAAAGATTGCTCAAGATTGTGATAGCTTACTACCCCCAATTTATCACACAGTAAGCTAATAGATGTTTCATCAAAGCTACCATTCGCTTTTAATTGTTCTGCTGCATTTAATAATTGCTTACGTATATTTTGTAACTCAGTTAACTTAGCTTGTAAAAAATCAGGAATGCTCGGCTCAGCAGGATTCGTTTTTTTAATTAATTTAAAAGATAAATCTTTTAGGAAAATATCTGGCATCCAATTTTTAAAAGTTGTTGGCTATATAAGGAATTAACAGAACGCATTTTAAACCAAGGTTGTAAGTCTTTAACTACATTTTCTGAAATAGCTATGCGCCATTGCTGTTCATCTAAGTATTTAATAAATACTTCCACATTTGCTTGGTCTAAAAAATTAATATTAAAATCACCCCCAACAATATCTCCATTTGTTGCAAGAGATAAGATTTTTTCGATATTTTCTTTTGCTGTACCATTAGAAGAGCCATGTACAGGTATAAAAGTTGCAGTAAAAATTTGATTAATTACTTGTATATCATCTTTTTTAGCGGTAGGTTTTACGGGCATTACTTCATCCTTTAATGAATTAAAATAATAATAAAAACTATAAAATATTATTGAAACTTATAGTTTTAATTAAAATTTCCAAGTTATTTTTGCTAAATTTTAAGATGGGCAGTTATTTAAAATCAATTCCTAAACTTAATTATTTTATTTTGTCTCAGTTGTCAGAAGAAATTTGTTTTAATAAACCTAGCTTTTTATCAGTCTTTAGAGCCTTATACGTTGCCCTCCTTTGAGTTCTAAAGCCAATTAATCACGGTATAAAATTATTCAACTTTTAGCTAAGAACGCCGATAAAGAAAAAAATTCTTAGGGGAAAGAAATGTCTTATCGTGATGGCTTAAAATTTAGCTATACCAAAATAGATGCTTTATTTTCTCAGGCAACTTACTCTTTCTCATTAGATAAACTTAATCGGTGAAATTAACTCAATTTACTTAATCTACAAAATATTAAATAATATTAAACTTAAGCATAACTAAATTAATAAAATATACAAATGCTCTATTAAATAAAATGACTTTACAATAGATACTGAATCTAACTAATTATCCTTTTAAAGTAAACTTACTAAGCTGTACCACCAACTGTTAAAGCATCAATCTTCAATGTGGGCTGGCCTACACCAACGGGCACTGACTGCCCATCTTTTCCACACACACCAATGCCTGGGTCAAGTGCTAAATCATTACCTATCATACTGATTTTTTTCATTACATCAGGCCCATTACCAATAAGTGTTGCGCCCTTAACCGGTTGAGTTATTTTACCATCCTCAATTAAATAAGCTTCACTAGCAGAAAATACAAATTGACCAGAAGTTATATCAACTTGCCCGCCCCCAAAATTAACAGCATATAAGCCTCGCTTGACTGAGCGAATAATTTCTTCTGGCTCATGTTTGCCGGCAAGCATATAAGTATTAGTCATGCGCGGCATAGGTAAATGAGCGTATGATTCGCGACGACAATTCCCGGTGGGTTGCATCCCCATTAAGCGGGCATTTAGTTTATCTTGCATATAATTAACTAGCTTGCCGTCTTCAATTAATGTTGTACATTGACTAGGTGTACCCTCATCATCGATAGTTAGAGAACCACGTCTATCAGGCAGCGTACCGTCATCAACAACAGTGACTCCTTTTGCTGCTACTTGCTGACCTAATTTACCAGAAAAAGCAGATAGCCCTTTGCGATTAAAATCGCCCTCTAAACCATGGCCTACAGCTTCATGTAATAACACCCCAGGCCAACCTGGGCCAAGTACTACAGGCATTGTTCCAGCGGGTGCTGCTTTAGCTTCCAAATTAATTAAAGCTTCACGCACAGCTTCACGTGCATATTCCAACGCTTTTTCTTGTTGCAAGAAATGAGAATAAGCGACACGACCGCCACCGCCTGAACGTGCTGCTTCACGTCGACCATTTTTATCTTCTACAATGACACTCACATTCACACTTACTAAAGGGCGAATATCAGCAACTAACTCACCATGTAATCCCGCAACCATAACAGCTTCATAGCAGCCACTTAAAGAAGCGTTAACTTGAATCACACGCGGATCAAGCCTTCTTGCTTCCTTATCAATGGCTTCTAATAAAGCAATTTTTTCTTGTTTTGTCATAGTATCGATAGGATTAATACTGGCGTATTTCGCAATAGGCGCACCTTTAATAGCAATTGAGTGTGTCGATTTTGCACTTGTTAATGCTATTGAACGAGCAGCATCTGCAGCACGCTCAATAGCCGATAAAAGGATATCATCACAATAAGCATAACCGGTTTTATCGCCACTTATCGCGCGTATACCTACGCCACGATCAATAGAATAGCTGCCACTTTTTACCGCAGAGTCTTCTAAATACCATGACTCATAAATACTACTTTGGAAATAAAGATCAGCATCATCTATATGGCGACCCATAAATGACTTTAACAATTTTTCAATTGCTGATTCATCAAGCGATGCAGGTTTTAAAATAATATCTTTAGCGAGAGTTAGTGCTTGAGTCATATGAGCCTACCTATTAAACACTGAAATAATTCATATAATTCTACGATTATAATCTATGATGCTGGTTACAGGGAAATCTCTGTCTGAGAATATCTAGTTGAGCTAAATCAATTGATGTACAAACTATACCGGAATTCTTAGTTTTTTCTGCCAATATTTTTCCCCATGGATCAATAATCATACTATGGCCATAGGTTTCTCGACCATTTTCATGTTTACCACCTTGATTAGGTGCTAAAACATAACACAAATTTTCTATAGCCCGTGCTCGTAATAAAATTTCCCAATGCGCAAGGCCCGTTATAGCAGTAAAAGCTGACGGAACAACAAATAATTGGGCACCTTTACTTTCTAATTGACGATAGAGTTCTGGAAAGCGCACATCATAGCAAACTGATAATCCTATACGACCAATAGGGGTGTCAACTACTACAACTTTATCTCCTGGCTCGACAGTAGCAGATTCAAGATAAGCCTCTCTATTAGCAACCTCAACATCAAATAAATGAATTTTATCGTATCTTGCTTGACATAAACCTTTATCATCAAAAACTAAGCAAGCTGAGTGTATCCGAGTGTCACTTGCCTTAATAGGTATAGTTCCAGCAATAAGCCATAGATTATATTCTTTAGCTAACCGACTTATACTATCTTGTATTAAACCACTACCAAACTCTTCTGCTATAGCTAATTTGTCAGTCTCTTTAATCCCCATAAACGCGAAATTTTCTGGTAATACTACAAGGTTAATACCTTGATCAACCACTTCCTGCAAGTATTTTTCTACTATACTTATATTAGCAGTAATCGAGCTTGATGAAGTCATTTGTATAACGGCTACTTTAACCATAATTCTTCCAATATTAAATGTAAAACTATAAGTATTTAAAAGCTTTAGGAATTTAACCTCTTGCATGCTATTTTAAGTGTGTATAGACTTGAAAAACCTAATAATTACCCCCACATATGCTACAATAACAGTATAAATTACTTTGGAGCGATATATGAAACAGAATGATGTAACGATTTTAAGCCAGCGCAATGAATCGGTACTAGCAACTAATAAGGTATTACGTAATACTTACCTTCTGTTAAGTATGACCTTTTTATTTAGTGCTTTTACAGCATATACTGCCTTTGCAATGAATGTAAGGCCGATGAATCCTATTTTAATGATTGTTGGCGTTTATGGATTGATGTTTTTAACTCATGCCTTAAGAAACAGTGCTTTAGGCTTAATTAGCGTCTTTGCTTTTACTGGATTTTTAGGCTACACATTAGGTCCAGTCCTTAATCTAGTGATGGCCAACTATACGAATGGTGCTCAATTAGTTGCGACTGCTTTAGGTGGTACAGGTATGATTTTCTTTGCATTATCAGGTTATGCACTGGTAACTCGTAAAGATTTTAGCTTCTTAGGCGGCTTCCTGTTTATTGGTGTTATGGTTGCTTTATTAGCTATGATTGCAGGAATTTTCTTTCAGATTCCAGCTCTACAATTAGCTATTTCAGCCGCATTTGTTTTAATTTCTTCTGGTTTGATTTTATTTCAAACTAGTGAAATTATTCACGGTGGCGAAACAAACTATATTTCTGCAACAGTGTCATTGTTTGTATCCATCTACAACCTTTTCATTAGCCTATTGCAATTATTAAGTGCATTTTCAGGCCGCGAATAAGCTCTTTCTCCGCTACTTGTCCCGGCACTTGCCGGGATTTTTTTATAAAAATCTGCGGGCATGCGAATAGAGTCCTCAAGCTTGCCTCCTTACTCACCTACGTCCCGTGGCTTATCCGCGAGATCCAGCGCTATAGCAACAGCCAGAATTCCACAGACAAAGCATAGAATGTAGGAAAAGTAACAGCTAAAGGCCTTGATCTAACTTACAAATTAAACGAATTGTGCTTTTACTATCTTATCAATTTCAATTAAAGATACTAATAAAGATTTAATTTCATGCAGTGGCCAACTATTAGGTCCATCACTTAGCGCTTTGTCAGGATTAGGATGCGTTTCCATAAATATACCAGAAATTCCTACCGCAACTGCTGCACGAGCTAATGGCGGAATAAACTCCCGTTGACCACCAGAACTGCCATTATTACCACCAGGAAGCTGGACAGAGTGAGTAGCATCATAGACAACCGGGCATTCTGTTTCGCGCATAATTTGTAATGAACGCATATCTGAAACGAGATTATTATAGCCAAAACTCACGCCACGCTCGCAAACCATAATTTGCTCATTACCACAGGCTTTAGCTTTAGCAACAACATGCTTCATTTCCCAAGGCGATAAAAACTGGCCTTTTTTAATGTTGACCGGTTTACCCATTGCCGCAACATTTTGAATAAAGTTAGTTTGACGGCATAAAAAAGCAGGTGTTTGTAAGATATCTACTACACTGGCTACTTCTAATAGAGGCGTGTCTTCATGAACATCAGTTAAAACAGGAACACCAACTGTCTCTTTTACTTTCTCAAGGATTAACAGACCTTTCTCAAACCCTGGCCCACGATAACTAGCAATAGATGAACGATTCGCTTTATCAAAAGAGGACTTGTAAATAAAAGGAATTTCTAAACTCACACAAATTTCCTTTAAATAGCCTGCTGTTTCTAAAGCTAATTCTTCACTTTCAATAACACAAGGTCCCGCGATTAAAAATAAAGGACTTTTTAAGCTTGCTTCAAAATGACATAATTTCATAAGGCATTATCCTTTTGCTCATGATAGTAACGGGCGGCTATTACAAACTGCTCAAAAAGTGGATGACCATCTCGAGGTGTTGAGGTAAATTCAGGATGAAATTGACAACCAATAAACCAAGGATGATCCTGTAACTCTATCATTTCAACTAAAGCTCCATCGGCCGAACGGCCAGAAATAATTAAACCTTTATCGATTAAAACGTCTATAAATTTATTATTTACTTCATAGCGATGACGATGACGCTCAATAATGGTAGATTTTTTATAAGTATTAAATGCTTTGGATTGGGCATCAAGTTGGCAAACTTGAGCGCCTAGACGCATAGTTCCGCCCAGATCAGTATTTTCATTGCGTATGTTAACTTGGCCATCTTTTTCTAACCATTCCGTAATTAAACCAATGACAGGATAAGGTGTATTTTTATCAAATTCAGTTGAATTAGCATTAACTAATCCTGCCACGTTACGCGCAAATTCAATCACAGCTGTCTGCATACCAAGGCAAATCCCTAAAAATGGTGTTTTAGTTTCCCGGGCATATTGAACTGCTTTAATTTTCCCTTCAATTCCTCGTTCCCCAAAACCACCAGGAATTAAAATAGCATCAATATTTTGTAATAGTTCAGTGCCATGTTTTTCAATTAACTCAGCATCAATATATACAATTTTAACCTTCGTTTGAGTGTGTATTCCGGCGTGATATAATGCTTCATTAATTGATTTATAGGCATCATTAAGTTCAGTATACTTACCAACCATAGCTATTTTAACTTCCATTGTCTGAATAGCTTGTGCTTCAACTACTGCTTGCCATTCACTTAAATCAGCTGGTTTTAACTCTAAGCTTAATTTCTTTAATACACTTTCATCTAAACCTTGTTCATGCAGAATAATAGGAATTTGATAGATACTTTGCGCATCTTCAAGCGAAACAACAGCCTCTTTTTCAACATTGGTAAATAAAGCAATTTTGGCTCGATCAGCGGCCGATAACATTTTTTCGGAGCGACAGATTAAAATATCTGGTTGTATCCCAATAGAACGTAATTCTTTTACAGAGTGTTGCGTAGGTTTTGTTTTAGTCTCGCCTGATGTCGCAATATAAGGCACTAAAGTCAAGTGAATAAATAAAGATCGTTGCGTACCTAGTTCAATACGCATTTGCCTAATTGCCTCTAAGAAAGGCAATGATTCAATATCCCCTACTGTTCCACCAATTTCTACCATAGCAATATCAAAGCCATCAGCACCAAGCTTGATAGAGCGCTTAATTTCATTTGTAATATGGGGAATAACTTGAACTGTACCGCCTAAATAATCACCTCGCCTTTCTTTCTTTATGACCGTTTCATAAATTTTTCCTGAGGTGAAATTATTACGTTTTGTCATGGTTGTACGCACAAAACGTTCATAATGCCCCAAGTCTAAATCAGTCTCTGCCCCGTCAGCCGTAACAAATACTTCGCCATGCTGAAAAGGGCTCATAGTACCTGGATCAACATTAATATAGGGATCAAGCTTAATTAAGGTTACTTTTAAACCTCGAGCTTCAAGGATGGCAGCAAGAGAAGCAGCAGCGATTCCTTTACCAAGTGAAGAAACCACACCGCCTGTAATAAAGATATACTTTGTCATAAGACCCCGTTTAGAACGCTAATTCGCTCAAAGCAATTTTAAATATAAACGGGATTAAATTTTAACAAAAACTAACAAGAAAGAATACTTAATTCTGCGATTAACTCACTTTAATGCTCTAATTATTGACTAATAGTGTTATTCAAATCAGACGTGTCAACTTCAGGGGCTTGGTCTTCTATATCACAAGTATCAGAGGGTAACGCTTTATCTGGGTCATTAATTTTAGAATTATTATTACTATTTTTATGGCTATAAAAACTGTAGCTGCTGTTACTAACCTCAGGCGCTATTGGCTGTTTCATTTTCTCAATAATAAGTTGACTTATTTCTTCATAACCCATAATTTGGGCAATTTCATGGGGTAGAATAGTTATTTTACCGTCTGCTCCATATTTTTTACCTTCTAAGAATTTTTGAGCTCGTATTAATGAATCATAGCAATCTTCCTTAGCCTCACGTAAGAGATCTATGATTTTCATTTCACAAGCTTTAATTTCACAATTTTTAACTTTCAATAAAATATCAACAATGTCAAAATTACCTGTTAGCGCTGCTGCAAAAAGTGGTGTTTCACTATTATTTCTAGCTTGATTAACATCGGCTCCCTGATCTAACAATGCAAACACAATTTGCAAACAACCGTTATTAGCTGCAAAATAAAGGGCAGTCCGTCCTAACTTGTCCATTAAGTTAACATTAGCAGATGCTGCTATTAAAATTGCGGCAGCCTCTATATGTTCATGTTCTACCGCAAACATTAGAGGAGTTAATCCGCTATGCGTAACGCAATTAACATCAGCCCCATTAGTTATTAAAGGAAAAAAGCTCTCTTTAAAGCCTCTCACTGCTGCAACATGGAGTGCAGTTTGCCCGTGATTGTTAGTTTGATTAATATTAATACCAGCTGCTATCAAAGCAATAACCTTTTCAAGGTGTTTCTCACTGACTGCCAAATGCAATAGCGTACAGCCTGCAGGATTTAAAGTATGTAACAATTCTAAACGCTTTAAATTAAACACAATGTTAATATTACTTTCTTCCTCTAATGCTACAAAAAGCTCAGCAAATCTTTTCTCCTTAAAGCTATCAATAAAGCCTTGAACAAATCCTTTTGGATAGTTTTTTTTAATTACATCTGCTAAAGACATGCCTGAGGCAGGCTGATAGCAAATTAGGGATATAAAATCATCTTGAAACTCCCGTTGATTTTTATTTGGCTTCTGCCACTTACTCATTTTTATAAAATTACTCTCCAATAATGACAACATTGTTTCTGGCAAATGGCCTAGAGAAATATTCTTAGTCTGTAAATAATCTATTAAAATTTTAGCCGCTACATTTTGCGCAGTTTGCTGATAAGGTGTGAGTTTTTGATAGTCTTTAAGTTTTTGAAAAGGGAACTTAAAGAATTGCTCAAGCGCGCTCACCTGACCCTTATTAATCATTTTATCTAGTAATACATCTAATTGTTCCTCTGCACTAAGAGGTGCCTTTGCTACCTTAACCTGCTTCTTTTTCTTTGGTTTTTTTGCAGTACTAACGACGTTAAGTTCGGGTTTAAGCTCAGGTGCTACAACAGCTATTGTTTGACCTGGATCTGCAATAGTAGAATTTAACGGCATTGCAAATCGCGCCTCTATAGCTTCAGCTTGATCAATTTGGCCATTTTTCCTATAAATTTGAGCTTGCTCTAACCATTCTTCTCGGGTAGAAATAACATGCTCTTGATTACTAGAAGCTGGGGGTGCAAGGCAAGTTAAAACCCATTTTTCTAAAGGACTTATACAGGCTTGGATAGAATGAACAGGCGGCTGGTAAATAATGAGATCAGATTCAGCTCTCGTGCATGCCACAAAGAGTTCATTAAAAATGTTGTTATGACGAATGCTCCCACGACTATCTTTAGATATTGTTGTATTGTCTTGAAGCTCTAGATTCTTATCTAAATCCTTATTGGCTGCCCTAAAATTTTCTTGCTCGAAGAAACGATATAGTAAGACTGTTTTAGCTTGTAACCCTTTCATTTGTTTAGCTGTAAAGACCCGTTCTTGACCAAATAAGGCAATAGCCTCATCCATATGCTCGGGACTAGTAATAACCACAAAATTGACATTGTCACGGTTATTATCAATTAGACCATTTAGTTTTTTTTCATTTTCTTCCAGATTTTTATCACCTACCCATAACACATTGCCATTAGTACTTTGGTTGGGATTACTTTTGATAGAGGATAATTCATTTTTATCGCCAACCCGCCATCCGCCATCCGCCATCCGCCAGTAGCATGATATTTTAGCCGCAAAATTGCATTAGCAAAGCGAATAATAGGTTCAGCACAACGGTATGAGGCATGCAATGCTCTATGGGTAACAACCGTATGGCCACTATTATTGTTATTGTTGTTTTCCTTTTCCCTGAAAAGGGTCTCAATATAAGGTACTGTCGTTTCACTACCGAATAAACGTTGATGATCACCTACACAAAAAACGATATTTTTTTGATCTCCATTTTTTCCTTGCACAATGGAACGCTGTTGTCGACGCGATAAATCTTGCGTTTCATCGACACCAATACAGTTATATGTTTGCCTAAGCTCGATTTGTTCAAAAGCCACATCAACGGCATGATCTTTTTGCAACGTCGCTTGATAGGCCTCATACACTTTCCACAATTCTTCTCGTATTGTCTTATCATCGAATAAGGAAAATTTATTACCAACCTGGCTTTTATAAGTATCAACGGAAGTATAGCCTGACATAGTATGTAGTTCTTGATAAACTAATACTGCCATGTCATCTGTCACTGGCAGTATCTGCTTCTTAAGTAAATTATTTTGCTTTTTTGCAAACTCTTGATACCACTTAATAAATTCTTGCTCGCCGCGAAAAACCACATCGTCGCTTGGATGATTGGCTTTATAAATCTCTTCAGGTGTTTGAAAGGTCACCCAATTAGGGTCTATTTTCATGTCCTGAAAATCTTCTTTGCACATTGCCAACCATTCCTTACGCATTTGCTCTACCAAGCGTGCTGATTTGGCTATGATTAGAATACGTGGCGACTCCTCAGAATTTGACCACTGTTGTATATTGTGCTTAACAATTGCCAAAAGCGAACTTGTCTTTCCAGATCCTGGCGCCCCACTAATAATTAAGGGTAAGCTAACTAACTTTAAGGCCTGCTGGTCGTCATCAAGTAAGATAAACTGCTGATTTATAAACTCAATTTTATCAGATAGCACGAAATTAACCGTGTGATTTTTATCCGCAGCAGATACTGATTCACCTTCAGCAGCTTCAGATACTGATTCACCCTCAACAGCTTCAGGTGCCTCTTTTTCTTCTTCACTTAGGGCAGCTATTCCTCTTAGGCGATTATATTCATGGTTTTCAAGAACAGCTGTAACCACCCAGGCTTGAGAGTCTCGTTCTGTTTTAAGTGGGCAAAGCACAAGTCGGCTTTTAGAATTATGGCGAATACTATAAAGGGGTTGAGAATTATTACGAGTATGTAATTTTTCTAAATTAAGCCCACGCTGATTTGGTGAATTAATAAACTTTTCTAAAGTTTGTCTATAATCTCCTAAATCATCTCCAAATTGCTTAGCTACATTTTGCCGTAGATATATCGTGGTTTTCGTCATAATGCTAAATGCCTAAATTGATCAAATACTTATCTTATTGTATCATATTTGAACAATTTTAAGCAATTGCATACTTTACGATAATTATGAAATAACTTTAAATTGACCTAATCAAGTATCATTAAATGACCTAATTTAAGTTGTTTCGTTCTTAAATACTCACGATTTGTTTGTGAGGGCTCAATCGTTAACGGGATACGCTCACTGATTATCAAACCGTAACGTTCTAAAGCCTCCATTTTTCTAGGATTGTTAGTTAATAAACGTAAGACCTCTACACCTAATACCTTTAAAATTTGAAATGCAATAGCATAATCGCGCGCATCAGCAGGGAAACCAAGTTGTAGATTTGCATCCACTGTATCTAACCCTTGTTCTTGTAACGCATAAGCCTTTAATTTATTAGCAAGCCCAATACCCCGTCCTTCTTGACGTAAATAAATTAAAATACCGCCTTGCTCATTAATCAAAGATAAAGAGCGTTGTAATTGCATACCACAATCACATTTACAAGAACCAAACACATCGCCGGTAATACATTCTGAGTGAATACGTACTAAAGGCACTTGATTTGCTATCTTAGGAGATTTTACAAGACAAAAATGTTCAGCACTGTCTAACTTATTAGTAAAGACAGTCATTGAAAAATCGCCATATTGATATAAGGGAATTGTGGATTTTGCCGCCATTTGCACTAATTCCTCATGCCTAATACGATATTCAATTAAATCTTTTATAGTGACCAGAGGAATATTATGAGTTTTTGAAAAAGTAACTAAATCTTCGCGACGGCTCATACTACCATCATCATTAATAATTTCACAAATGACAGCAGCAGGTATTAAACTACTTAAACGAGCTAAATCTACACTTCCTTCAGTTTGGCCAGGACGCTCTAAAACGCCTCTAGCTTTCGCCTTTAAAGGAAATATATGGCCTGGGGAAATAATATCATCGGGACCGCTTTCAGGATTAATGGCTACTTGAATTGTGCGCGCCCTATCTTGTGCTGAAATACCCGTGGATACCCCGCTTGCAGCTTCAATTGATACAGTAAACGCCGTGCCGTAAGGCGAGCGGTTATTAGTAGCCATGAGTGGTAGTTTTAAATTATCAATTAACTCTTCTGCCATTGGCAAACAAATTAAACCTCGACCAAAACGAGCCATAAAATTTATGGCATCCGGCGTAGCAAATTGAGCAGCAATAACTAAATCACCTTCATTCTCGCGATTTTCATCATCCATTAAAATAATCATTCGGCCTGATTGCAATGTAGCAATGGCATGCTCAATGGTGGCAAAATCTGTCATGCTAAACCTCAATTTTTAATTGCCCAGAAACTGCAAGCTGGTGCGCTATAATTCGCGTGAAGTAATCAAACTCGACATTAATCTGTTGGCCAACCTCTTTTAAGCCTAATGTGGTCTTTAGTAGTGTATGAGGTACCAACATTATTTTAATGTTCCCTTGATTAACTGTATTGATTGTAAGACTTATACCGTCTAAAGTAATACTTCCTTTAGGCAAAAGATAAAGGTGAGGCGTTAAACCAAAATTACCTACTGTAATTTCTAAAAAATCATCCATAGTCTGTTTAGATAAAATCACGGCAGTGGTATCGACATGCCCACTGACATAGTGGCCACCAAACCGATTATTTGCCAGCATAGCTCTTTCTAAATTAACGTTATCACCTACTTTTAAACTATTTAAAGTTGTTAAACTTAACGTTTCAGGCGAAACATCAAATAGTAAATTTTCATTAGAACTTGCTGGTAAAAGAGTCAGACAAACACCATTGACAGCAATACTTTCACCTGGTTCTAAGCCTTCAAAGGAGGCTTTTAAAATTAGACGATTAGCTATTTCTCTTCTTTCATTTAAAACGACTTCTCCTTGTTGTTCGATTAATCCGGTAAACATCAATCCCCCCATACTAAACAAGCAATCATATTATCTTCTTGTTCTAACCAAGAGATCTTATGCGTTCGCTTAAAAAAATTATTACCATAATAAGCTGATGTCGCCTGCCCCCCTAAAAAAGTTGGCACAAGATATAGATAGGTTTTTTGTACTAATGACAGCTGATGAAGCGCTGAAAAAATCTTGCCACCTGCTTCAACCCATAAATCATGATAACCCAGAAGGCCTAAATGACTAATTACCGCGTTTAAATCCAATTGTCCCTGATGAATTGGTATTGCATGATAGCTACAATTAGGCTGTCTATTATGGACTGGAATATTTTCATCGTGATAAATATGACAATACTCTGCTGTTTGAAATATCTTCAATTTCGTTGCCACAGATGAAAGAGAAAGGTTCGTATCTAGAATAGCAATAGGCTTCTTTCTTTTTATATCTGCTAAGCGTACATCTAAGGCAGGGTTATCATTAATAATAGTGCGTGCTGAAGTTAATATTATATCAGTATGTAGACGCTGGATATGAGTAAATTGTTTGCACTTTTCATTAGATAATTGAATCTGACTACCTTCAAATCCAGCAATCTTACCATCTAGAGATTGGGCAAGTTTGGCCGTTATCCAAGGTTTTTTAGTATTTGTCCAATAATAATAGCTTTGATAAAACTCATCTATTTCAGGTAGCGGAAAATGCTCTACTATAATCCCTTCTTCCCTTAATATGTTAGGTGTATTATTTGCTATAACTACAGGATTAGGATCATGAAACCCAAAAACAACATGGGTTACCTTAGAATTAATAATCGCTGAGACACAAGGAGGAGTCCGCCCCCAATGATTACAAGGCTCCAATGTAACATATAAAGTAATATTGTCTAAATCAGTTGGCAGCTGCTGTAGCACACTTTGCTCTGCATGGGCCTGTCCGGCGCCTTGATGCCAAGCACGCGCAACTATTTGATTATTATGCACAGCTACTGAGCCCACACTTGGATTAGGTGCACAGACGCCACGGCCTAACCAAGCCTGCTCCAGAGCAGCAACCATAAACTCTTTGTGCATAGTTAAATCAGCAAGTTAAAAAGGGAGCTATCATAGCAAACTATTCATTTTTTGAGTAGAGTAGCACTCATTTAAATAGCTTAATGAGCTTATAACTAATGAACTTAGTTAAAAGTGAGCTTTCATCATCAATTGCAAGTGAGCTAATATTTGTTAATATAGTAATTTTATTATCAAAATACTATCTTACTTTCCTATTTTACTAGATAATAAATTCGCTCGGTCAAGGAGAATTAACTTAGAATAAGCTTATGAAAATAATAAACAGAATTTCTAAAAAATTACGGATAATTAAAACACTGTTATTAGTTGTTAGCTTGCAACTTTCTACCTACAGTAGTTACGCTTTAACACCTTACACAAATAAACAATTAGAAGAATTAGAAAAAGAATTTATTCAGCAAATCAATCAATCAGATAGCATTTTACGTAATCCTCTAGCAAATCAATATATTAATCACTTGGGCAAACAACTTACAAAATTTGACCAAAGTTCGGCACCCTATTTTTTTATCGTTAAATCAGATGAAATAAATGCTTTTGCGGGCCCTGGGGGATACATCGGTATTAACTCTCAACTCATTTTAGCAACAGATAATGAAGGCGAGTTAGCAGGGGTTATGGCACATGAATTGGCGCACGTTCGCCTGCATCATTTATATCGCTTATTAGAAC
This sequence comes from Legionella busanensis, assembly GCF_900461525.1. NCBI lineage: Bacteria > Pseudomonadati > Pseudomonadota > Gammaproteobacteria > Legionellales > Legionellaceae > Legionella > Legionella busanensis. Next base: position 1,317,782 of record NZ_UGOD01000001.1, on the reverse strand, counting down.
ATGAAAAGCAAATGCGTATTCCTTTGCTTGCTTCCTTACTTGCCTCTGTAGCCTTGGGTGCAGTAAATCCAACGTTAGGTAGTGGCGCCTTAATGGCTTCTATGTCAGGTTTTGCTCAAGACAATATTAATTTTATTCGCGCCAATGAAAAAGAAGCGGATAGAATTGGTATTAAAATGCTATTGGGTTCTGGTTTAAACCCACATGGTATGGCAGATTTTTTTAGAAAATTACAGCAACATACGCGCTATTTTTATACAGCCAACCTTCCAGCTATATTACGTACCCACCCTCTTGATGATGATCGCATTGCTGAAGCTGAAAATCGTACTACCCATATAAAAAGTAAAAACTATACTGATACCTTAGATTATCATTTATTTAAAGAATTAGTCCGTACCATCGTTACCCAAAACCCTCAACATTTGTTAAATTATTATCAACATGAATGTCGGCGCCACAGTTCGAATGTAGCTTGTCAATATGGTCATGCTGTTACCTATTTAAGAATGGATAACTATAAGCAGGCCCAGGCACGTTTAACACAATTGCTTAATTTAGACCGTAATAATTTATTTTATCAGATTGCCATGGCGCAAGCTGAAGCGGGCAGTAAACAATTTATTGCTGCTTTAAAAAGGTTACAAGAATTGCAATTAAATTATCCCGAAAATTATGCTGTGCTAATGGCATATGCACAAACATTGCGTCAGGCTGGACAACCTAAAGATGCTGTTACTATTTTATTAAAAGGGTTTCGTCAATTTCAAAATAATTTACCTTTATGTGAAGAACTTGCTCAAGCACAAGCTGCTGCGCAACAGAAAGGTTATGCTTATTTTACTGAAGCGCGTTGTCACCTCCTACAAGGCAGACAACGAGATGCGCTGCGTCAGCTAAAGTTAGCAAGATCTTTAGCCAAGAAAGATCAATACTTAATTGCTCGTGCTGAAGCGTTAATTGAAGACATAAAATATATGACCAAGCAATAGTGAATTCAAAATTGTTATTTAAGGCGTATCCCTAATTAGTTTTTCGCAGCGCAGGCCTAAAACACTAATTAACGACACGCCCTAATCTAATCCTAGTTTTTTCAATCGGTATCGCAAAGTACGAAAACTTATCCCTAAGATTTTTGCTGCTGCGGTACGATTCCATTTAGTTTTTTCTAGAGCGTTTAAGATAAGTTCTTTTTCATGTTCATATAAAGAATCATTTAAATTTGCATTAATCTGTTGTTGTGGTACTGATGATAAAGCTGGGGCTGTCTGTGGTATTTGTATATCCTTAACTGTCACTATATCACCTTCGCACATTGCTACAGCGCGTTCTAAAATATTTTCTAATTCTCGTACATTACCTGGAAAATGATAGGCCTGCAGTTTTTGTATACAATCACGAGATAAAGGTAATATTGTTCTTCCATGTTTTCTTCCTAAATTATCTAAAATATAATCTGACAATATAGGTATATCTGTTAACCTTTCTCGCAGTGTAGGTACACGCAGCTCAATGACATTAACGCGGTAGTAAAGATCTTGCCGAAAACGACCTGCTACAATTTCATCTTGTAAATTTTTATGACTTGCGCTAAGTAGACGCACATCCACTGGAATTTCTGTATATTCCCCGATAGGCTTGATAGCTTTTTCTTGAATAGCTCTTAACAATTTTACTTGCATGGATAAAGAGAGCTCGGCAATTTCATCAAGGAATAAAGTGCCCCCATTAGCCGCTACAAAAAGCCCCGACTTATCTGTAATAGCACCTGTAAAACTTCCTTTTTTATGACCAAAGAATTCTGACTCCATTAACTCACTGGGGATAGCACCACAATTGACAGGAATAAAAGGTTTATCAGCACGTGGCCCTTGACGGTGAATAAGTTGAGCCACTAACTCTTTACCTACACCAGATTCGCCTAAAATAAAAACAGGTGCCTGATTGCGTGCAAGCTTATTAATATTTTGTCGTAACTCCTGCATAATAGGACTTTTACCTAACAATACATCATCTTTAGATGGAAATTTTGTTTCTTGCATTGCTAATGCTGTATTAACTAAATCTTTTAGTTGCTTTAAATCCACTGGTTTAGAAAGATAATCAAAGGCACCAGCTTTTAAAGTATTCACAGCACCTTCTACATTGCCATAAGCTGTAATAACAGCGACAGGTAATTGATTTTTCGTTTTTTGAATGTACTTTACTAATTCAATACCATCTCCGTCAGGCAAGCGCATATCAGTTAAAACTAATGCATAAGTATTAGCATTAAGCTTGTCAATAGCTTGTTGATAAGTATGAGCCAAATCACAGCTGTATCCCATACGAGATAACGTTAGGGATAAAAGCTCACAAATATCTGGTTCATCATCTATGACTAACAGCTTTGTCTTACTCATCATAATGTCCCAATAGTTTGCTCAATAGTAATGGCAAAACAACAACCCTTTACTGTTGCCTTTAAAAGCAATCTCGCCTGATTAATTTCACAAAGCTCTTTCGCAATAAACAATCCCATACCAAACCCGGTTCTTTTTGTACTAAAGAAGGGTTCAAAAATAGCCTCCTGTAAATTCTCAGGTATGCCCTTGCCCTCATCACAGATAATAACTTCAGTTTTTACGTGAGTTTGCTTAACCTTTATTATAATGGTTGTTTCACCATTCGAACTGCCATGCTGAATAGCATTTTCACAAAGTATAACTAAAATTTGCTCAAGCTGGCTCTTGTCAAACATAAAGTTAACTGATTCCATATCAGGTATTTCAATAACCATATTACATTGATTATAGACAGAAAAATCTTGTCTAAATTGGTTAATGAAAGGAGTAAAATCTATTACTTGCGGGTGAGCTGGCTCTCTACGAGACAATTGTAAGACATTTTTAATCACGCCATTCATGCGATTACAATTATTAATAATTAATTCCTTTAAACGTAAATCTTCTTCACTTAATGACGTTCCTTCACCCATAAGCTGTACTGCATGGGAAATAGCACCGAGAGGATTTCTTAATTCATGGGCAATACTTGCAGAAAACCGACCTAAAGAGGATAACTTCAATTGCTGAGCTTGCTGAGCAACTACCGATAAATCATCTAAAAAAATTAAAATAGCTGTTTCCACCCCCACTGAAGAGGCAAAAAAATGGATTCGCAGATGAGGAATTTCGATTATGGTTTGTACAGGCCTACTATCAAATTGAATTTTTTGGATAAATTGTTGGCATTTCTCATCCAGAATATGCGAAATTTGCTTTAATTCAGCGACATCTTCATTTGCAGTAAGATTAAAAAATTGGCGCGCTGCCGTGTTAATAAAATAAATCGTACGGTTGATATTTACAAAAATGACACCTGAGTGCAGTCGCTCAATAATATATTCATTCATACGTTGCATATTAGCTAATTGCGTGCCGCGTCTATGAGCAATGGTTTCACTAATTCGCACACGAGAAGCTAAATACCAAACAGCTATAGCAGTAGCAAAAATACTAATGCCATGTAGCCCGCTGATATAAAAAACCGTGATTGAAGATGATTGGTTATAGCTATATTCAATGATATTAACTAATAACAATAATGTACTGGCTAAAGCTGCAAAGAAAAGAACTAAAGCGCCAGGGACCAAAATACTTAATGCAGCAACTGTAACATTGAGTAAAATAGCAAAACTTGAGCGAATATCACCCGTAAAACTAATCAATCCTGCTATAAATAAAATATCTAAGCAGCCAAATAACATCACTTGTTTTTCAAAGGCGGGAAATTTAACCTTGGCACAAACAAGAGCAATAAAACTTAAGAGAAAATAACTCAGAAGAATAACGAGGTATTGCCATCCTTCCTTATCTAAGTTGGGTTTATACCAAAATATAAAAAGAAAAATTAGAATACAAAATAAGCGAAAAAAATTATAAAGCTGCAAAAGTTGCCAGCTTTTTGAATCATCCATTTCACGTATTGGTTGCCCTGACATCCGTGTCTTTCCTTTGCTTTCCTTAACTTAATTTTATGTTAATTTTTAAGAATAGGTTAATGATTAGATTAAGAATTATCTAAGCATTAATCCATTATGGTCTCATTTAGCTTAATGTAGATAAAAATTGTTTATAATCCTCATAATTATCTTCTGTAGTAATTGATAACTCTTTAGGTATATCTAAATTCATTTCATCCCCTAATTTTTTAATTTCTTCTAAATCCTCTTTATTAGCAACTTGTCTTACAATTGAAGATATCTTTGATATCTTTCTTTCTTCTAATAATTTTAAAAGTTCTTGGGCTTCTTTTTTCAGAGGAATTACTACTAAGTCAGATCCTTCTAGATGCTTTTTATCTGGCACGCTCGGTTGCTCTATTTCAACTTTTATAACTACTTGTTCTAAGTCAGAAGATTTTTAACAATCTTTCCATCTTCAGATGATTGGAAAATTTCTTCATTTTGTTTTTCTGGGGGAACTTCTAAGTTAGATGCCCCTAAGCTCATTTTATCTGGCCCACCCCATTGCTTTACTTCTTCTTGCGGTATCAGCTTGGCTTGTTTTCCTAACTTATGTAGTAGCTTGCTGTAGGACTCTTCAACCTTTGTAATTACACTTGTAGGATGAGCGACTACCACATTCTTTATTGCTCTAGCTGGATAAAAGAACTCACCTACGCTTCGAAAGAAGTTATGTACTTTTGCAATACCGCGATGAACATTATGGCCTGGAGACATGCCCGCCCATCCTGCAACACGGCTTATAGCCATTACCCCGACAAAGGTAAGTACCTTAAATATAGAAGCGATACCTGTATAAACAAGCTTTACTAATTCGGCATTTGTATTTATTAATCGAGTCAAATCGGTAGTAATCTTTGTGCGCAAGTCCTTTAAGGCTTGTTTAATCGGCCCACCAGGATTAGGTTTACCAGCAACTAAGGCAACAAAGCTCATAACACTATTAATTAAAACTCTTAGTAAAGTTGGAATATAGCTAGTTGGGATAGCAAACAATTGATAAGCAATAGAATGTTTTTTTTCAGGATAAAGCAATTTTTTTAGAGCAGCTGCTTCTTCCTCCGAAAAATGCGTGTCAATTTGTCTAGCAATTGTGATAAGCGACTTTGGTTTAAGTTTTGGCAGATGCTCAGCATTTTCAACAAGCCAAGTAGCTATACGCATCTGCTCTCGAATACGTAAATCTTCTTGCGTTAGATCAATTCTATATTTTTCTGTTTTCTCATCAACTTCCCCGTGTTTATACGTTAGAGCAACAATAATGTAGGGATTATTTGCGGGGGTATGAAATCCTTCGTAAATACTAATACCTACCTTAGCACCAATAAGAGGATAACCTGTTTGCGGTACTGATCCTAAATCGCTTTGAAAAAAATCACTTACGTAAGGAATCGTATGACCTTTAATTCCATTAACAAGATAGTAACCTAGTGAATAGGCAAGAACGCATCCGGCAGCTACTGTTATTGGATTTTCAACAATATCAGAAACAACTTGCATGGTAGAGCTAGTGGGGCCATGTGCAATTAAATCTATTACACTTGAGCCAATTTGGGCCTGTGTAGAGCCTCCTGCAATCGCTGCTGCTTCGTGAGAACTACCCATACAATAAGAAGCGTGGGTAAACCAATTTATGTAAGCTGAAGGTAAAAATGCTTTACAAACAGCAGGAAAGAAGATAACAGCACCACCAATGGCATAAGTTGATAAAAAGGCCAATCCTGCAACCGGATCTTTAGCAAAAATATTATGTGTGAAAACATTAGCAAAACCATTGACGCCACGAACCATGGAAGTAAGGATATCGTTTTGCTCACCTGCGGTTAAGTGATAGGGAACTTTGGCTAAAGGATACCCTTCCTCTACTTTAGAGTTAAGCCCTTTGATGAATTTCCCATTTTCGTTTAATTTACTTTCTAGCTTACTTAATGTTTTTTCTAAAAGCTTTTTTTCTTCTGCATCAATGTTATCAATTTCTTTTTGCACTTCTTTAAATGTATCTTCTAAAGGCTCAACACTTTCCGTTAAATACCAATCATCCCTGATGCCAAATGAAACCTGATGAAATAATTTTCCACCTACATTAAATACACCTTTAAAAAGATCGAGCAAAGCATCCCCAACTTTCTTGACAGAACGACTAAACTTATACCACATAGGTTCGTCAAGCTTAGCATGTTTAAATAGCTCTGTGGCTGCCAAATGGAATTCTTTATCTTTCCAAGTTTCTTCTTGCCAAGGCTTTATAGGCCATATCATGCTCTTAAAGATATTACCAATAAAATAGGCAAAACTAATTATAAATGCTTTAAAATTGCGATGAGTTTTCCACCGAGTAGCAGCAATGAAACTTAATTCTTCTTTTTCGTCCTTCCCTTTTCTTTTAACTTTAGGCTTCTTAGGATTTGTATAGTCAACCTCATCCCAACCTTCTATAAAGCTTATTGCTAATAAAACTTGGCGCTCCTGTTTCCCATTTAGATGCTCAGCTGTAAAATCATAGGTTACTAAAGTGGCTGGCCCCTCACCTTCCTTGACCTTAGAACTTTTTTCTGGGGTAAAATTACCTTGATGTGCTGCTGTAATTATATTACGCGGATCACCTTCGTAATCATCTATAATTTTGCGAGCATCTTCAATGTAATCATTGAGCTCCCCACGCGTAAGGGCAAAAAAACGCTGATTACTATAGGTTAAATCTTGATTAACCCCTTGCAACTCATAAAGATGACGCATTGTTTGTTGTTTAACAAATTCTAAAATGGAATGACGACCACGAGCACGATTGTAAGGGCGTAAATTCTTTCCGCTTAAATCTGTTAAGTACGCCCTAGCTTTACTAACCTCTTCATTTAAATCCGCTAGTATTTTTGCTCTCGTACCTGGATTTACTTCCGCTAAAGATTGTAGGTTTAAGTTTGCTTGGATATTATGAATTTTTTGGATATATGCATCAACTGCCTTTACAAAGTCCATTTCACTATTATCGTTATTAACCAACCGCTCTAAATCTTGTAAAGCCTCAATTCTATCTTGATATACATCAAGTAGCTCAAGTTTAATATGCTGGGTATTACTTACCATACCCTTAGCAACACGTTCATGCGCCAGAATTCGATACTGACCTAAACAAGCGATTACTTTGCCTGTTAAAGACTCAGGCTTAATGATCCCCCAGCGCACTGCTCTTTTGAGATTTTGAGGCGTAGTTGTCCAGGTAAAATTTTCTGCATGGCCATTTTTTTTAAGGAAACTTATATGGCCATTAGTGCAATCTGGGCTAGTTTTAGTATAGGTATCTACCTGAGTACCACCTATATAACCTGGAACTAAAGAAATACGCGGCAGCTTAAGCTGGCTATCTTTGTCATATTTTCGCTTAATAAATTTCTTTAACTCGTCTTCATTATATTGATGAAGTAATCCTTTCGCACTACGAGGACCTGGCATGTTGTATTCAAACAATAAAATTGTTTGTATTTTAAACAATTTTAATTAAGGAAATATTAACAAAATCAGTAATAGTTATTCGCTTGACATGAACAAAAGTAGATAAAAAATTTATTTTTACCTACTTAATATATTAATATATGTCTAAAAAAAGTAGTTATGCTTTTTAACTCACTTTTTTAATTCTAATTGCCGGATAGCTGCTAGAATTTTCTTATCATCTACGGTTAATAATTTATCAGAGTAAGCAGAATTAGGCTCATACCACCATTGACGATTGAAATAGTGCTGCAATTTACTATTCTCAAATTGACGTCCATATTGTGCATAAATAGTATTTTTTATTAATGTTAATTGCTCAGCGTTCATCGTGCGTAAACGAGTCAAATTCTCTTCTAATAAAGGATAAACGACGCGATAGCGAATGTAATTTCGTCCGGTTTGCAAACATACAGATAAATCGTCATTCGGTGAGAATTTTTTTAAATTCCAAACATAATGTCTATCTTTACCTTTACCTATGATTTTCATGCCCTTAGGTTTAGGTTTAGTATAATGAGCATTTTTATTTAGTTCGCTGCATAAACGAGTAGGCGTATTAGGAATAATATCTATCTCAGTACGGCCAATACGTCCTCCTTGCCATAATTTACCTGTTTTTAACACATAATTTACCCAGTGATACCCCATAACATCAAAGGTCACACCTGTATTATAATGGTGGTTAAGAGTTACTGTTTCTTTTGGTAAAAAGGAAAAATTCCAAATGTAGGCCTCTTGATATTCTAATCCTTTTTCTTTATTGGAGGTAATTCTTTGTTTCCTGACCGCAATAGGCTTATCACGCGCTGTTGCTACAAAGTCATAAACGAGCGCTGCGCCTTGTTTAGATTGACGGCCAGCAGGAATAGCAACATTACCAAATTCTTCATTATTAACTGGAAAAGGAAACCCCATTTGAATGGTAATAGGTTTATTCAAATTATTTTCAAATAAAAAACTACATTGATAATCCCAAAAACCACTTCTATTTTCTTTATTAAGATTATGGCCAGTTATTATTATTTTTTCAGCTGCCATTTTAATATTAGGTTGTTCAATGGGATAAGGAGAAGCACCCGTACCTCCGAAAGCTGTGTCATTTGCTTGTGCTGTTATAACCGCCCCCAAAGAGAGTAAAGTTAGTCTTCTAATATATGCTTTAACCATTATTTTTTTACTCCTTTGAACATAACTTTTAGTGCTTTCTCTAGCTTTATTAAACAATAAATTAGCACCATAAGCAAAAATAATTCTTATATAAAGTAAAAAGATGAATTTCTTCCTAGTAAAAACAATAAAGGAGGGGCATTTAGAGCAATTTTTGCTAGAATAACTCATTTATCATACTATTTTATTATTTTGATGAGACTTTAAATTGCTAAAAAAATCCTTCATTTTTACGCTTTTTTTCTTAAGTTTACAAAATTGTTATGCTGAGATGAAACAGATCGCGCTAACAATTGATGATTTACCTTTTGTAGGCCCTAAGAAAAGCGTTCATCTTAATATGATTTTAAGCACACTTAAGAAGAATAATGTTCCTGCCACGGGCTTCATTATTGCAGGTGATATAGATCATGCTGGTTGGATAATGCTTAAAAAATTTCACGATGAAGGTTTTGGCCTAGGTAATCATACAGTCTCACATGCTAATTTAAATAAGTTAGACCTTGACGCTTACCTCGAAGAAATAGAATTGGCTGATCAACTATTATCTTCGGTTCTTACGGAGCCTAAGTATTTTCGCTTTCCTTATCTCGCTACAAGTAAAGGAGAAAAAAGAGAAAAAGTAGACGAATATCTAAAAACCCTAGATTATGCAATTGCACCTATTACCATTGATAGTAAGGATTTCATATTTAATAGAAAGTTAGTTGCGCTGCCTAAAGAGGAGCGCGATATTTATTTAAATGAAAAATTAAAGCCTGAATACTTAAACTTTATTTGGCAACAAACTTTAAAGGCGCTAGAACGAAATCGTTACGCTCATACACCAAATCAAGCCCAAATATTATTAATTCATGCAAATATAATCAATGCTTACGCATTAGATGATATTATTAATCTTTATAAAGAACACGGATTTAAGTTTGTTACTCTAGAAGATGCTTTAAAGACATTTCCTAAAAAACCTGTCACATTAGCAAGCAAAACTAGAAGTCCTGTTGACTGGATAATAGAAGCCTTTAAAGCGTGGGATTAATTAATAATCTATTTATATTTAAACACTTGCATTTTTAGCTAAACGAAGTATTCTATATTTTGGGCCGTTAGCTCAGCTGGTAGAGCAGGAGGCTCTTAACCTCTGTGTCATAGGTTCGAACCCTATACGGCCCAATTTAAATCCAGCATTGATAGTTTTGCAAAAACAGACTATTTAGGCTTATTGGTGTTATTGTTACTCTTAACAGGTTTATCTTTCCAAGCTCGATTAAAAAACTCTTCTATTAAGAAGGTTGCTAATGCCACGGGAAAACCGCCCTTAAGTAAAGCACCTTTTTTACCAGCTAATAATTTCATTACCACTTGAATAAGCTTAAATTTCATGTAATTTCTAAGTAAATTCGCAATCATTTCTACTCCTTAACTAACTTTCACTACCAGAAAGTAGCTTGTAATCGACCATACTCTTTTTAGAGAACAAAGAAAATTAGATCATTTAAAAAATTAAAGTATTTCTATTAGTGTAGGCTAATATAAGTATTATGCTGATAACCTGACTAATTATTTTATGGAAACACTATTTCATCTGGCTTTCCCTGTCCATGATTTTAACTTAGCCAAATATTTTTATCACGAGCAGTTAGGCTTTTCCCTAGGACGTGAATCAGAGCATGCTTTAATTTTTAACTTTGCTAATCATCAAATTGTAGCGCATTTAATTGACGAACCACTACCTTTACAAGCGAGTATTTACCCTCGCCATTTTGGATTAATTTTCCTTAAAGAGGAGGAATTTAAAAAATTCCATAATCAATTAATTAATAAAAAAGTTCCCTTTGAGATAGCGCTGAAGAAACGGTTTTTAGGCACTAAAATCGAGCATCAAACTTTTTTTATAAAAGACCCAAGTAATAATTTACTTGAATTTAAATATTATCATCATTATTCAGCAATTTTTAATGAAAAAAATTTCAAAAATGTTGGTGAAAAGTTATGATAATCAGTTACTTTTTCAAAAATAAAAATATATAAATTTATTCACTAAATTCCTTAAATTATTAGTTTTTTAGTCTAAAATTAAAGAGTGTAAATTGAATTAATTTACCACATAAACAACTAATTTTAAGATTAATTTAGGAAAAATTTATGTCCGTAGAAACGAAGATTGCCAAAGCCATTTATAAGCGGCATCCTATTTACTTTACTTATAATAATTTACCGCGGTTAGTTGAGCCGCATCACTTTGGTATTTTAAAAGGTAAGAAACAATTACATGCCTTTCAATATCAAGGCCAAAGTGTTAAGGGACCTCTACCCCAATGGCGTAATTTTAAATTACGTTTAATTAAAGATCTAAGTATTAATGAAAACCAATTTTTTAATGTGCGCCATTCTTATAATCCAAATAACTGCAAATTCTCACGTATTGATAGATCTGTTTGGGATATGCAATAAAATAGCTTGTCTTAAGCCACTTGCCCTTAAAACGTCATTTTCTCTTAATTTAAAGAAGTTAAATAATCTTACGACAACTTAGACAAACTAGCTCTCGATAATTAGTTGTTTGCAGTGCCGTAGACCCCGTTCTGATTCAGGAGGTAAAATATGATAATCGCCATATTCTTTACGAAGAATTGAGTCCGCATTATAAGGAATATTAAAATAATGATTTTCGAAAAGAGCACGTTTAAGCGGAAAAACTTCGGCAAACTCTATAACGGTTACTTTTTTACAATGATAACCTCTTCCTAAATATGGGCTATTTAGTTTTTTGGAATGATGTACTAAATAATTTAATCCTCTATTAAGGATAACTTTAGGAAAAATATAACTTAAAGCACGATATAATTTATGGCTGCGCCCCATAGGGAGAGATGAATGTTTGGTGCCAAGTAAACGTAAAAGCTTGCGCGATATACGTTTATAAAAACGACGTTTCCAAGGTGTTACTATCATTTTGTCGTAAACAAAAATATCGATAAATATTCCTTGGGTATAGGGTTCATTTCCATTCTCATGTTTTTCTAAATAATAACTACGACGATCACGTATTTTTAATGGTGTTCCTAAATTATAATAACCAGGCTCTATACCAGCTAACTGTAAATGCATATCAGCAGGAAGCTCAGAGGGAGCAACCTTTAGAAATTTTTCATAACTTTCTCGTGGCATAGCAATATCCATGTCATCATCCCACGGAATAAAACCTTGATGTCGAATAGCACCTAATAAAGTACCTGCATCAAGCCAATAAACTAACTGATGTTTAACACAAATAGCATCAATAATAATTAGCATATCTAACATTCTTAATTGTGCTTGGCGTAAACGCCCGTCAGTAAGAATATTTGATTGAGAATGATTTATTTCGTTTGCGTTTGATAGAATTGATTTCACTACAATAGAACTAACGGTAACGTATCACAAAGATATCATTAATAAGCGATTTCGTATAGATTCATGTGTTAAGCACGGGCAGAAGCTTATTGATAATAGCAATAATTTTAATTATCATGATTTCTTACTATATTAGCTAACTTGCGTGTAGTTAAACTTAAATAAAAATATTTAAACTTATGGGACCTGTCATGGCTATCTGGTTTAACCCTATCAGTATAGAATATGTTAACCAACGTAATCAAAATACACTTGCTGATTTTTTAGGTATTAAATTCATTGAAATTGGTGATGATTTCTTAGTAGCAACTATGCCTGCGAATGAACGAACTAAACAGCCATTAGGTATTATTCATGGTGGGGCTAATGTAGTTTTAGCAGAAACACTAGCAAGCGTTGCTGCAAATTCTGTAGTCGATTTAAATAAATTTTATTGTGTTGGTTTAGAAATTAACGCTAATCATATACGCCCGGTCAGTAAAGGGATAGTAAAAGGAATTACCCGCCCTATACATATAGGTCGCACAACTCATGTATGGCAAATAGATATGTATAGTGAAGAGGGTAAGAGAAGTTGTGTATCTAGAATGACTGCTTCAGTTGTAGCACGATAAAAGCGCGGTATAGTTCACTGCCGAAATTGACCATTTTTAATATTATCCATTACAAATTCTTTGTTATCCTTGTGTAAGCGAGGATCTATCTTCAATTAGCACTGAAGTTAATTTCCACATGGATTCCCGCCTGCGCGGGAATGACAAGTAAATAGATAATTCCTTTAACTCCAAACAACAATATTATTTCTCGAGACCATACCCTTCATCGAGCCAGCCCTGCAAACCTTGAGCGAGAGAATAAACCTCTGCATAACCCATCTCTTGTAAAGTTTTAGCAACTAAAGCGCAACGAAAGCCTCCACTACAGTAAACTACAATGGGTGTATCAGCATTGGGTACAAGTTTTTCTATATCTCTTTCAATAATACCTTTACTCAGATGAACAGCACTTGGAATATGTCCTATTGGCCATTCGTGATCTTCACGTATGTCAATAAGATACATAGGTAGTTGCTTATCAATTTTTTCTTTAAGTGTAGGCGCATTAATTTCTTTAATTTCTCTCTTAGCTTCTGAAACTAAGGCTAAAAATCTGGGAGAATGTTGTTTTGGCACCGGGTTTGCTCCTTAAGTTTTTGAACAATATCTCTATGACTTTGGTTGCTCTTTTAACCAAATTAATAATATTGCTCCAACTATTAAATAAATAGGTAAAATAGTTAAAGCTATACGGTAACTACTTAATGAGAATACATGTAGTCCATTAACTATTTTTCCATCCCAAGTTAAATCTAATAATTTACCAATAAAAGGTTCTGTTATAGCATCTAAGATAGCGTCACTTGTATTAAGCATAGCAGCGATAGTTGCTGTTAATGCTAGCGGATTCGCTTCTTTTGCAATGGCAAAAACAAGCATAAAAGCGCCCAAGCCAAAACCAAATAAAAATAATAAAAATGTTAAAATACCATATGAAAGAGAAGAGCTAAATAGAACAATTGTTATTGCGATACAAGACAACAGTGTGCTAAAAAACATAATCTCACGTCGATTATCTAATTTATCTGATAGTAAACCTAAAAGAGGACTACCTAAACCTAGCCCAATAAATACACAAGATATCATAGAAGCAGCTTGTGTTTTACTTAAATGATAGGCTTGTTCTAAAAATGGATTTCCCCAAAGACCACCAAAAACTGCAATAGGTGAAAATGCTAATCCACTATAGAGAGTTAGTAACCAATTCTGCTTATTTCTTAGCGTTTGTTTAATATCTTTAAATGTAATGTTATTTCGCACAATAGAATGAATTTGCTTATCACGGACAGTAAAAGAAAACAAACATGCTAAAAAAAGGCCTACTATGCCTACTAAAAGTAGGCAATGTCGCCAACCGAAGTTAGCAATTAGCCAAGCTAACGGCGCTTGTCCAAAAACAGCGCCAGCCATTGCGGCTGTAGCCAATAAACCACTGATAAAAGCATAGTGCCTAGGTTCAAACCAAGTAGCAGCTAATTTCATATAAGCAACTGTAGCAAACGCTACACCTATACCCATAAGTCCCCGCGCCAAGCTAGCTATTAATATTGTTTGTGATTGGGAAAATATTAAAACACCTACCGCAGCGCTAAAAACAGCTAAAGTGGTAAACCAGCGTGTACTGTATTTATCAAGCAAAATACCAACAAAGAGTTGCATAATCATATAGGTATAATAAAAAGTGGCTGCCAAGCCACCTAAACCAGCCCCACTTAGATTAAATTGCTGCATTAAATCAGCCGTAATAATACTTGGGAAAACCTGTAAAATATATTTATAAAAGAGAAATCCTGCTGCTAAGGTAATTACTAAAATAGGATAAGCAGCAAACTTTTTAACATTAGATTTTTTCGGAGGTCTATTAATTTCTAAAACTGATCTTGCCATTATTCGTACTCTCTTAAATTTAATCGATAATTAAAATACGATCTGCGGAGCGAGCACATGTCGTTAAGAGCCCTGTCTTAACGCTTTTAATCGCTCATCGTTAAGACAGGCAAATAATGTTAATAATGGCTATAAGACGAATAATCGAAGGTAGAAGCCGAGCAATATAGTTTGAAGAAAAAAATAACAAGTTATTACTTGGCTGATTCATTGCTAATTCAACTATATTTGATATAAATAAAAGCAGAGAGTTTTATTCTTGCATAAAGTTTTTTTTCATGCAACTTATTTCCATAGCTATTTTTTTATCTAAAAAGAGAAAAATTATTTTCTAGATGCGAATTGATAAAAAAATCCTTTTGCTGCCATAAGTTCTTGATAGTTACCTGACTCTATGCAACGACCTTGATCAATAACATAAATAATATCAGCATCGACAATTGTGCTAAGTCTGTGCGCAATAACTAAGCGAGTAATGTTGAGCATTTGTAAATATTGCTTAATTTGTGCTTGGACTTTATTGTCTAGCGCACTAGTGGCTTCATCTAATAATAGAATCCTAGGCTTATTACTTAGTGCACGCGCTAAATTGACACGCTGTATTTCTCCTCCGGAAAGCATCTGAATCCCATCATTAATTAATGTATCAATACCCATAGGAAGATCTCGGAGAAAATTTTCTAATCCAACATACCTTGCAATTTCATACGCCTCCTCACGTGATAAAGTGCTGTTGTTCCCACAAATATTCTCATAGATAGTGCCTGGGATTAACTGGGTTGTTTGCATCACAACGCCTAACTGATTTCTTAAAGAATTTAAGTTGATATTTTTTAAATCGACTCCACTGTATTTAATAGCCCCAGACTCAGGATAATCGAGACTTAATAAAAGCCGAAAAATAGTTGATTTCCCGGCGCCCGATGGCCCAACAAAAGCGGTAAAAGACCCTGGCATAATATCAATATTTAAATTTGTAAATAGAGGTTTTTCATTACCAGGATAACGAAAAACAATATCTTGCATAACAATATGCCCATCTAATAAATCAATTTTATTTTTCCCCTTCTCTTGTTCAGGAATACTGGCAAAGATAGTTTTAGCTTTTTGAAATAAAGGGATAATTTCAATACTTTCACTTATAACAGCTGTTAGTTCTAAAAAAGCATTAAAAAACTGAATAAAAGCGGCATTAAAAATAATAAAACTACTGAAGCTTAATATGTTACTACGCCAAATAACTAAAGCATAAATAATAAGTATACTTATCCCCATAAAACCAGTTGTAAAAATGTGATTTATATTAATTAATTTATTAGCAATAAATTTTGAGTGGATTTTCGCAGCATATTCTTTCTCCCAGAACTGAAAAGCATTTTTTGCTTTATTAGCTACCCGTATTTTGCTTATAGAAGCTAATAAACCGAGTAAAATACCACTAATTTTAGTTTGCTTAGTTGTCAACCGTTTGCTTACTTTTAATAATCGTAAGTTTATAGCAAATACAAAAACGACCATAATAAACACAAGGAACATAGCAGTTAATGCTAGATAAACATCGATAAAAAACATCAGAATTAAATAAGTAACTGATAAAATACCAGCAATAATTGTTGAAATAACCCGCTCACCTAACTCTTGTTGAATTAAACTAACGACACTGACGCGGAAACTTAAATCTCCAGCTGTAAACTGTTTAAAAAAAGAAATTGGTAATTTTAATAATCTATCCCACATTGCTGTTTGTATACGGTGCTGAGCTCTAAATCGCATACCTAAAAAGATAATATCTTGTAAAAAATGAAGTAAACTGATAATTACACCAATTATTACTAATAAAATCGCATATTGAATTAATAACGAATAATTAGAATAAGGAATAACTTGCTCAAAAAGCATCCCTGTAATAACTGGAATTGTCGTTAAAAAAAATGCGGCTAAAACATGAAAAAATATAACTTTACGCATTTCCTTTTTTAGAAAAGAAAAAGTAAATTTTAATACATCAATAATAGAAACATTTTTTTCTGGTAAGGATGGATAAAGCATATAAGCATGATGATGTATATTCTTAGCTATCTTTTCATCTACTAATCGCCGTTCTCCTGTTTTACTGTTTATAATTTCATAGCCATACTTTCTAGGAAGAAGTGCGCAGCAATGGTGATTAAAAAAGGCAATTAGTGGACCAGCATCATTTTTCCACCACTTATTTTTTAAACGAACCCGACGAATACGTAATAAATTATGATTGGCTACAGTCTGAAGATAATCTGCCGAATTAAATTGATTAATATCAGCTGTAGGCTTACTTAATTTAATTTTTAAATAATTAGCTACTAATTTACAAGCTGCAAAATGAATATCAAAAAAATCGGTTAAAGAGGTATGATTTTGTTTTTTTGATGAATAAACTTTCTTTAAAAGTTTTATATAAAGCAGTGGAATTTTATCATAACTCATATTTTTCATTCTCCACTAACTCTTTATATAAACCAGACTCTGTTATTAATTGCTTATGTGTCCCATGCTGAATAATTTGTCCTTCATTGACAACATAAATATGATCGCAAGCAAATACAGCACTTAAGCGGTGGGCAATAATGACTAAAGTACAATTAATTTTACGTAAATTTTCATAAATTGCAGATTCAAGAAATGGGTCCATAGCAGAAGTTGCTTCATCAAGAATAAGTAATTGCGGTTTTAATAACAAAGCTCTTGCTAATTCTAAACGCTGCCGCTGGCCACCACTTAAGTTCACACCACCTTCAAGTAATTTAAGATTTAACCCACCTCTTAATAAAAGATCTTTATCCAAATAGACCTGTTCTAAAACAGCAAGTAGTTCTTTATCTGTAAATTTATTATCCCAATAAGAAAGGTTGTCACGTACACTTCCTGCAAAAAGAAAAACATTTTGATCTACATACGTAATAAAGTTACTTAGTAAATTACGATTAAGTTCACTATAAGGAATATTCTTAAATAAAATTTCACCTGATAAAGGTGTATTTAAACCACAAATTAGTTTAGCAAGACTTGATTTACCACTACCACTGGGGCCAACTATAGCTATTTGTTCTCTTTGCTTTATCGTCATAGATAATGAATCAATAACAGGTGGATCAAGAGGAGAATAACTAAAGGCTAGTTGATTAATTTTTAAAATGGGATTGATATCTTTTTGTAAAAGGTCTGCATTAAATTGACTTAACTTAAAAAGTGGATCGATTCGCGTATCAACAATATCTTTTAAGCGAATCATATCGCCCTTCATTTGAAATAAATTACTAAAAAAATTGGTAATTGCATCAAGTGGGGTAAGAAAATTAAGTATTAAGACTTGAATTGCTATAATTGATCCGATAGTTAACTCGCCTCTCATAACGAAAAAGGCGCCTAGAAAAATAACAGATAAACTTGCTATTAAATTAAAAAAGCTAGGAATAGCTGACGTAATAATTTTCATTAGTAAAAGTTTATGCTCAGCTGTTAAGAATTTTGTATAGAAAGAAGCCCATCGATTAAAGAAATATTGCTCTAAAGCAGAAATTTTTAATGTTTCAATAATTTGAATTCCATTGGCCTCTATTCCTTCTAATTTTCCTCTATCTCCTGCATACTTACGTCCTAGATCGGTTAACTTGCGTCGACTAATAATTAAGACACTCATATTTAAAAGAACTAATAGCAATAAAACCAACCAAATTTGCCAGCTTAAAATGAATATTACCAAGCCAAAACTAATAACTTTTAAAGTATTTACAACTAGCTCGGGCAAATCTTTGGCTATAACTGCGGCAATTCTTTCATTGATCATACTTCGTTCAACAATTTCTCCATTTGAACGTTGCTGAAAAAAATTAATAGGAATATGGAGTAGATGCCAGAAAAAGTTTACTGAATTCATCGCATCTAATTTAATATTTAAGTGATTAAGAAACTTTAATTGTAGCCATGTCAGTAAAACCGTCATTAACGTTGTAAATAATAGGCCCAATAGAACAAAGCCAATTAAACTTCTCTGATTATCAATCAGTAAATAATCAATAAAGGCTTTAGTAAAAATAGGAATAGCAATATTAGGAATGATCAAAAGAGCTGTAACTAAAATGATAAAAAATAAAGCAGTATAATTTTGTTTTAATCTAGTAAAAAGAAAATTTTGAATAGAAAACTCAGGTTTACCGCCCTTCTTAAAAGAAACACCTGGCGTTAAAACTAAGATAACACCGGTATATTCTCGCTCAAATTCATCCCAACTGATATTACGGGGGCCTGTAGCAGGATCGTTTAAATAAACTTTTTTCTTTGAAAAACCCTCAACAACTAAAAAATGATTGAAGCTCCAATATACAATAAAGGGTACTTTTTTTTCTTTTAATTCTTCTATTTCAAGGTTAGCTCCATAAGCTTCCATACCATAATTTCGTGCAGCTTTTACAATATTGATGGCTTTTGTACCATCTCGAGAGACGCCGCAAGCATATCTTAATTCCTCAGCGGTAACATATTTTCCATAGTGAGCGAGAATAATAGCTAATGACGCTGCGCCACATTCTGTCGCTTCCATTTGTAAAATAGTTGGTGTTTTTACTCGCTTCTGTCTAGGGCGCTTAATTTCCATAATAAAATAATTATAGATGGCGTTACTATTAATTGTAGAAGTTAAAAAGTAAAGCAATAGGATGTTTAGTTTCTATATTAATCATAACCTCAACAAGCGTTCCTTGCGTTAATTGAATATTAGGTCCCAAACGGCTTGTCCACTGAAAACCACTTGGCGTGTGCAAATCCCTATTCATAAGTACTTTAACGGACATTAATGGTTCTTGACTTAAAAAAGATGAAACGAGTTGCTGATTTTTTAATATAGCCATCATACTTTCTTGGGTCACTGGTAAAAGAGAGATGCTTTGCACATGGCCTTTAATAGTGCCATACTCCAATTTATTAATAATAGTAGGCGTAATTTGAGCACTCATACCAGGTTTTAGCAACTTACCTTTGCGCGCTGGTACGAAAACTAAAGCATATAAATCTTGCACTTTCGGGATAATACTTAACAAAGCTTCTCCTGCTTTTGTATAATCCCCTGGTCTTACCCTGACTTCAGCAACAATGCCATTTACAGGGCTTGTAATAACCTGCGATTCTTGTAACTTTCGTTTTAAAAGTGCAACTTGTTCTTCAGCTTTAAGTACATTTAAAGCAAGTTCACGCTCACGTTCAAGCCATTTATCTTTTAGCTCAATTAGATTAGCTTTTTGCGAGATTAAATCAGCTTCATGTGAATTAATTTCTTGTAGTAAACGATAGTATTCAACTCGCGTCTCTGTCACATTAGGTAAATCGATAATCCCTTTTTTTAATGCTTTTTCCTTTAAAACAAGCATGATTTGTAATTGCTTAAGTTTTTGCCGCGCCGCATTTAAACTATCATTGATTTTAATAATTTGCTCATTTTGATTTTGTTCTAACGTAGAAACAATTTGCTTTGAGCGGGCATTTAAGTTTTTTTGCTCGTTCTGTAATTTTGTTAAAAATTGTTGGCTTGTGTTTAATTCTAAAGCAACCTCATTAGTATAAGAAACCAATGCGCTGCCTTTGCTTATTTGATCACCAGGCTTTATATAAACATCCTTTACCTTTCCTTCTACTGTTGGAGCTTGTACAGTCACTACATCGCTACTAACAGCCATTAATACCCCTTTGCCCTCTACTCGAATAAATAAAGTGCCTTTGAATAACCAAATACAAAATACGCCAATAATAAGAAAAAACACGAAAAACAATAACCAATATTTTGGCGTAATAACCTGGATTACGTCTTCATTCAATGTGGGACGATTAATTTGCTCCAGCGCTTTTTTACGAAAAACAATGCCCTTTTTCTTATTCATTTTTATCTTTAATTAATTGATTTTGAGTTTGTCTTAGCCGTTGTGCAAGCAATGGTAATAACTCAAGAGCAATTTCAGGATATGCTTGTAATTGAGCTTTGAAATCCCACTGAGTTATAATTAATGCCTCAGTTGGTAACAGTGCAACCGCACTAGCGGAGCGAGGTAAGCTATCAATAATAGCTAACTCACCCAGTATTTCACCTTGAGCTACTTTAGCAATAGGAATACGTTTATTATTAGATTCATAAAATATTTCAACCAAGCCTTTACTAATGATAAAGCATTTATCACCTTGCTCACCTTGTCTAATTAAATATTCACCTTCGGCAAAAGTCTCTTTTTGAGCAAGGCTGGCAATGCGCCATAATATAGCTTTTCTTAATTTAGAAAATAAGGGAGAAACTTGAAGAATTTTTAAGGCGTCCATTTCCTTTTCTGGTGCGTTCACAAATATTTCCAGCGTTTAACCTACTATAAAGTATAGTTAAAAATAATAGGTTATCCTTAACCCATTCATTTAAAATAAATAATTATTTTATACCTATGGAATATGACTAATTAACAAGAATAATAGTTTTATAACATCATTAATATTAATTGTTAGACATTTAATTAATTTAATGAATTATAATCTAAGGAGTCCTATGACCTATATCTTGTAGGTCTATAATCTCTTGTGCTGATATCCCTTGTAGCTCTTGTAGTATCTTTATCAATTGCTCGCCTAGCTGTTATATCAGCATCAGCCCTAACCTCTTTTCTACCACCAGATATATTTTCTAAATCGGCGTCCGTTAAATGCTCATCTTTTTCTTTTATATTTGGGTTTCTAACGGTATTAGATTGCTTGCGAATACCCATATCACACCTCACAACTTAACTTATGCAATTAAATTATAGATCAATTTTTAACCACACAAACA
Source organism: Legionella busanensis (assembly GCF_900461525.1). Lineage (NCBI taxonomy): Bacteria > Pseudomonadati > Pseudomonadota > Gammaproteobacteria > Legionellales > Legionellaceae > Legionella > Legionella busanensis. The sequence continues at coordinate 1,296,409 of NZ_UGOD01000001.1, read as the reverse complement.
GCTATGATCATATTCAACTAGAAAATGTTAAATAAAATTATACACTTTAAGGCTCATATCATGAGTAGATATATTAATTTATTATTAAAAATTAGTAAGTTAAATTTTTTTGAATGGTTAATTTAATTTCTATAAATTATTTATTTGTTTGTAACAATAAAATAGAATAATTTAAATTAATTACTTCCCTCAAGCTTCTCAAGCCTGATAACCTTAATGATAACTATTAAACTTTTGAAAGAGCAGCAAAACTCAATTCCAGCATTGGCCCAACTCTGGTATACCGCCCTTGGTAAAATTTGGATGCCTAATACACCTATTAGTATTGTTAAAGAGCGTTTTGAGTCACATTTAAATGATAATACCCTGCCACTTACGTTGGTAGCTTTTCATCATGATGAACCGGTGGGAATGTGTTCTCTGCGCATAAATGATGGTATTCGACCTGATTTAATGCCTTGGCTAGGTTCCTTAGCAGTTCACAGTGATTATCAAAATCAAGGTATTGGTGAACAATTAATTAAATCTATTAAAGAAAAAGCAAAAGAATTAGGATTTAATGAGCTTTATCTGTTCGCATTTGATAAAACAATTCCTAAGTATTACGAGCGTTTAGGCTGGCATATCATAGATACAGATGAATATAACTCACATCCTGTAACAGTTATGACAATAAAATTAATCTAATAATAACTAAGATAATCGTATCCTTATGATTAAAAAAACTTTATTTTTGACTTTAGTAATACTAAAAGCAAGCTGTGCAGCGCCGCAGTTTAAGTTAGCCGAGCCTATAGTTGATGACCGCTATGAATTTAACACACAAGCATTATGCGCCACAGCAAAAGAAACACTCGCTTACCTTGATAAAGGAGCGGACTATGATCCCGAAGTTATTCATCCAGGTAAAGCTATACAAATACCTCTTGATAGAATTAAGATGACATTAAAATTTGTTTGCGAACATCAAAATGAGTTAAATAACCCTGATTTTATACAAAAGCACTTTGAATTTATCCGTTGGTACCCTGATCAAAAGCAAGCAAAACCATTTGCGACTGCTAAACCTTTAATTAAGAATTTACCAGCTGATCAAATTTTAATGACTAAATATTATGTGCACATTGCCAAAGCAGCTGAAAAACCTTTAGAAAATAAATCATTTGCTTTATATGCCTTACCGCAAGATGAACAAAATTTAACTCTAGAAGAGGCTAATCAAAAACCAGAACTCACTCGTTTTCAGTTTGGTAAACAAGCCATATTAAAAGGCGCTTTAACAAATAAAAATGTTTCCGCTTTAGCTTATGTTAGCCGGGACGATCTAGAAGCAGCATTAATGCAAGGGACCATTGTTGCCGATTTTGGCCGCTATAAAAAGATTTTTAATGTACACCGTAATAACAATATTGCTTATGATTCTCTAAAAAAACCGACACAACAAGAACGTTTTTGGTATTTTAAATCAGTACAAGGCATTCAAGGTTATGGCAAAGATGCTGATTACAAAATTACTGTCAATCCAGAAGTGACTTTTGCCGCTGATCTTAAGCAGTTAGGACTTGGTAAATTATTGATGATCCAGTATCGAAATAGGATTGGCCAAATAATTTCTCGAGCAGGAATTTTAGCTGATACAGGCGGCGCTTTTGCGGATAACTTATATCAAGTTGACTTTCTTGCAGGCACATATTCAAGTAAGGATGCTTATAATCAAGCTACTAGAAATATCCCTAACTATGTTGCTGCCTATTTCCTAGTTTTAAAAGATGATAGTAAAAAAGCTTAAATTAAATTTTAAAGCTGAAGTTAGCGATTATAGAAGTTAAAAGTTATGTATTATAACACTTACTTCAGCTTTGTTTTAAAGACTAGTAATCATCAAAACCTAAAACAACTAAGATGCAAGCTCCACCTGCAATAATATTTATTCCGGCTTTCTCACAACGATCAATTGAATAATTACTCTCAGCGCCTGGCTGCATCCAAATATTTTTAATACCTACTTCTAATGCTTCTTCAACTATTTTATCAGTCACACTTGGTGGTGTGATAATTGAAATACTTTCTACATCTCCTGGCAAATCTGCAACTGATTGGATGCTAGATAAACCTTCAATAGTACTTTCGCGAGGGTTAATTGGATAGACTTGCATATTATGCTGCATATAACAGCGCAATACTTTATTACCATATTTGGCTCGATTGCTAGAAGCACCTACGACTCCATACGCTTTCGATTGTAAAAAAAGATCAATATTATTCATAATTTTCTATCCCTAGCTGATTTAATTTCTTTTAACAATTTTAAATTTCATTACCATGCTGACTTAAACGATTACTTATTTTAAGTATGACTTACTTTAAAGCTACATGTCTTTTAGTAAAGCATATATAATTAGCTAAAAATTTTCTTGATAATTGAATATGAACGATACGCGAAATAAACATTGGTCTAAAATAGAGTACTTACATGAAGTTGTCAAAAACCCGAATATACATATTAAGGGAACACACAGTTATTACAGTGATGCTTGGACTGGTAGCTTTGAAGAAACAGTCGTTAGATATCTTTATGGTGATGAATATAGTTTAAAAAGTTGGCAGCCACAATGGTCTATTGATCAATTGTATATTGGCGATTATGTATGTATTGCTGCGGAAGTCATCATTATGCTAGGTGGAAATCATACACATCGTGCTGATTGGTTTAGTCTTTATCCATTTCCAGAATATAGTGTGCAAGCTTATAAAGCTAAAGGTGATACTATTATTCACGATGGTGCTTGGCTTGGTATGCGCTCGATGATCATGCCGGGTATCACTATAGGCGAAGGCGCCATTATTGGTGCTAATGCTGTAGTAACCAAAGATGTTGCTCCTTATTGTATTGTTGCAGGAAATCCAGCTAAAGTTATTCGTAAACGTTTTGATGATAAGACAATTGAACGACTGCTCAAATTAGCTATTTATACGTGGTCAGAGGAGAAATTTAATTCACTTAAAACTCATCTTTGCAATTATGACCTTAATGCTTTAGAAGAGGCCAGTTTGGCTTATGATAAATTTTTAGATAATCCTTAGAAGTTGCTAGAATAATTAAAGCTTCATACTCTAGTTCTCTTTTAATCTCTTAATTTACAATAAGGATAATTTAAGTATAATAACTTAGGTTGCCTTTTAGTAATTATCAAGGATTTATTATACCTTATTTCGAGCCATGGAACGCTAGTGTTACAACGTTCCTGTGGTTTATTCACCTGCTTTGACGTTATTATCTAGCAGAGTATACAAATTAAAACAGTAGCTTTAGATTGCCACTGTTAAATCATTCAAGTAATAACCGATAAACACACTGGCAATAAGCTCAGAATATAAATAAGATGACATAATTTAGATGCACCTTAGGTATCGAACTAGCTAAATGTTTACAAAATAAGAGCAAGCCTAGGTCAAATAAGAGCCTTTAAGAATTAATGCTACTCCAAAAGAATTTGGGCTTGGATTTTTATATAGGGAGATTTTTTGTGAAAAAGATATGGATATTCTTTTTAAGTTTTATTTGTTGTTTATCTGCTGCATCATTTGCTGCGAACACTCTCTTAAAAACTAACGTGGTTCATACTACCGTACAACGCATACCTATACCTGTTAAAGTAACCGTTAAAAATGAAAATTGGGTCGAAACCATTTCAATTTGCAACACAACTTCAAATCCTATTCCCTTAAATGATATTGAATTTAATTTTAATTATGCTGTGACAATGCCAACCAATATATGGGGACAACCTTGGGCAGCATGGCATGTACAAAGCCAAACTGGTAGTCAGGTTGTGTTATTAGGTGGAACACCTTATACGCCTGCTTTACAGCCCGATCCAAATTGTATTAACCCATTAACTATACAATTTAGTGCTTCCCCTGATACACCTGCGCCAACAGGACCTTTTGTTTTCAAAGCATCGGGTACACCATCAACTGAAAACGGTAAATTAAACATCACTATGCCACCCATACCAGAAACTGGATTAACCAATCCTCAGGTTACACTTACAGGCATGGGACAAACATTAACGCGTACTGTTGCTTGGGGAACAATATGGGATATTAGTAATTTAGTTGCGGGTTCATACACTGTTACTTCCTCTAATGTAGGTAACGGGCAACATACTTATCAAGCCAATCCCATCAATACAACTGTAAAAGCTAATGAAACGACAGAAGTAGCGGTAAAATATACACTGACAACTACCAATACAGGCAATTTGACATTAACTATACCGACCTTGCCTGTTGATGGCCTAAATAATCCTACTATAACTGTTCAAGGAATGGGAAAAACTCTCAATCAAACTGTCACTTGGGGTACACAGTGGAAGCTCACTAATCTCGCTGTAGGTGATTACACAGTGACTTCTTCTACCGTTACAAATGATACTGATACCTATCAAGCTGATCCAATATCTATTACGGTTATGCCTAATCAAACAGCTCAGGCTGCAATAAAATATACAATTATTTCTGCTGGCACAGCTAATCTTAGTATTAATATGCTTGATGCACCAGAAGCAGGATTAAGTAATCCGATAATAACTATTGAAGGCATGGGAAAAACTTTCAATAAAACCCTTGCTTGGGGAACAAAATGGGATCTTACCCAGCTTGCTATAGGTACCTATAAAGTTACATCATCTACTGTTAGTAATGGCACGCATATTTATCAAGCAATTCCAGTTAACGTGACCCTATGCGCTACCAATCCTGCTAGGGTAACAATGATTTATACTATGGGATCTACTAACACTGGTAATTTAACTATTAACTTGCCATCCACACCAGAAACAGGACTAATAAACCCTCAATTAACAGTAAAAGGTGCTGGCCAAACTTTTAATCAAACAGTAGCTTGGGGTAATTCATGGCAATTAACTAAGCTTGGTGTAGGTGATTATACTATTACATCTTCAACCTTAAATAATGGTACCCATACTTATCAGGCAAACCCCATTAATACCAGTGTTTCTGCTACTTCAACAACGCCGTTAAAACTTGTTTATAAGCCAGTCAACACTAATCGTCCAAGCTCTTGGACTAATATTAAACATGTTGTCATTATTGTATTTGAAAATGAAAATTCAGGTAACGTATTGAATCAACCATTTTTTAAATCACTAACAACCCGTGGAGCTCATCTAGAGCAATACTCAGCGCTCACGCACCCATCACAACCCAATTATCTTGCTTTAATAAGTGGTAGTACATTTAGCGTTACCGATGATAGTATTCATAATATTAACGCTAAACATCTTGGGAATTTATTAAATGCGAAGGGTTTAAGTTGGAAATCGTATGCTGAAGCCTATCCGGATAATTGCTTCCAAGGATCTAAAAGTGGAACTTATTATCGTAAACACGAACCTTTTATTAACTTTATTAATGTTCAAAACAGTCCAGATGAATGTGCTAAAATTGTACCTGGCGAACAGTTTTTCTCAGATTTAGCTGCAGATAGATTACCTACCTATTCTTTATATGTACCTGATATCAATAATGATGGTCATGACACAGGTATAGCGTTTGCAGATAAATATTTTTCTAAAACCTTTGGCCCGATACTTAATAATGCAAATATAATGAGTAATACTCTTTTTATTATTACCTTCGATGAAGACGATGGCAGTGCTGGCAATAAAATTTATACCACTTTTGTTGGGGCTGGTGTAAAACCAGGTGCTACTAGTACGGTTAAATATACTCATTATAGCACCTTAAAAACTATTGAAGATATCTTTCAATTAGGCACGTTAGGCGTGAATGATCAAAGTGCAGCCGAAATTTTAGATATTTGGGAATTTTAGCTTATTAAAGTTGCAAGAAAAATAGCTTATGCGTTGAAATTAATACAGTTGAAAAATTTAACTTCATTTTATAAGCCTTTATAGCAGCGCTGTTTGCAAACAAACAGCGCAAACATTTTGAAATCCTGCAATTTAACACACCTAAAAGAGGCAAATCGTTTGTAAACTTTTGCCCATAATATGTAGAGTGGAGGATGCTTGAACAACAGTCAATCCAGAAATAGTTTTAATTAAATATTATCTTTTTAGTTAACATCTTTTATATTGTAATAATTAATTTTTCTTTAACGACATTGCTTTTCAAGCCAGCATTCATCAGTTACTTCATCACAAACTTCAAATGTTTCACAGACAGGATAATATTCTCTTTGAACTGGAATATTGATGACAATATTTGGGATAGGCAACCAACCATAACTAAAGCCAAAGCCGGCATCATAATCATGATAATGTCTATTACCGAAATACCAACCACCATACCAAGCATTTGCATCGGTATATATCAAGCAACTTAAGAGAAATAGACCGGCTATTATTTTAATTTTCTTAATTATCATGTCTTCTCCGATCAATTATTGAGCAAAATAAAGCTCTAATTTTACTCACTTCGTTATAAAACATTCTAATTCTCTCTATTGTTAAATCCAGAGTCAATAGCTCTCTCTTTCCAAATTGACGATAATGAGACAAGGTCGGTCGAAAACAGGGCTGAAAAGGCTCTGTGTCACGAATTAAATGAGTATCCTCCATTTACATGGGGACAAGCTTTGAAGAATTTTTTTCAGCCGACCTTGTCTCATCAATGGCAGTTTGGAAAAAGGGCTTATAGAATTGTAAAATTAAATGAGTAATTAATACGTTAGCTTGTTAGCAGTTTCGTTTTAAGAAAAAAATTTTGATATTATAAACCAAGAAAATATTGGCTTAAATTAAGCCAACTTATTTATAATAGATTAGATTATCGAAATTGCCCCATTATGGAGCAATTGAACTAAATCATTTTACATAAACGGGCACAGGAGGCTGATCAAAGCTATAGATTAAACCAAAGGCAACTTGAGCAGTATAGGGGGTAATTTTTGTATGTTTAGCAACAGAGCCAAAAGGATCAAAAGTACGACTCTTTACGTGATCATAGTGAGTTTGACTATAATCCATCATACCAATCCAGTGAGGTGCAAATGCATGTCTTACACCTAACCCAAAGCGAATGCCATCTAAATCATTCTTGCTACTATTTATACTTGGATCAGATTCACGAATTTTAAGCCGCCCATTAGCATAGCCAACTCGTCCATAAAATAGAGTATTTTCTGATAGAAAATAACCTGGAAGTAAACTTACGCCAAAGCTACGTTTAATCGTAAAGGTTGTCTTAGAAAAGTTACCACGTAAATATTCATCATTAGTAAGCTTATATTCAAGTGAACTTATATTTGCATTACCTTCTGCAGCTAAATAGAATCGATCAAAAGCTCGGCCATAGCCGCCAAAAATTGAGCCAAACACACCTACACCTGCAAAACGATTTTTATCAATAACGTCAAAATTATCTGTAGCATAAATAGTAGTACGTGTAACATGTGAACGTTGAAAAAAAAGTGCGCCTTCAGGACCAGTACTGGCACCAATATAAAAGCCTGCAAAACACGGTGTAATACTTAATGAAAGAAGAAGACTTGAACTTATTTTCCCTAACATAAACGTCCTATAGTATAAATTAAAAGAAGTTCGATTCTATTTAAGAATATAAAATAATTCAATAGACCTTTTTCCAAATTGGCAGTGATGAGAGAAGGCTAGTACCCAAAAATCTGAAAAAGCACAGTGTATGTGCAATATATAAGTATTTTAAAAATCTTTTTTAGCAAGATTAGCCATCAATGGCAGTTTAGAAAAAGACCAATTGTTAATGCTATAAAAAATGAGGTGTTTTTTACTAAAATCCTAAAGTTTATTTTTTTAAAGACGATGATATATCTGAAAACAGTTATTGCTTAATTATTTAAAGGAATTGTTATGAAAACTTTTCTTAAAAAATTTTTCTTAAGAAATAGCGCCCCAAAAGAAATGCTAAAAGATAAAATGGTTTACGTAATTAGTACAGATCGTAGTAATGGGGCGAAAAAATAATATCATTTAAGTTGTGAGTAAATGCTTAAAGGCCCGTTAAAATTATGCCACCATAAAGAATAATTAATAAAATTAAGTAAACTCAATCAATGAAAACTTATATTGCTAAGTTTTTTTTCGGCAAACTTGGTAAGTAATGTATTTGCCGCTAACTGTGCTGATTTTTCCTGTGTCATAAATTCAATTGAAGTAGCAAATCCTAAATCGTCATCTATATTGGTTAATACATTATGTTTTATAGCAGGCTTTATTCTTTCAATCATCGCCTCCATAGCCATATCATCAATAAAAATTAAATTTTTTTGCTTATGTTTTATCATTTCTAATAATGTTGTATGTAAAACATACTTAAGAACATAGATAGCAAATTCACTTGCCTCATCCAGATTATCTAAGGAAATCAAATTAGTTTCATCGTGTAGATAAGAAAATTCATAATCATAAGGTGAGAAATCATTGTTAATTGTATTAATAGTATCTGAATTAACATACTGACAACGAAAAAAATACAAAATTTTTATTTCACTTGTTGATTCGATAATTTGAAAACATCCTTGAAAGATAAAGGGTGTCTCCCAAATTGCAACTAGAATAAGTGTTTCTATGTTAATTTTAGTAGGCTGTAACATCATTATTACCATTAAATAAATTTTAATAGTATAGCTTACTTTTAATTATTAGAATTTAAATAAACTATCTAAATGTCTAAAGTAAAATGCCTAACGGACGAATAAATCTAATACCCCTCATTAATCACGTTTAGAAATATAACTCATAAGGATTATTATGCAAACTCCTATTCCGTTCGCTAACGCTCATTTTATGCTAATCAATAGTTTTATAAATTATAATGTATCCCCACACTGGATTTATACATCTAAACCATTTGCCCGTATTAAAGTGACCAAAAAGATTAAATTTAATAATAATAAAATGGTAGTAAATTGCTAAATAAAATATCAAAAAAATTGAAAAAAAGCGGACCTGCTATTTTTGTTTCTTATGGTGTACTATCAAAATAGATTGATTTTTTTACCTTTAGGAAATAATCTGGCAATCTATCTGGGTATTGAACAAATTGATAAGATGTTTTTAATTGGCAGGATAATAGAAAAACAAGGAATTCATATGAAAAAAAATGCCGCCATGGTTATTTTAACGTTAATATCAAGTTGCGCGTTTTCTGAGTCAGTTGACAACCCTTTCGGACCAAATGTTTATATTTTTGATAGCAGTATGCAGTCTAGTGAAATTAATAACACGATAAGACGGATATACGAACAACAGCGTTTCAATGAATTCGGTGAACAGCGCTATACATTTATGTTTATGCCAGGCCAATATGGAGCTAATGAAAATATCGATGTTAGAACAGGATATTATACGCATGTTTTAGGACTAGGTGCCAATCCAAACGATACAATAATAACTGGTGCTGTACGTACGCAAGATGCGCCTCCGCATGATCCAAGCCATCCTGATCGTGGTCCAGGCGCATTAACTAATTTCTGGCGAGGCGCTGAAAATCTTACTATTATCCCAACCTTAGGCTCATTAGGTTATCCAAATGCTATTCCTAAAGATCAGAATGTCTGGGCTGTCTCTCAAGCAACCTTCTTACGTAGAATTAATATTTTACAAGGTTCATTACGATTATGGGAAATAGGATATTCAAGTGGCGGCTTTCTTGCTAATTCTAATATTGAAAGAGGAATTTATTCTGGTTCACAACAGCAGTGGTTGACTCGAAATTCAACCTTTGGACGCTGGGAAGGTGCAAATTGGAGCATGGTCTTTGTTGGCGATATTGGTGCAGTTCCTGATGGAACTTGGCCTAATCCCTCTATTACCGTTGTGGAGAAGGCTCCTATAATACGAGAAAAACCTTATATTTACTTTAATAAAAGTGCTAATCAGTTCTATTTAAAGCGCCCTAATATGAGGACAGATGCAACAGGAACAGATTGGAATATTAGTGGAAAATCTCTTCCTATTACGAGCTGCTTTATTGCTAAGCCAAGCAACTCAATAACGGAAATGAACTCAGCTTTACAAAACCAAACATATCCATGTTTAATACTCACGCCGGGTGTGTATCATTTAAATGATTCGATTCGAATAACACGAAGTAATACTATTGTTTACGGTTTAGGACTTGCGACGCTCGTTAGCGATACAGGTAAACCAGCGATGATCGTCAACGACCTTAGTGGTATTCAATTGGCAGGACTTTTATTCGATGCCGGCCCAGTCTACTCATCAAAATTATTACAAATAGGCGATGGTAAGTGCAATAATCGATCACATGCTAGCAATCCTATTTTCCTATATGATCTTTTTTGTCGAGTTGGGGGGCCTTCCCAGTTAGGTCAAACAGAAAGCTGTCTAGAAATAAATAGCAATGATGTGATTGGTGATAATCTTTGGATGTGGCGTGCTGACCATGGAAGTCATGTTGGATGGCATACTAACAAAGGTAATAATGGTATTACAGTTAATGGTAATAATGTAATAATGTACAACTTAATGGTCGAGCATTTTCAAAAGTATCAAACGGTTTGGAATGGTAATAACGGTAAGGTTTATCAATACCAATCAGAAATCCCCTATGACCCACCTAATCAAGCTGAGTGGCAAAATGGTTCAATTAATGGCTACGCATCTTATAAAATTGGGAATTATGTTGACACACATCAACTATTAGGAGCCGGTATATATAGTTATTTTCGTGATGCTACAAATGTTTATCTAGAAAGTGCAATTGAATCCCCGTTAAAATCGACAATTGATTTAGAACATATTGTCTTATTTTGGTTAGATGGAAGGGATAATACGGGTATTAGGCATGTTGTTAATAATGTTGGAGATGGGGTTTATCCGTGGAATCGTCGCAGTAATTTAGGAAAGTGGCCATAAAATAATTAAATAGAAACAATGAAATTTTAAACTTAAGAATTTTAAGTTAATAATGAACTGCCTTAGCGTAAGAAAGCTTATTTATCTTAGGAAAGTTACTTTATTTGTAGTGGTTTAAATTACAAATTAATAAATCTACTTTATACGGTAACGTCCTAAGATGAATAAGATAGCCTTGTAACTAGCATTAGGCTTGCCAGCATTATTTTAGTAGTATTATGTAAATTTATAAGTTTGAGGGTTGGATGCGAAAATTATTAATTAGTTTTTTTATTATTAACTGTTTTTACAGTTTTTCCTTAAATGCTGAATCGGTAACTACCAATCAAACGCCTGAAGCCGATAATGAAATACATCACTATATTTCTCGCAGTTGGGATGTATTAACACGTGATAATAGAAATCTTTTTAAATCTTGGTTTGATAGCAAATTGCCTGAAGAAAAACTAATTATCTATGTACCTAAAGGCGAAGATATCGAGGCGGTAAAATTAAATGCAACCCAACACCTACCAAGCGATACCGTAAAATGGATAGAATTTCGCTATTTACCAAAAAATATTAATTCAATAAAAGAGCATGGCTTGCTCTATTTGCCTTTTCCCTATGTGGTTCCTGGTGGTAGATTTAATGAAATGTACGGATGGGATAGCTACTTTATTGAATTAGGATTACTAGAGCACAATCGTCTGCAGCTTGCTAAGAATATGGTAGATAATTTAATTTATGAAGTTAAGCATTATGGTACTATTTTAAATGCCAACAGAACATATTATTTAGAGCGTTCACATCCACCGTTATTAACAGAGATGATTCTTGCTTATTATTATAAAACTCAAGATAAAGAATGGTTAAAATCGACACTGCCAGCAATTAATAAATTATATCGTTACTGGACCCAACCACCCCATTTAATACCAAAATTAGGACTTTCCCGTTATTATGCTGGTGGTTCAGGACCCTGTCCTGAAGAATCGCCTACTTACTACTCTAAAGTAATCGATTACTTTCAAACGCATGATGTGACTGATTATGAAAAAACACTTTACTACAATGAGCATACTAAAAAACTAACGCCTTTATTTTATCGTGCCGATCGTACTGTTAGAGAATCTGGTTTTGATATTACCGCTAAATTTGGCCCCTTTAGTGCCGCAATTATGGATTACGCCCCTGTTGATTTAAATGTCTTACTCTATAAATTGGAGCAAGAAAGTCAGGAAATTTACACGATTTTAAAGCAAGAAAAAATAGCCAATGTATGGAAAAATAGAGCTCAAAGAAGAGCAAAATTGATAAATCGGTATTTATGGGATGCACGTACTGGTTATTATTTTGATTATAATTTTAAAACTAAAAAGCTACGAAATTATTCATACGCTACAACTTTTTATCCCCTCTGGGCTGGTATCGCATCAAAAAAACAAGCCCAAGCTCTTATTAATAATCTGCCTAATTTTCTTGAAAAAGGCGGACTTTTGACCAGTAAACATTATCCTGGTCTTCAATGGGATGCGCCATTTGGTTGGGCACCTCTTCACTATTTTACCGTATTTGGCTTAGAAAATTATGGCTATAGGCAACTTGCTCACGATGTAGCTAATCGGTTTATTAAAACAGTAGAAAAGGGGTATGAACAAGCTCATACAATCTTTGAAAAATATGATGTGGAAGAACGCAGTATTCATACGGTCGATAAAATTAAATTTAGTTATAAAACGAATGAAACCGGGTTTGGTTGGACTAATGGCGTTTATTTAGTTTTTATTAATTTTATAAAAAAAGCGCCAATAAAAGCTAATATTTTACCAGCAGCAACGCCTCAATCATAATATGATAGTTTATTAAATAGAATAATTCTTAGGAGAGGTCACTGTTTTAATAAAAGATTAATTTAGGTAGATTAAGCACTTACATTTTTATATAGCTCACTCGATAAATTACATTGGCATGATCATCTGAAATTAATAAGGACCCATCTGGCAATGTTAAACTGTCTACCGGTCTTCCCCACACTTTATCTCCCTGAAGCCAGCCTGTAATAAATGGCTTCACCTCACTAACTTGATTTTCATTTAATTTAACAGTAACAACCTGATAACCTACTTTTTGTTTACGGTTCCAAGAGCCATGCTCAATAATAAAAAGTTGACCATAATAGTCAGCTGGAAATAAATTTCCTGTATAGAACGTAGCGCCAAGCGCAGCCACATGAGCGGGTAATTCAAATACTGTTGGTGTAAACTCATTACAAGCTCGTAATTTCCCAAATTGCGGATCAGCTATATTTTTACCATGGCAATAGGGAAAACCGAAATTCATGCCTTTTTTAGGTGCATAGTTTAATTCATCAGGAGGGCTATTATCGCCTAGCCAATCCCGTCCATTATCGGTAAACCACAACTTATGGTGAAGGGGATCCCAATCAAAACCAACTGTATTACGTATTCCTTGCGCGTAAACCTCTAAATGACTACCATCTGAGTCCATTCTCATAATAGTAGCAAAACGTATGTCTGTGCTTAAACAAGCGTTGCAAGGAGCGCCTATACCGATATAAAGTTTAGTATCTGGCCCAAAACGTATAAAACGCCAGCCATGTGCATCTTCGCTCGGTAAATTATTATTAATGATTATAGGCTTAGGCGGATTTAATAAATGGTTCTCAATATTGTCAAAACGTAAAATACGATTAGTTTCTGCAACGTATAAATTCCCTTTATAAAAAGCAACACCATTAGGCTTATTTAAACCCTTGGCGATTGTTATAACGCGAGTACCAGAAGTATCATTATTGTTTTTAAGCACAGCATAGACTTTTCCCTCACTGATTGAACCCACAAAAACAATATTATTATTTCCTAAGGCCATTTGCCGAGCGCCAGGTACAGGATAAGCGTAAATATCAATTTTAAATCCAGCTGGATACTTCAATAAATGTAATGGTAAGGCATGTATGAAAGTTGTATTTAATATAAGTAAAATTAAAGGTAGCCGATAAAAATTCATTTTTCACCTTTGAATATGGTTATGAAGTATACTTAATTGTTTTATAAATAATTACAACTATAGCACCTCCCACTAAGCTTTATCCTGTATCATAAACTTGCTTGTTTTAGCCCTAAACTTATTTATACATTCTGTTGCCAAAGGAACTTGCTACTTATCTAAAACTTAGTGAGAAATGCTATAACTAAATCTTACCTATAGAATCTTCTAATTATTAGTTTATTAAGCTTATAATTGTTAATTAAAGTTAAGATCGATCTTTTTCTAAACTTAATGTGTTAAAGTAAGTACAAAAACTAAGGAGTATCAATCAATAAATAAGTATCTTTTGTAAATGTAATAAAAACTAATCGTAATTAAGCTCTTTCATTATTAAAGGGTCTAATTACTTCAGTTTCTTAAAGATTAAGTTGTTTTTATCATAACAAAAATAAAGGAATACATGGAATGAAAACCCAAGATATTAAAAACAACCCAGAAGAAAAAATAATAACTCTACATGAAAATCCTATTTCAGATCTTAATAACGCTACCCAAGAAGACACGCAAATTGAGAAACAAGATAAACTTAATCAAATTACCTCAACTAAAGAACAATTAGCGAAAATTAAAATAGAATTAGATAAGATGATTGATGCATTTGCTCAAAATAGAAGTCTCTTATCAAGAGCTGCAAAGTTTTGGGGTGAATTACCCTGGTGGCAAAAAGTTATAGCAGGTTCAATTATCTTCGTCCCTCTTTTAGCCATAAGTTTTATTACACATATTTTAGTACTTATTGTTATCAGTTTATTTTCATTACTTGCTTTTGTAGGAGGTAGTTTTTTATTAGATAACCACCATCAGCAAAGCCAAAACGATAAAAGTGATCTTAAAACAGGTATTTTAAGTTTGGCGGATACGTTAGGTACGGTTATAGAGTCACTTGAGCAATTAAGACAAGATTTAGCAAATGAAATAACTAAATTCCAAACTGAAAATGAGCATTTAAAGTTGCTTGTAGAAGAACTCAGTAAGCAAGTTGATCAATTAAAAGTACAAGTGAGCCATTTAGTGGATGTCGAACAACAATTAGATGTAACAAAAGAAAAGCTACAAAAAACGTCTGCAAAATTTTCGACTGCTGTTGAAGAACATAAAAAATTATTAGAACAAAATAAATTGCAATTAGAAAAAACGATTCAAGATTATGAGGAATCCCAAGCCCAATTATCAGCTAAAATTTTAGAACTTGATGAGGTTAAAACTAAAATGGGCATTGATTTAGAACAAGCTAATTTAGTTGCACAAACCTTACGAGAAACGACTGAAGAATTCTATAAAACTTTAAATTCTGATGAATCCCAACAAGCTAGCTTTAAGGAACGAATAAATGAATTTCTTATGGATCGATCGAAAGGCCTTGATCAACTTGTAGATAGCAATAAGGAAATAAGAAATAAACTTCATGCTGTTCAGGAAGAATTAAAATTATCTAATGAACGTTATAATGAGCTCTTAAAACGACAAGAAGAACATTTAGATCGATTAGATAAGGTTTGTAATCCATCCTCTACAAGCTTAAGTCCCACAGCTAACCTTAAAAAAATAGGGTTTTATGCTATTGATGACACAAAAAACAGAAGCACTTTGCCAGATGCAGCAATTTCTACCTCTCCAACATACAGTAATTAAAGGGTAGATAAAAAATTTATAACTTCTATAATATAGAGCTTACTAAAACACTTAATCTATTGGATAAAATTAACATTTTGATTAATCTGTTTAAGTAAAGCTCTATTGGGCAGTAGTTTATTGTTAGCTTTTTTTATTTTAAAGTGATTCATATTAACTTTAATGAACAAGCTATTTTAATCCAGAATATAAAAGTTTATCTTTATTTACCGTTACCGCCCACATTTGCCCGTCCTTAGTTAATCTATAATTGGATAATAAGTGTTTCAATAACTTTATTTAGAGCTATTAATCCTAATTAACTTATTTTTATCAATAGGGAGAAAGTGTATGCAGAAAGTCACTAGCATTTGCTTTTTAGGTTTAACTTACCTTTCAGTAGGCTACGCTAATGCTAATGCTGAGTTTAATTTACAGGAAGACAAGAGTGCTCAAAGCCGCTGTATACAACAAGTTTTAGCAGACTGCACGCAAAAATGCGAGCAAGATAGTGGCAAAAACTGTATACAGCTATGTAGTGAAACTGCTACAAATGAGTGCCGACAAGCCGGACAATAAATAAAAAGTAACAAATTGTTATGTTATATATAAAATAATTTTTCCTTTATTTATTTTCAGGAATTTATAGCAGTTGCTAATTTTGGTAACAAAGCCAAACTTTGTGATTTTAATCCTCACATGGTATTAGCTAGCACCACTTGATTGCATTGTGCATTCTCTAATTCTGAATGAGGTCTCTTCTTTCCTTTCCAAAATATTGCTGGGTTATTTAACAAGGTTTTAGTTGGTGTATTATTTTGATCTATAGATTCAACTTTAATTGAACTTAATTTACTCTTTTTAATAGCATTTTTATTCTTTTCTTTGATAGTATTCTTAACACTTACCAGGTCTTTTTCTACGTTGTGAGTTACTTCTGAAAATACTGAAGTGACTTTCTTTAACTCACTATTAACTCTTTTTTTATTGTTATAAGCTTCTGCAGCTTTAAAGAAAAAATGAAATATTTTTAGGGAAACTTTTTTTTCTGCTTCTGTGCCCATATTACTAGCATTAGGGAATACACCATGTATTGTAATTTCTGGATGAAATTGCATGCCAATTAAAGGCGCCCCATACTTTCCTTCAACTGCTTCAATTAATTTACCATCACTTGCCCGGGCTGTTATCTTTAAATACGATGGCTTAAGTTTATCAACAATTTGCTTATGAGCACCAAAAAAATTTCTTGTCACGGTAGGTGAATTAGAGGGTAAATTCTTTTCGTGGGAATTAAAAAGTTGGCCTAAAATAGATTCGGTATTGAAAATAATTTTATCATAAGCCATATAACCTTGTTGATTTGACTCAGCCGGCGTTAATGATCTCAATGTACCCTCATAATAAACAGCAATAGCTTCATGGCCGCCGCAAATTCCCATGATAGGCATGCCTCGTTGCGTTGCAACATGTATTAACGCTAACTCTGCAATAGTTCGTGATAAATCATAAGTGAAATTATTATTAGTATCCGGTAACTGATTAAATAAAGCAGGATCAATCATTGCTACATTGCCTGATAACGCTAAACAATCAACTTTATCAAGGATTTTAGTTGCCATATATTTAGCATGTAAAAAAAGCTTCTTACGGCCTTCTGTTGTTTTATATGCTTCTTCAAATACTTCTTTAGGTATGTCTCGCATCATTATTCTGAAATCAGCATCAACAACATTACACTTTACAGAAGAAAAGGATTTTTTAACGGAGGGTGCGCTTCGGCTTCCTACTTCAGGACTATCACTAACAGCAACTGTAATTTTTGGCATAGTATCACAACAATCAAATTGACCATAAAAATGATTGTATAGCACAACTATAATCAATTTGAACAGAAAAATTTAGAAAAAATTAATTTAACGTAAATTCTGGATAAGCTTAGTAATGCAATTTGCTATGCTTAAAGTATTGCAAGAAAAAATACCTATTTTAGAAAAATTATGAACTCTCTTAAAAACTTACCTACTAAAAGAAAGTCATTATTAGAGGTCTTGCCTCTATATTTTGTTATTTTTTTTGGCTTTGTTGGCTATAGCTTAATGATAACGGTATTTACGCCGATGATTCTTCATGCTCATGGCTTTGTTTCTCCAGATAGTTCTATGTACTACCGTACAATATTATTAGGTATTTTATTAGCATTATATCCTTTAGGTCAGTTTTTAGGCTCACCACTACTTGGTATGCTTTCTGATTTTTATGGGCGCAGAAAAATATTAATAATCTCAATTGCGTTAACGACTATTTTCTATTTTATAATCACTGGCTCATTATATTTCCAGAACTTAACCTTATTAATGATTAGCCTCTTTTTGGCGGGCCTTAGCGAAGGGAATATCGTTGTGTCCCAAGGTGCTATTGCTGATATAGCCAATGGAAAATGAACGCAGCACCCTCTTTGGTTATATTTATCTTAGTGCTAGTTTAGCTTATATTATTGGGCCTTTAATAGGTGGAAGTCTTGCAGACTCAAGATTAGTTTCATGGTTTAATTACAGTACCCCATTCGAACTTTGTTGTATTAGTTTAATTATTTTATTAGTTTTTATTATTTTTACTTTTAAAGAAACGTTAGTTTCTTCCCAAAAGAAGGAAAAAATTAATTATTCTAAATTATTAACCAATTTTTCTACCGTTTTTACTGAAAAAAATTACGATTTTTATTTCTTATTAATTTCTTATTATACCTAGCAATTTTTGGCTTTTTTCGCTGTTACCCCATGTATTTAGTTGATGAGTTTCATATGCAGGTAGGTCAGCTTTCTCAATTTATTGCCTGGGTTTCTGTACCTATTATCCTCGCTAATTTATGGTTAACAGGCTTTTTATCTAGACGTTACTCAGCTAAAAGTATGACTATAGTTTCCGCCCTGTTGACGGGAATCTTTATGATTTTAGTTATCATACCGAATCAAGAAAAATTTTTATGGCTTACCTTATTCTTAACTTCTGTGGCTTTAGCTATCTGCTTACCTGCTTGTGCTACTTTACTGTCTATATCAAGTCCTAGCGAAGAGCAAGGTAGGGTAATGGGCAATAATCAATCACTACAAGTTCTAGCAGAATCTTTATCAGGTATTTTAGGCGGCTTACTAGCCGCTATTATGGTGAAACTCTCATTAATTTTATTAGCAATAATTGCTATTTTAGGCGGATTACTTTTATTTTTAAGAAAAACTCAGCCTATTTAAAAGGTCAATTTAACCCTTTATTTTGTTATATGCGAACTAACATAATTGCCATTTTATTAATCCAAATTATTAAAAATTAAAATTGTTTTATTTTTTATAAAAAGAATTAAAATAGCGGAAAATTAACGTTTTTCTTCTCAAGATATGAGGAATTTTTATGTATTCTAAAAGACAAAACCCATTATTTTTTTAAACCCTTTAATAGAAAAATTTTACACTTCTTGTAAAAGAATTGAGTCAGACCCTAACTTTCAACCTGATATTAAAAATGCAGAGTTGCTTGCATTAGTTAGAGATAAAATGGCCAACCGAAACATACGCCTTCTCGACGTGCTTTAGCGATCCAGCCGATGAATTTAATTCCTTTATCATCCAATAAAAACATGTTAGGCGCGTTGTACCAAATTAAAATTGCTAAAAAAGGTTATGTAGATGATGATGAATATCCCTGCTGGCATATTGATGATTCTGCCGTGATATTTGTTGATAAAAAAGGACAAATCTCACTACATGCTCGCATGGAAGTCGAGAAAGGAAATTTAGACTCACCTTTAACGCACATATGTATTAATGATTTTCTAAGTCAGCCATGTTTACACTATACAGAGGAAAATACTAACCAAATTTTTAATTTTAATTAAGTTAACTTATCAAGGATGATCATTTATAATTAAACATTTATTTATCTTTCGCATGTCAATGTTTTATAGAAGTATAGGAAATTGTAATAAGGCTACTTAATTCAAAACCTTATTATTCAAAACCCAATTGCATGCCCCTCTGTTTGAGAATATGAGGCTGTAAAATAGCCTTCTTTTTAACAGAACATAGCTTGCCCTTCCCCCAGATAAAGGTAGGGCTTGGCATAATGGCCCTAGACTGTAATTCAACTATTACTTTAGGTTTAATACCATTTTTCTAGCTTGTAAGCACTTTGCCAAAAGCACCATTCTAATTGTGTGGATTTCACAAAAGCCTGAATCATTTTATCTCTTATAGTTTCTGAGGCTTCACTTCCTAAATCATTGGTAATTTCAATAGCAATTCGTACCGATGTTTCAAACTCTTCGCTCGAATATAAAGCTATCCAGTTATAATAAGGATGGGCTTGCCAAAGATTGGCAGTCATGCTTTTTCCTATTTCATGATAAATAAAAAAACAAGGTAATAAACTTGCAACCGCTTCCTCAACTGATGCAAGGCTTGCCATGCGAAGAAGATAATTGGTATACATAAAACAAGCAGGGTTAGCTTCAGTTACCCTTTCAGACGAATATTTACGCAGTGAAGCTTGACTAAGATAGTCCAAATGAAGCTCACGTTCCGCTTTAATTGCACCTAAAGCAAATTCTATAAATTGTTGGGTATGATGATTATGAGGTAATCTAGCTGCTGTCATTGCTAAAGCGCGGGAATAATCTGCCAAATATAAAGCATCTTGTATTAGATAATAAATGAAAATATCTTGTGGAAGTGTTCCTTCTGCAAGTTGAATATTAAAAGGATGATGGTGAATTTTTATTTGTATTTCATTCGCTGCTTGCGCCATATCTTTAAATATCATGTACTCGATTCTCCAAAAAATAAAAATGATCTACAGGGCCAAAACCTTGACCTAGGTGATATCGTTTTCCAGATATAATGGCTTGGGTTAAATAATATTTCCCCATTTCGATTGCTTTTTGTAGAGAAAATCCCTGAGCAAGATAAGAAGCAATGGCAGCAGATAATGTACATCCTGTTCCATGTGTGTTTGTAGTGATAATGCGCTGCTCACGAAACCAATAGCAGGCATCTTCTTTTAGATTATAAAAAACATCAGAAGATTGCCGATCATCGAGATGCCCACCCTTAAGAAGGATATTAACTTGCAATGTTTGGCCTAAAGTAATAGCTGCAGCTTGCATTTCAGCTTCACTGTTAATCTTTTCGTTTAATAAATATTCTGCTTCAAATAAGTTTGGTGTAATTAAATAAGCTGAACTTAATAGTTTTTCTTTAAGCTGCTTAAGCGTTTTTAATTGCAATAAACAAGAGCCATCTTTAGCAAGCATGACTGGATCAAGTATAATTGGTATATGTTTAACTTTTTGTAACGTTTGATAAACAATATCAATAATATATTCATCGTATAACATACCGATTTTAATAGCTTGAATAGATAAGTCACTTAAGACAGATATCAGTTGCTTTTGAACAAAATCTGCAGCAACAGGCTGAATGAATTGCACACCCTGGGTATTTTGCGCAACTAAGGCGGTAATTACGGTTGCAGCGTAGCCTCCAGTAGCTGAAATCGCTTTAATATCAGCATGAATTCCAGCGCCGCCAGAAGAGTCTGTTCCTGCAATGCTTAAAACACAAGCAAGATTATTATTCATGATAATCACCTCGCTTTGGAAACTTTGCTAGGGCATCTAGAAAATTAACTTTAAAAGAACCTGGGCCTTCTGCCACAGGAGCAGCAAGCTCACCACAAACTCCATAAAACATGACAGCTGCACAAGCAGCAAGATAAGGGTTATCATGTGCTGCTTGGAATGCGCCTATGACAGCTGTTAACAAACAACCGGACCCTGTAATTAAAGGCATTATGTCAGAACCTCTATGCAATAAGGTAACTTGATCACCTTGCATCACGGCATCAGTTTGACCGCTAATAACAATGACTGTCTGCTTATCTACTGAAAGATATTTTGCTGCCTCTATAATCTCTGCTGTAGTAATACTTGTATCAACCCCTTTAGTTATCTGATTAAAATTACACAGCGCACCAATTTCACTGGCATTACCACGTATGATAGAAAACTGATAATGCTTTAATAAATGTAAACATGTTTCTGTACGATATAAACTTGCCCCAGCGCCAACTGGATCAAGAATAATAGGTTTACCTAATTCATTAGCGACAAAACAAGCTTTATCACATAAAGCAACAAACTCATCATTGAGGGTACCGATATTAATGATGACTACGTCTGCTAAATGAATCAAAGCGGCCATTTCAGCCATCGCCAAAGTCATTATAGGGGAAGCCCCTAAACTTAATAATCCATTAGCAACAAATTCCATTGTAACTTGATTGGTAATATTTAAAATCAGAGGTCTTCTTTCTTTAATACGTTTTACCATCATATGGACTGCTTCATACTGCATTAAATTTCCCCTTGGAAATATTGCGAATTAATTCTTTTGCAACAAAGAACGGATTTGCCTGCTCATGAAGTGCACTAACAACAGCAACACCACAGGCACCATGCCTGATAACTTGCATGACGTTGTGAACATTTATTCCTCCAATTGCTAAAACAGGATGTTTAGAAAGTGTTACAAGTTGTTTTAAGCCATCTAAATTCCAAATGGTTTTACAATCAGTTTTAGTTTGACTAGGAAATACTGCACTAGCAGCAATGTAGTCTATGCAGTTTAATTGGTTGGCGCGTGTAAGTTCAGCGTAAGATTCAACAGAATAGCCAATTATTTTAGTTGGCCCAAGTAAACGACGAGCTTCTAGAGGCGGCATATCAGACTGACCTATATGCACCCCGTCTGCATCAATTTCTAAGGCGAGCGTAACATGATCATTAATAATAAATGGAATGTGTAATCTAGTTAGTAAGGATTTTAATGCAAGTGCTAAGGGACGTATCTTAGATAAAGGATTAACCTTATCTCTCAATTGAACTAAGGTAACACCACCTTTTACAGCTAATTCAACAAATTGAAGATAGGCATCTATAGATTGATTATTTATTTGCGTGACTAAGCAAAGATCAAGAGCAGCTATATTCATTGTATTCTCCTAACTTTGGAGAAAAAAGAGCAATGAATGACTAGATAAGAAGCCTAATCTAACAAAACTCACTCTCCCTCCGCAGGCATTATCCAGTGCAGGTTATAAGGGTATTTCTCAGCTTTGCAAATTCAAAGCACCCCTGGTGATTTAAGCTCAAAATCCTAAATCAACTCTATGACTATGTCAATTTTATTTAGATGAAAAAAGAAAGGACAAGAATAGGCTTAAATTTTTTACATCGTGTCAATAAAATCTCTTTATAAAAAATTAAGGAAACGATAATCTCTAGCACTTTGCTTTATGGGATGTTTTAAAATGTCTTTCTTTAACCAAATGTATGAATGTGCCTTAAATAATGATGATCAAGCATTAGCATTATTATTAAATCAAGGAGCATGTATTGATGAAAAACAAAACAATGAGAATTTTTCTACTGTTGCTGCAAAATTAGTATCAGATGGCCATACTGACGAAGCACTCAAACTTATTAATCAATTTGGCGCAGGTCCGGAATATGTTCTACAAGCATTAATTGAAAATTCTCAAATTGAAGCTGCAGAAAAATTAAAAAAACAATTTCAAATTAATATTAACTTAGAACATTTTAAAATACTAACGCCTGAAAGACGAAGAAAAACGTTCAATCAACTAGCTAAAATCAATCTTGATCCTTTAAAACAACTTAACGCTAAAGTATGGGTTGGTGACAGCACCCAGGTGGAGCAATTATTAGCAGTTAATTTAAATTTAGTTAAACCTTCTAGTTACCTAGAGACTCTAACTGCAAAAAATAAGATTTTAGAGTCAACTCTTCTGCGTGCAGCTCAAGGCGGGCATATGACTTTATTAGCGAAATATTATGAAGCTAAAGAATTACCAGATCTGTTGGGTAATCACTTAGTTGGTTTAAATGACATGGATGATAAAGGCTATTGTAGTCATCGATTTCTAAATGAATCCCTAGCACTACATACTCTATCTTTTATTCAAGATGAAAAACTTATAAAAAACCTGGTAAAGGCTATCAAAAAGGATGGCCTCATGTATGCTGAACATGTGTATGATATTAACGAAGTAAAAGATAAATCATCCATTATTAAACAATTAATGGGAACTTATGGCCTAGCTTATGATAAAGCGTACTATTGCTTAGAAAAATTATATACACGAACTGCTATTAAAACTGCACAATTAATGCAATTTTATAATATTAGTGAGAATTTAGCGGGTAAATGGTTGCATAGTCCTGCTATACGCATCTGGTTTCGTGAGATTCAGCCTGCTCTTAAAAGGAAGGGCATTTTTCAGACAGATGATATTATTAATTACATAGATAAATACGTACTAGAAGCATCTCTTAAGGAAACTGTCGCATTTAAAACAAAGATAGTACCTAATCAAATTAATACCTTAAAAGCGGCTGCTTCTACATTTTTTAGGCCAACTATTTTAGAGGATGACCCTCCTCATAAAAAGCCTAAACTTTCTCTTAAATTTAGATAAAATTCTTCTCGCCTAAACATAACTTGTAAAAATTTTAGGCTTAAGTCCAGTTTTTGCAATGAACTTAATTCAAAAACTGTCTTAAGTTCAGGAACCTCCATTAGGATAAAATATTCATAAGCTTGGAAAAATTAGCATTAGAAATACTGTCTTGTTATATAGGTGAAAGTGATACAACCTGACTCTCTTAAAAAAATTTCTAAAAAAGAATTAATTTTTAAAAATTTTAGACAAATCCTATATTTAATACATTTTTACTAGATACCAAGCAATACTAAATGCTAGTTATTAAAGCCCCCAATTTAATATTTTTTTAACTTTTTGATTATTTTATGGTTCGTATTTTTAAAATTAACTCTATAATTAAGTTGAATAATACTTTAAAAGGAGAATTGGTATGGAAGTCAATTCTAATTATTTAGCTAAATTTATATTCACCTTAAGTGTGGGTATTATGTTAACTCTAGGAATATTTACTTCTTCTACAAGTTTTGCAGCGCAAGGCTGTGGATTTGGCTACCATATGACCTACTTTGGCCGATGCGTACCTAATCAGCCAGGCCCTTTGGCTACACCTGTTCCAGGTCGACCTGATTGTTGGATAAATGGCCGAGGATTTCTACGCTGCTGGAGATAAATAGAATAACGCCAACATATTACGATGCTTGGCGTTAAATGAATTCAATTATAAATGAAGTGAGATGATGAGCTTATAAGAAGGTTCTTCATTCCAGTTCTTATAAAATTTTAACTTATATCTGAGCTGTTATATTATCAGCAAAATCATTCATAGCTTGCTCACCAAGTGAAAAGCTATAATTTGCTCTTGCTAAAATATAATCTAGGCGTTTTTTAAAGGAGCTATTGCTAGCAAATTCTGTATCATGCCTATATTCATTCAATGTTCTGATAATATCTAAAATAGTTTGCTCACCGCTATTACAAGCTTTAATAAGCTCTTTAGCTTTTTGTAAATGATGTCTTGGCGTAATTAAAGATTTCCAACCTGAGGTATAAGTTAAAAGAATATTTTTTATTTCATCTTTAGTTAATATACTGTTTTTAGTAAAGACATCATATTGTTGGCCTTTAAAGTGACCTAAAAATGTTAAATTTGTAGTCCAATGGCCATTATTTCTATTGTTTAAAGTGATAGAGGGCCGATTTGCTATATTGGCAGAACCATATAAATAATTGTTATCTCCATAATTCATGGTATTTAAGTTGATTTCAAATATATTAGCTAAATCATCTAAATCACGATGCGTACCCCAACGATAATTAACTGTAATGTCTTGCATAGCATCTACAATACGAGAATCACTTTTAAGTTGTATAGCAGATTCAGTTTTCAGATAAACGTCTGCCTTAAATGCTTCTAAGATCAAGCGATTAATAGGCTCATCAAAGTTGTTAAACATATACCTTCTTCTAACATCATTATAACGTTTATCTTGTACATTTTCAGGATACCATCGACTTAAACGTTCCATTCGCTGTCTTAGTGTCTTAATTTTATTTGCCACTTCTATAGCATATTCACGTGCAGCTGAGGAATTAATGAGGCCGTTGTAATGATTATCTGTTGAATCATTTTTAGCAAAACAATGAACCATTTCTGTAAAATCTATAAATGCTGTAGGAGGAAATTCATCTGGAGAATTTAAAGGTTTATCAAAAAGTTCTGCTTTACGATGGGTATAGATAATATGCCTAAAACAGTATTGAATTTTATTTAACACTGAAATAGATTGATTACTAAAATCAAAGGCATTAATTTCATTTAATTTAATGGGAAAAGAGTCAGCTGTAAGGCCCAGTGCTTGTATACTTAAATTTTGTAATTTTTGGAAAGTTGCACTTACGCCTTTCTTAGCAATTTCATGCTTAACAATATCAATAAAGCCAATCGCAAATGCATAAAAGGCGCAATTACCTTGTCCGGGATTATCTATTTCTCTTATTATCATTTTAGGCCTGAAAGCTATACAACAAATAAGGCTGTATTATAAAATAAATCAATAAATGAGCAATTTATTCTGCAATAGTTTTTACTAATTAAAAAAATTAAAGGCCTAAATCTGTTATAACTTAAATTTTTGCATGAAATATAAAGAGTATCCTTATCTACCGTAGTTAGTTTATAAGCCAGTGGTTATTGCTTTAAATTGGTCTTCTCTCTAAGTTTTGCTAATTTTCTACCCTAACACAACTTTTTTGCATCATATCTGCTAATATCCTCTGCACAGGTTTTATTTTGCATAATATTAGGTTTAAAAAACCTATCAGAAGAATAAATTGTGATAAAAGTTGCATAGTCTAGTGGTTTAAGTTCCCTCTCTTGTTTGAGAAGTTCATTGATTTTTACAGCTACTTTTTTATCACCATGACACATCACTAAATTACCATCTACTTTTTGATTTAAAATATTTAAATAAATATTAATAGAGCAAAGGCCCTTTAATTGCTCTAATAAAAATTTTACTCTCGGTAGTGACTGGTTTTGTACTACTTCATATAGCGGTGTATGACCATTATTATCTGACTTTTGAAATAATAATTTAATATCAATTTCTTTGAAATAACCTTGGGCATAACCTACTTTTAACGCTAAAAAATATTCTTCTAAAATTGTTTGATTTCCACTTAATATAGCAAGATGCAAAGGTGTAGTTCCTATATTACTTGCTTGAAAAAATAATTTACGACAGATGCGAAATGATAACCATTTATTTGTAACTGCTCGTTGTATTGTATTTATAAATAATTTTACGTTTTCTAATCTACCCGTTTTAACAGCACTTGCAAAAACATTAAGTCCCGTTTGATTACATTGTAAATATAGTGCTTGAAAATGATTTACTGTAATTAATTTTTCTTGCACACAGTCATTTAAAAAAACCAATACTTCCTTTGCAACATTTAAATTATTATTAAATACTGCTAAATGAATTATAGAGAAACTGCGTGGTGTTTTAGCAAATAAAATATCTGCTAATTTATTAGTCTCCAACCATTGAGCTTTAGTTATTTTTTTTAATTGAGTTAGTATTAACCTTAAGCTCGCTATATTAGTTTCATTTTTAATAATAGAATGTAATAAAGTGTAGCCATTTACATCTCTTTTCCCAATAAATTCACAAAATTCTTCTGTAGTTAACCATTGCCGCTCAATTAAATAATTTAATTCATTTAGCAAACCATAAAAATTAGTTGAATTAATTAAATTATTAAAATGGAGTATTGCGGGCTGATTTGCTAAAAGAAAAAAATTAATATAGTCAGAGACACTTATTATTTTTTGCTCAATACTAAAATGAATTTCATTAAGATAAGTTTGAAAATTTTCTCTATTTTCATTACGCAACAAAATGTATAAAGCGTTAATACCCTGCTGGCTATTGAAAAATAATATATCCTTATAATCTTGGTAAGTTAAATATTTTTTGTTAATTAAATCATGAATAGTATTAAGAAATTTATCTAAATTTTCCTTATGTGCCTCTTTTAATAAAGAGCCAAAGGGCGTAAAACCGCCTAGACAAGGTGTTGTTAAAAGAAAAAGAACGGCCTCTTTTCCCAAAGATTGGGCTCTTTTTAAAATTATATTAATTAAATAATTTATTTTTTCTTTAACATTGTTATTAGTCATGACCGAGCTTAAATGAATAGCATCTATGAGATGACTATGACCATTAATACTCGTCTCAGTTAAGGTAGCAAAGCTTAGTTTATTAATTACTTGAGTAACAGTCTTTTTGCTTACGCTATCTTTTATATATTCAATTATAGTTTCATGCGCAATCTGCGCTTTGAAAGTTCTGTATGTCATAATAATAAAACTTTAAATATATTTATATACCTCAAAAGAAGCAAGGTTAATTTCCCATTAAATACGAGTTTAATTAAAGGATGAACATTTTTTATTAATTAAATATCTATTTATTAGCTAGTAGTCCTAGCCTAGATAAATTTCTAGATTAGAATAGCTTAGCTTTCAACTACTCGAGCTATCATAAGATAGCATTAAAGCATAGGTAGATAGGTAAAAAGGTACTGATAGGAATTATTCATTCTTCGATCTTTTGCCAGAGGCATAAGGAATAAAATATATCTCTTTTAAAAGTACATACTTAGTCCAACTTAAATAAAAAATAAACTTATATTTCAATAAATAAGTAAAATATATTGACTCAATGTGCTAAGAAAACGAATATGGCCTTTTTAATAGAAAAGATAAGGAAATAAACCATGGCTTTAAAAAACTTAGTAAAAAATAATTCTAGTTTTCAATTAAAATGTTTACTTGCTTTAGCAGGAACAGCAGTTGTTACTTTAGGCGTTATTGCTGCGTTAAGTATAAAAACAGCAGCGGCAGCAGCTCCTACAACAGCTTTGCTTGCCTCTGCAGCAACTGTCTCTCCTATAATACCAATGGCGCTACCGGTTGTTTTACTGGCAATTGGCGCTGTTTGCTTACTGCCATTTCTTTTTAGTAGTGCTTGTAGGTTGCCAGGGAGATCGTCATATTTCCGGCATGGTTTCTTTAACACGCCTATTGTTGATATCAATACTGGGTACGGATATGGTGGAGGATATGGCGTTTCTAATCATCATGGACATACTGGCGGGTATGGTGCCTCTAATCATCATGGACACACCGGTGGTTTTGGTGCTTCTAATCATCATGGACACACTGGTGGGTATGGTCCCAGATAAAAGGTTCGCTTAATTCTTTTGAATGCACCAATTATATACTAATGGTGCATTCGTTAATTACCAATTTGTTGTCAACCCTATTTAAGCGGCAATCTACTTCAATAAAATAGTTTATTAGTAATTGCTGTTATACAACGTGAACTAATATTTAAAATTACACTTACAAAGATAATTGCGTTACTGTAAGCTCTTCTCGAGTAGCTAACCAATTGTGATTTGCTATTTTTTGATAAAAATTGGTTGTAGTTTTATGTTGTCCTCGCCGTGGTGATATTAAAGCCTCTTGCGCATGACCTACTATGTCATCATATGCACTTACGGCATCTAATTTCCTCTCCTCAAACTGTTTAATAGTATTGAGAATTTTATCAACTCTATGAGGTACACGCTGTCCTTCATTAATTAAGCCACCTTTAAATATTCCAAAACCCGCTACTTGCCAAGAAGTCTTTTTGATATCAGCTTTTAACTCATTTAAAAAGGTAGTAACTTCTATTTTAAGTTTATCTTGCATGTCTTTATTTTTACCTACCCATACTGGCAAAGTAACACCTTGAGTAAGTTCTTTGAGCGTTTGCTCCCCTTCCTTTGCTGTTGTTACCACTGGTATTTCAAGAGCATTGGCTCTTGCTTCTTCTAGCGTATTTGCAGGTAACATCTGCGTGTAATGAAAAGGTGGGGTTGACACCAAACCTTTTGCAGCAAAATTAGGATAATCATTTTTAAGCTCAAGCTCAGCAGTTTTTTGCATAATAAGCCACATACGCTTAACATTATCAGGTATAACATCAACATAATTTTGTAATTTTTTATCTTTATTACGAGCATTAAAATTTTTTTGAAAATTTGTATAATTTACTGCCCGTTCATAATTAAAATATTCAGACTCATTCTGGGTTTCCTCCTTAGCAATAAAAGAGCGCATAAGTAAGCCAATTAATCTATTACCACTTCGAATAGGATCCGTATTATTTGCTTGAAATTCTAATTTTAGTAAGTGATGAATAATTTTTAATGTGTCTTCAGCAGACGTTGAATTAAGTATATTTTCCAACAAAAGTATTTTTAACTGTTCAGGGATAAGATTTGTTTGTTTATAAGTTTGGAAGTCTAAACCAATTGTTAGCAAATAGCGTTCTGGATGATTTGAAAAAAGTAAAGACTTTAATTTTGGATTGAGTTTATCAAGCTGTTCTTTATCTCTCTTTGGTAATCGCGCTATTAGCTCTTGTAAATTTTGCCTCATTGCTCACCCTTTAACAAAAAAGCAAGTAATATAATAAATGTTTAAATTAAAATCAAGTTTGTTTTAATTTAAACACTCATACTGCAAATATATTTATAAGGAAAGAGATTAATCATTAGAACTCTTTCCAAACTGCCAGCTAGAAGACAATAGCAGTTAAAAACGGTGCTAAAAATTACAGTGTATATAAAGTACCCGAACATTTTGCAGAACTTTTCGGCTAAGATTAGCTATAAATCGCAAATCTTGAAAAGATCTATTTAAATAGGGGCCTTAGCATTATTTGTAAATTAACTTACACTTAGTGATTTTTTACAACTGGCTGAGAATAATCAACATAAAAGTTTTTTTCTTTTCTAGCAAAAATGGGAGAATTTCGACCCCCTCTTGATGTTGTATATGTATCGCTTATAGGAGATTGCATAGGAGAGTTAAAACCTTTGCCTTGCTTTAATCCAGGCATTTTTTTATAAGAAGAGGGGATTGTCTCTACTACTACTGTTTCTTCTTCAAAACAAGGCATCTGTGCGTTGTCATGAGATATCGGAGCTAATGAAGGCTCAGGATCTTGGTAAGGTCCCTCTAAATTCTCTTCACTTTCTGCCGGGATAACTTTTGCATCAGGTGCTACTTTCAGTGATTTTTGATAAGAATACACTTTATACTTATCATACAGCCATTTACATCCTGCTATAACGAGTGGAATAATCCCGCCTACCGCCGCTCCTATTGCAGTTCCTGGACCTGGAAAAAACAAACTACCTATAAGGGCGCCTAAGCCAGCAGTTAAACCAGCACTACCAAACGTTGTAAGTCCTAAACCTTCCTTAGTATTACCATTAAAGCAATGAATTAAACCGCTTATTACTAAACCCTTAGCAAAACCGATACCTGCACCAATACCTGCTCCTACAGCCGTCCCGATAACAGGAAAAATACAGGTCCCAATTAGTGCCCCTATAGTTGTACCTAGTCCTGTTGTGCCTAATATAGTTAATCCTGTACCTGCCTTAGAATTTATCTTAATTAAATTACCAATTCCATTAATAATAAATCCAATACCAGCGCCAATACCAGCACCAAACGCTGCGCCAATGGCTGTACCTACACCAGGAAAAATAAAAGTGCCAATAAGTGCACCTATTCCTGCACCCATGCCTGCGCTACCTAAAACACTCAATGCAGTACTTAACTTTGGATTATCTTTCCATAATTCATAAATACTACCCAGAGAAAATCCTTCAACTCCACCTAACCCGCCACCGATACCAGCCCCGATTGCGGCACCCAGTCCAGTACCTATACCAGGAAAAACAAAAGTACCTAAAATAGCGCCTGTAATCGCACCTAAACTTGCACTACGGAAAATAGGTATTAATACAATAGCAGGTTCTAAAAGGTTATTTAAAATCTTTAATCTTAAATTTCTTTTTATTCTTTTTATTACATCTTGTGAATTAAATATTTCTGCATTTAAATTATTAGCTATTTCTAATAATAAGTTAAGTTCCCGTAACTTCTTCTCTAATTTTTTTTGTTTTATATTCAATACTTTTTGGGTATCTGCTATAAACGTTTTATATCTTTTTAAGATGTTATCAATGCTCTTTGGCGTAGAAGGTATACAATCAGGAGTATTATAATCATTCACACTCAAAAGTAATGGATTTTCACTTACTTGTTTCTCTAACTCCTCTCTCTCTGTTTTTAACAATTTACAAGCTCGTTCCAAAAAGCTTTGATATTCCTTATCTAGTGCCTCTAAACTTATTATAGAATCAGCAGGTATACTTTTCAAAAGTAAAAGATCGAATTCATTATTAAAATCAATAATCTTTTTGAAAAAGTCCTCATCATCTTTAACTTTTTGATTGTAATATGCAATTTTGGTATTTAATCTTGCTATTAATAAATTTGAAGATTCTACACCTCTTTCATTTAGCACAGCTAAAATCTTATTAAGCCTAAACAATTTTTGTCTTTTTTTATCTCGGTCATCAATATTTCTTTCAGATATTAACCGCATGTTAAGTTCTATTAAATAATTTGCATTTATTGTATTATCTGCTTTAAAAAGAGGAGCAAGTAAGTTTGCTAACCCTGTTGAATTTAAGGCCTCTGGCAGAAGTTCTACAACAGAATTTATAGGTGCCGTAGAAAAACCTTCCCCAGAAATAAATTCAGTAGGATTGGAAAAAATAATCACTTCGCGTTCATCAGGCGGAGCAGTCGTATTTTTAATAATACTTGCTACCCACCAATTAGGATTAGCGTGATTAAATTCAATTGCGAAGCCACATGGCTTACCTTCTGCATCCATATAACCCAATCTAAGACGCTGCTTATTCTTAAGACTGTAAAAATATTGCAGATAAGCTTCTTGAAAGCGACGCTGTTCATCAGTTGTTAAAGGACAATTTGGACTTTGGATAGGTGAAGTAATTTTATCTAAAATTCTTATATTTTGCTTTTTTAAAAATTTTATTACCTTTTGTTGTAAGACTTCATCAATGCCTACCTCCTTAAGTTCTCTACTAAAATCAGGAGGCCATATTCCCCTATACCAAGCCTGAAAGCTAAATAATAATGACACTAAAATAGCACTATCAATATTTCCTTGAGCAAAAATATTTGAAATACTAGGGTTTCGTCTGGAGATAGGAGTTATATTCCAAGAGGACTTAAAGTTATCAAAAGTATAATTTAGACTAAAGAATGATGTACGCTGATGATCTTTCTCAACAGCTTTTATCAAATTTTTTTCTTCGTCTAATATACCTTTAAATAATCCAAGATAATTGATAGCTTCTTTAAAATTCCCTTTGAAAATTCTAGGAGGCATAATATCTTTTAATAAAAAATAACAAACTTTTATCGGTTATTTATTGTACCATTTTATTAAAAACAAAACAAAAAATATTTTATTTAATCTTCAACACTATAAATTAAGCTAAATTATAAACGATTTAAAATTTAAGCTATTGAACTATAAATGATTTTTTTGCTCGTTGAGCTTTAAATTAAATTCATTCTCTTTCTGCTTTATGTGCTTTTTATACCCAACTGGATCGATAAAAGGATTGACTTGACTCTTATTTAAAAGTGCATATTTCTTACCAAGATCAAAATACACTGCATGAGCGCCTAGGAAAATATCACAAGGCAACCTTTTCAAGACGTTAATAGCTTGTTTGTAATCTGAGGCAATATTAGGATAGGTTTTATTATTAACTAAGGGATATCCAGGATTCACATTAAGGCTTCCAACAATGACAGCTTGATATTTTTTTCCTTTATCTTTAACTTGCATCGACCAAGTGGTGCAGCCTTTGGTATGTCCTGGCGTTAAATGAGCAGTTAATACAGTATCTCCAAGCTTAACCTGATCGCCATCATGTAAGATTTTATCAACTTTAGTAGCTGGAAAATACATGCTTTTATCATTAGCATAGAAAAAATCGACAATTCCTCCAGACTCAACTGTAGCGACGTCCTGAGCCATAACCATATATTGAGCATTAGTTTCCTGCTTAATTAACTTACTACCTGCAGCGTGATCTAAATGGGCATGACTAATAAGAAGGATTTTAGTATCGCGATAGTCAAAGCCAAGCTTTTTAATATTAGCTTTAATCATAGGAATATTAGCTTCAAGATCACTGTTTATTAAAATATTGCCTTCTGAGGTCACTATCAAATAACTTGCCAGATCATCCATACCTACATAATAAAGATTTTCAGCAATTTTAAAAGGAGGAAAGGCATTACCTACAGGGTAAGCAAATATTATTTGAGAGGATAAAACTAACATAAACAGCGATAAAAGAAATCTTTTCATGAAATACTACTAGTGCAGTTACTTAAGTGCTTATTATATGGCAGTTAAATTCTGAAACAATCTTTTGTTAACTATTTTTAATAGGAGAAGAGTATGCTTGTTAAACAAGCATACTCTTTGCAAAGTTAGAGTGACTTTAAGAATTCGATTAAGGCATTACGAAGATCAGGTGATAGACCTTGGTAAGCGGTCCGGCTTGCTGCACCTTCCCCACCATGCCATAAGATAGCTTCATTTAACGTTCGCGCACGACCATCATGCAAATAAGCTTCACCACCACTAACGCCAGCAGTTAAGCCAATATTCCACAAAGGTGCTGTTCTCCATTCAGATGGTTTAACATTATTAATCTCAGGCAGAGTATCTGCTAAATCAGGACCCATATCGTGTATTAATAAATCTGTATAAGGGTGAATAACTTGATTTCTTAGCTCCGCTCTAGGGTGATAAGGACTGGTTGTAAACGTTGGCACATGACAAGCAGCACACCCAATCTGACTAAAAATAGCTTTACCTTGTTTAACAACTGCATTTTCGGAATTGCGTTGAGCGCGAACGCCGAGAAGTTGAATGTAGAGCGTTAACTGATCTAAATAAGTGTCACTAAGAACCGCTCCTGATGGTCCACAGTTAGCCTGTTGCGGGCCGCAATCTGGTGTAGGAACCACCGAGTTCTGTACGCCCATATCATTACGTAAAGCTGTAGCAATTTGCTCTCTTACAGTAGAATTTCCTGCTTTCCAACCAAAGCGCCCAACACGCGAAATTCCTGTATTATATTCTTTAATAATTCGAATACGACCCGCAACGCCATTTCCTTTATTTTTATTATTAGCTATTTCAAGAATAGCACTTTCAGGAATAGCTTCTAATAAGCCCATACCCACAAGTTGAGGCGTGATACGCGGCGAAAAACGAGTTATTACAGGGGTAAACTGGAAATTCGGCCGACGCAATCCATTCATTTCAGTCCAACTCTGGATCCGTACACTGCCTTCAGGTGTACCTGTGGTAGCAAACGGTTGTAAAACTGAACCAACTGTGGGATGAGGGGTACCATTATCTGACGATACTACAACCATATAATTATTCAGAGGAGTACCGACAGCAGGTGGCAACCCACGACCATTATTCACATGGCAGCCTACACATGAGCGATTAATATAATTTACGCCCACTTTGTTAGCTAACTCAGGAAAATTTGGATTACCGGGCTCTGAATGCGCACCAGTTATCATATCAGTATGATGAACTCGACGTCCAAGCATAAAAGGCTGGCCATTAATATTAGATGTGTTTGTAGCCATCTGTTTAAATAAATCTTTTGGCTCAGCTGAATATTGATGATGAATAGTTGTTTTACCACCTAACCAAGCATCCACAGGAATAGGGAAAGAATCTTCTCTTAACGTATTTGGATTACCAAACACGCCACGAGCTTCCCAAGGCACCATTCCTTGACCAACAATATATAAAAAGGCGGTACCATAATAATTTGCACGACCGCGCGGTGGATTAGCAAGGAATTGACTAATTTCTATTTCCATCCGATCGCCATTTCTAAGGGCGCGTCCTTCTTTAGGATTAGTAGTGATTATTGTTTGATAATTTAATCTATCACCACTGGTTACTCTCATTGAGACATTATGAAAATACTCAGCCACTGTATTAACGCCTCGATAAAATGCTCTAAACTCTGGAGCACTTAAAGGCCATAATGTTTTAACATTGGCAATAATTCTATTACCACCTTTAGCTACTTCGTCTATTAATTCTACCTGGATAGTACGATGCTCCCAATAGAATGGCAGATAGTGATCATAGGCATGGAATTCATCTTCACGAGCGTGTCTATCTCGAGCCCGATCTGCAAAACGTGTGATTAAAGCGGTAGGCATTTCTATCACTGTACTAGGTTCAAGAGGTGTACTACTGGAAAATAAAGGTACAAAATCACCATCTTCATCTGGCGGATTTGGATTAGTATCTGTGCCATATACTTTTAATTCCCAAATAGAATATCCCCACTGATTTCCTACACTACGTTTGATGCCATAAATCCGTATATAACGATAACTACCCGATACATTAACTGTATCAGTGCGATTTCCAAATACACCACCTGTTCTTCTAGCTAATATCGTCCAATTATTAGAATCATTAGAACCTTGAACTTCATAAATTTCTGCGTTAGCTGCCTCCCAGTCTATGACAACTCTATTTAATGCGTAGGCTTTTCCTAAATCAATTGCTAGCCAGGAGGGATCAATACCAATAATGGAGCCCCAACGCGTATTCGGATTACCATCAACAGCATTTTTTGCTGGTAGCCCTTCTGTGCTAGCCCAAGCACGAGCATTAAGTGCTAAATTAATATCTTGTGCATATAAATTAAATGCAAGAAAAAAAAGTAAGATAGTCGCAATTGACTTAAAACAATTGAGCTTTGACATGGATAATTTCCCTATTCTCAATAGATTAAAACCTTTTAATCCGATAATTTTTAGTAATGAGATTACCTTTAAAATTTAATCTGATCACTTGTACTTTAAAGAATTAAATAAATACCATCAGGCTAGTTTGAGAGACTTACGTTTTTAAATTAAGTCTCTCTAATTAAATAATATTAAACAACATTTTATAATTTGCAACAATTGTTAGTTTAAATTGAATAATAAATAAACATAAGGACTAATTGCCTAGTATTTAGCTAAATTTAAATACAAAATAAATTTATAAAAAACTTTTAGCGTTATTATTTAAAGATAAGAAAAAGGCTAACTTTAATTGCAAAACTGCCAATAAATGTATCTCTAATTTGTTATAATAACCTTACTTTGACGGATGAGCAAATTGATGTAACTGTGGCAATATACAAAGGTGACCTTTTACTTTTCTCATTCGTCAATCAAAAAAAGATTTTTACAGAAGAAGAGCCTTTTTCTTATGGGCTTAGTGATTTTTTAATTGGCGTATACCCAGATAAACTCGAGCGCTTCGCGAGCGGTAATTTGCCTTACCCTAAACTTTATTTTCATGTTTGACTACCTATATTACGAGACTTACTAGTACAAGTTTTTTATGCTAAGTTTAAAGTCAATTATTAATATCAATACTGACGATTATTTAGGAAAATAAATGCGTATATTAATTATTGGTGGTACAGGCACATTAGGAAAAGCTGTGGCAAATGAATTCTTATCACGTCATGAAGTCATTATAGCTGCCAGAAACAAAGGTGATATTCAAGTTGATATTAGCCAACTTGAATCAATTCAAGAGATGTATCATCAAGTTGGTAAAGTTGATGCTGTTGTTTCTACAACTGGGCAAGTTCATTTCGGTCCATTAAAAGAATTTACCAATGAAAATTGGGCTTTAGGATTAAATAATAAACTCATGGGCCAAGTCAATTTAGTAATGATAGGAATGGATTATGTGGTAGATAGCGGCTCATTTACTTTAACGAGTGGTATTTTAAACCGTGATCCCATTAAGTTTGGTGCTTCAGCCTCTCTAGTTAATGGCGCTATCGATAGCTTTGTTAAAGCAGCTTCAATCGAGCTTCCTAGGAGTTTACGAATTAATGTAGTAAGCCCTACTGTTTTAACTGAATCCATGGATAGTTACGGTGATTTTTTTAGAGGGTTTATACCTGTTCCATCAGCAACCGTAGCTAAAGCGTTTGCAAAAAGTGTAGAAGGCGCACAAACAGGCCAAGTTTATCAGGTCAATTAACCTTAGTGTGACATAAAAGTAGCTTGGTTTCTTATATGTCACATAATAAAAACCTTTTTACACCCAATGTAAAACGTTATGAATAATACTCCATCTAGGCTCCCTAGAGGGTCTTGGTTTTCCTAATAACCAATATTCATATTCTTGTCGTGTAAAGCCGTCTGTTTCCTTAATCTTAAGCCAATAATTTAAAAACCATAAGAAGTCTTGCTCATCTTTCCGTAAAATATAAGCCATTAACAAAGGAGCAGGATTTTTTAATCCATGCGATGTTACAGAGGCATAACCTGGATGAACAGAAGCCCAAGCTTGAGTGTGTTCTTGCGTCCATAAAGCACCATCAACATCAAGTTCTGGTGTTAAAGCGTCCATGTTTGGAATAATAACAAACTTTGCATTAGGAAAATTTTCTTTAGCAAGTGGGATCATGACTGGGTCATTAAACACAGCTATTTTTAAATTTTGAATTTGAGCAATTGAATTAACATCTTTAAAATCATCGACCCTATCTTTTTTAACAATAAAAGCAGGCCTGTCGCGAAAATAGGGCTGGGTGTAACTTGCTTTTAGCAGCCGGCTGGGTATGACATAAATTGATCCAATAGCAACATCAAATTTATTAGCTTCAATGTCCTCAATTAAATTAAAAAAGTCAAAATGAATAAAAGTTATTGCTACGCCTAAAGTTTTCGCTAGATCATACATAAAAGCAACATCAAATCCTACCAGCTCATTATATTTATTGAAATAAACAAAAGGAATCATATGTTCATTGTACCCTACTCTTAACACCCCAGTTTGCCGAATCCGATGCAGCGTACTTGAATTTAAGTTGGAGAAACTTTGTTGAGTAGGTGCATTAAATGTTACTTGGGTATGGGCAGTAATTTCCGGAGACAAGCGAAAATTTAATATGGAATTAGGGGTAATTTTATTAAATACATTAAATTTAACATTTATAAGAGATAGTATTGATAAAGCAAATACAGAGGTCAAAATACAGAAAATAAGCGCGCGCCATCTAACATGAATAAGTTGAAAATAAGCAAAACTACTAACGATACTTATAAATGCCATTCCCATTACTGATGTTAATACTTGACCATAACGAGTGATAGGTAGCAACTCAACAAAAAGACTAGTTGTTTGCACAGGAAGGAAAGTCCAATTTGCCAAGAAACCCACTGAGTCTATTGTTGAGGAAGGTGAGCCTAGCGACGAAAAATAAGTTAAGATTATTAAAAATAATTTTCCCAATGTTTCTAAAAAAATAGGATGTTGAAAATAAACAGAAGCAAAAATTATAAATAGATATAAAAATAAATTTCCTATTTGGCCAAATGGATAACTCATCGTCGTAATTGTTTCAGTAACTTTTTCCATCTCTTCATCTAAGTTACTTGTATGTCTTAGCAGCAATAACTTAGTCGCTGATTCAATATAAGGTAAAGCTGCGACAGATAAACTAGTTGCTAAAGCAATGAGAAGCGCTTCACGCAGTAATTGAATGACTTCTTTATATGTTATTGAAATAAAACTTGTTATTAAAAGAGGAACAATCCAGAAAGTAAGTAAAAAAGTGCCAAGAAAAAATAAAGTTAAATAAAGCGCGATATTTTCAAAGGTAGTGAAAGAAATTGTTCCTGTAGTATAGGCAACTAAAGAAAACGCAGCATAAGGTGAGGTCAAAATAATCCAGTTCCAAACTTGCAAAGAGGCTGCTTTTATAGTGCTTAACGTTTCAAGTACGGATTGTTTATCTTTGTAATGTTGTAAAGCAAAGCCAAACAGCAAACAAAAAATGATAATAGCAGGCATATAATTTTTGACTAAGGCAGAAAATAAATTATTTGGAATTAACCGCTCTAAAAAACCTTCAACCGAATTAGAACTTGTCGCATTTGGCCCAATTATTGAAGAATTACTTTCAGGTAAAGCTAAAGAAAGAAGCCATATTATGAAAAAACTTATACTGATGAGTAAGAGATAGAAAGCCCAATTTTTTTTAAATATTCTTGTAGCAATTTTCGGTGTTATGGACCCTAAGCCATGTAAAAGAGATGCAAAAATATAAGGATAAACGACAGATTCCATAAGCATGACATACACATCACCAATTGGGCGAAGTATTTTGGTATAAGGACCAAAAAAAAGACCTGCTAAAATTCCCAGTAAGCTTCCAACTAAAACTTGCCAAGTTAAACTTAAATTGTTGGAAGATATATTTTTATCCATTAATTTTAATTGCTAATGTTCATTTAAAAATCGTATATTTTTATAGTTTCTATAGCAATAAGTTTTTAATTATAAAATATCTTTAGCAAGATAAGAGACGCTAATTAATTTACATTCTAAACAATATAATATTTTTAATTTTAAAAAATAAAACTCAACTATGTATTTATAATCTGCCTATACTTTTATCTTAAGACAAAATAATAAACCTTTTAACAATGCAATATAAATTTCTTCGTGTTAGTTCGCTTGTTCTTTTACAAATTGCTATTGTAGGCAATTTGCAAGTACTACCTGCCAATGCTAGTTATGGTGCTTCTTTACCTTTTCTTTATTTTTTTGCAATTATTGGATTTTTTCTACCCTGCACATTAATGGTTGCTGAGTTAGCTACCACTCGGCCGCAAACAGGCGGAGCTTATATTTGGTGTGAGCAGGCTTTTGGTCCGCAAGTAAGTTTTTTTACTGTAACCATTTTATGGATTTCTAACCTACTTTGGTATCCCTCCATTTTTTCCTTAATTGCCACTAATTTTGCCTACCTATTTAATAAATCATTAGCGCAAAATAAATTATTTATAGTGACTTTTAATGTTTTTTTGTTTTGGTTTTTTACTGGTTTAAATTGTTTAGGTGTAAAATTTTCTAGTAGAACAAGTATCGCATGTAGCATATTAGGGATCATTATTCCTATCATTTTAATTATTTTAGGTGGTTTAATCTGGTGTTTAAAAGGCCAGCCTAGTGCAATTAGCTTTACTCATACATCAATGCTGCCTAATTTAAACAATATAAATAATTTAAGTCTATTAATCGCCATTGTTATTTCTCTTTTTGGCATTGAGATCACAGCAGTGCATGCTGGTAATGTAGTTAATCCTAAGCGAGATTATCCGTTAAGCTTATTAATTGCCGGTATTTTACTTTTAATATTTCTTTTATCGGCTGAACTCGCTATTGCTGCCATTATTCCTCTAAACAAGTTAAGTGTAGTAACGGGCTTACTAGATGCATTAATTATTTTTTTTGACTCTATTCATTTATCCTATTTAATTAGTTTAGTGTTATTTTTAATACTCATTGGCAACCTTGGTAGTGTAGCTGCATGGATGTTAGGTTCAACGCGCAGCATGGCTATTGCCTGTCAAAAAAATCAAGTTGCATCCATTTTACAAAAGACAAATCGATATGAGGCGCCAATTGGCGTACTTATTTGTGAAGCATTTATTTTCTCATTTGTAAGTACTATTTTTTTAATTTTTCCCTCTATTATTGACTCATTTTGGTTACTGTTAGACTTAGCAGCGCAAATATCACTTATCTATTATATTATTCTTTTTGTCTCAGCTGTGCGTTTACGTTACCTGCCAACCATAGCTGAAGGGTTCGTTTTGCCTGGAGGGAATATTTTATTCGTAATTATTATGTTAATTGGTGCGCTTACATCCCTTTTAGCTTTAAGCACTGGCTTTATTGCCCCAGCGAATTTAGACGCACGGAGTATCTCTTTATTTCATTGGATAATGATATTAGGTCTGATTTTTACCTTGATTTTTCCTTTCATGCTTTTACTTATTAAGTCAAAAAAGTGATGAGTTAAGCCTTCTAAATTATTTAATACACTTGCTCAGTAACATTCAGTTTAATAAAATCTTTTAAATAAACTATCAGTAATTGTCTACTGATCATAATATAGTGCAACTAATTTCCATTTATGACTATTTCCTTTCGAGCGCTTAAAAATTATGATTTCCCTTTACTGCTGAAATGGCTA
Source organism: Legionella busanensis (assembly GCF_900461525.1). Taxonomy (NCBI): domain Bacteria; kingdom Pseudomonadati; phylum Pseudomonadota; class Gammaproteobacteria; order Legionellales; family Legionellaceae; genus Legionella; species Legionella busanensis. Next base: position 1,254,740 of record NZ_UGOD01000001.1, on the reverse strand, counting down.
CAAACACCTCATGTTAGAGCTTGGTGGGATAGCGATATTGATTGGAATCTAAACCTTATTAAAGAAAAATACGCAACCTATGTTGATGGTTACAAAGAGAGTGATAACTCCAAAGAACCTATCTATGCTTATATCCTTGAATTTAATCAACAAGAAATTGGTTATATTCAATATTATGATGCCCATCGCTTTATCAATGAAAATTATTTAAGGGAGTTACCAACTAGCTTGGTAGCAATTGATATGTATATTGGTGAGCCTTTAGCGCTTAATAAAGGGTTAGGCTCGCAAGCCTTAGTATTACTAATGGAGCAGTTTATCTTTCCTAATTTTGCTGCTGCTTTAGTTACACCTGATTTAAATAATCACCAAGCTATTGCTTGTTATCGTAAAGCAGGATTTAATCCTGTTTATGAGCATAAAGAAAATCATGAGTTATGGTTATTAAAAGATAAACCTAAACTTTGATTGTCTGTTATTCTTTCTTCAAGTTGCGCTTTAAGGTTATTAAAATCTCTTTTTCTTATTTTATATAAGGCCTTCATAGCAGCTAAATCGAGTAAACATCTTAAAAAGCCATGTCCTGTTGCTATGCCTTCAGCATACCCCATATAACTTTTATAAATTGCAAAATGTTTTCCTAACTTCGACTCAGCAGAAAACCAATTTTCATATTTATGAGTTGTCCAATTATAGAATTCTTGTGATGGTTTTGGACAAAAAAAAATTGAGAGAGCGGTAAGCTCTTAATTATCAATTGCCATAAACTTTTATCCAAAGCCCAAAGCGCATATTCAAAAGCGCTAATAAATCCAAACGTTCGACCAGAATAATCTGTAACTTCAGCTTTTTTAAAAATCAAGCTTGTATCTTCTTGCAATAAGGATTGCATAGCTTCATATTTACCACGCACAACGCAATGCAAAAGCTTACGAACCTTAACTAAAGGTTTAAATAAATTCCAATGATTTTTTGTATTTTCTTTAAAAGGATAACGGTAGAGCAGGATTATAATAAATCAATTGAAAATTAGTATGTTTGTCTAATCTATGTTTAGTTTACTTTATGACGTCGCTTTATCTTGCCAAATAAATTCCCCTGCTCAAAAATGACAATTAATACAGTTACCCCTCAACCATTAAGACTGTTATATTATTACAATAAGATGAGAAGCTAGTAAAAGGTTTTACATGATAGATTATCAAATCATTTCTATTCAAAAGAAACATATTAATGACTTTTGGTTGGCAGTTGACAGCGTAGCGCGAGAACGTAAATATTTAGCCTTTTTAGAGGGTCCACCTATTGATACCACAATAGATTTTGTTGCAAAAAATATTAACGAAAATTGGCCTCATTTATTAGCTGTTGCAGAAGAGAAAATTATTGGCTGGTGTGATATTACAGGTTTAGATAGACCGATTTTTGCACATCGGGGCGTATTAGGCATTGGCATTTTAGCCCCCTATCGGGGCATGGGCATTGGCAGTCAATTAATAAAAGCAGCCCTAGAAAAAGCGCAAAAAAAAGGTTTAACGCGTATTGAATTAACCGTTCGGGAACATAATCAAAACGCACTTTCCCTTTATAAAAAATTTGGCTTTGAAATAGAAGGTATTCATAAAAAAGGGGTCTATATAGATGGCGTTTATGAAGATCTTATTTTTATGGCTCGCCTTTATCAATAAAATAATTTATTTTTAAAAGGAATATACATATACATTATGTCGCATCCAATTAAATTACTACACCTTTGGTTAGAAGAAGAACATCACGCTGGCGCACCTAATCCGCAACAAGCAGTTTTATGCACCACTGATAGACAATCTAGCCCTCAAGGCCGTGTCGTTGCTATTCGTGAGATTACTGACCAAAGCCTTCTATTCTTCACTCAAAAACCAACTAAAAAAGTTATTGCACTGAGTGAAAATCCCTTTGCTTGTATTGTTTTTTGGTTTGAACTATTTCAACGGGAAGTAATTCTTAAAGGTCCTATTGAAGCCTTATCTGTTGAGGAAAATCAAAATTATTGGCAAACTTATTCTCCTTCTGCTCAGATTCGCTTTCACAGCTATGCACCTACTTCTGGGCAGCCTATCGCAAGTAAAGCTTTACTCGAAGAAAAAAGAAGAAAGCTTGCACAACAATATGGTGAAACAACGATCCCTATGAGTCCTTTTTACTGTGGTTTTAGGCTAATATTCAACCACTTTGTATTTTATACTTATCGAACTGATGAACTATCCGATGTTATTTCCTATCAAAAACTTCATAATACTTGGCAAAAAGTATTCCTTTCACCGTAATTTCTTAGTTAACCAAAGGATTAAGTCATCATCGACAGGATAACTCTCGCCAGGTAGAGTCGCTTTATAATTAAAAGTAGTTCCACGTCCGTCGGGTATATATCCGCGCTTAATGTACAACTGCTGTGCAGCACCATAATCAGCATAAAGGCCAACGCCAATACCAACATAGCTACTTTTTATTATACTCTTTTCTTCTGCTTTGTTTAAAAGCAAAGATCCAATTCCTAATTGTCTAAATTTAGGTAATACATTTAAATCCATAATCTCAGGGATTTTATTTTCTTGAAAAAAAGGATAATTAGATTGCCACTTTAGAGTAATGTAACCTGCAAAATAATCACCATAATAAGCAAGCCAAATCAGACGTTTTTGTTGCTGTTGTTCTTGTAAATATTGTTTAAATAATAAAGAAGATTTTAAAGTCCAATTAGATTCTTTAAATGCCTTTACTATATCAGGTATCTTTTCATCTTTAAGTTCGTGGATAATGACCTGATCATATATTAACCGCTTTTCCATTCTATAATTCGTTAACTCATAACCTCGAATTAGCACTTGTTGTTGTTTAACAACAACAAACCCACATTTTTCAAAAAAGGGTTTTGCCGTAATACTTACCTCTGCATAGAGGCGCGGAATTTGCTCTTGCTTAGCTTTATCCTCAATTTCAAACATTAATGCTTTACCTGCACCTTGTCCTTGATAGCTATGATGTACATAAAAACAATCTATATGACCGGTAGGTTCAAATTCAGCAAAGCCAACAGCTTTTTCGTCACAAATGGCAACTAAAGGAATAATACTTTTCCATTTAGGCTTCCAGCGTTCAGCTTGTAGAGAGAGCTCCGGAGCCCATGCATTAATTTGTTCAGACGAATAATCTCGGCTATTTACTTGATGAATAGTATTATAATAGATAGCAGCAAGCGCTGGCGCATCAACTTCTTGATAAGGTCTAACAGTAATTTTAGTTTGCATAAAACAGTTAAAACGACTTACTTACATTAAGCAATATTAAAGCTTAATCCCAATATTAGGCAAATTAAAATAGATATCTAATTGAAAATATGCTCGTAAATTTTTTTATTGCAAGCTCTGATTAAATGGCTAGATCTAGATCCCGCGAACAAGTCGCAGGACGTATGTATGAGAGAACTGTAATTTTTAACTGCACTTGAAACCAAAGAAAATTTCATTAGCTAAAAAAACAAACCTGCCATGCTTAGGTCCCACGGCTTGTCCGGGGAATCCGCTAGGGTATCCCAACTTAAATTCCACGAGTAAATCGTGAAATAGGGGTAAAGAAAGGGAATTAACGGATAGAGTTAATAATAATTTAATAAATTAGTATTAAAATAGTCCAACTGTACTGTTTTTAATTAATCATGCCCTTTCCAGTTCTTTTATCAGTCAATGATTGGCACAAGAAAATGTCAGGTAGTTCTAGCGACAATAACATCGTAGAGCTACTTAAAAATATTTATGAAGCTAAAACCATCTATACTCAATTCGATAAGCTAACAGAATTATTAAATTTTCTTGAAAATAATAAACTAGAGGGGGCAATTTATACTGAGCTTAATACCTCGATATTAGCTGTCATTGGCCACATAATTAATGAAGATGATGAAGTTAAAATTCGCGAAAAAGTTACAGCACGAGAGAAAATAAAAAAATTTGATCCCTATTATATGCCTTGGATTCGCCCTGAACCAGGCGATTTAAGTAATGACCTTTTTGCCTTATTTCAAAGTGTAAAACAGCAATCAGATGCTGATATAAAAAGTACGTTTGCTACTTTTTTTAAAAAATTAAAAAGCAGTAAAAACCTACTAAAACTTGGCGGTCGTAACAAATCTGAAGATGATTTTTGGGCTTATCGACAAGAGAGTGATATTGAAGAAGCACATTATAACCTTGAAGAATTAGAACAATTTCGGGTGATACCTTATCAAGGCAAACTCCTTAAGCTAACCAATATAGAAAATGGTGAAAATAAACGATTAACTTTCGAATATGCATCTACTAAGCATTTAACGCTTAAAGCTTTTGATGATTTTTTCAAAAGGTCGCAAGATTACCCTAAGCGCGGTATTTATACGATTCATATAAATGGTAGTATGTTTGTAGGCCCAAGTCTTGCGCCACAAAGAACATCAATTTTTTTTAATCCAAAAGCCATTCTACACCCATCTTTTTCTGACTCTTATGCTAGGATACCTCTTTTTATGGCTGGTCAAATAGAAATTGAGCAGGGAGAAGCAGGCTTACTGGATAGTGGAAGTGGTCATTATTTACCCGACTATGAGCAAACCCAGCTTGCTAATTTATTCTTTAAAGTAATAGGTATTATTAGTAATCGAACGAAATTAACATTTTTTAGACTGATAGATCAAGAAAGAGTTTTCGATGCTGATTTTAACTGCACTGAACTTGAGGCGCTGATTAAGGATTTTTGTCTTATCAATAAAATTGATCCTCGTATCGTAACCCTTGATTATCTAGGAACAGCAGCACCAAGCTTATATACTCACTATAAGATGCAAGCTCAAATTAATAATGAGTTAGTCTTATGGCAGAAAGAAAGTTTTGTGTTTTTTAGTACTCTTTCAGTTCAAACTCTAAAATTAAATCAAGAAATTGAAAAATTTTCAAAATATGGACAATATACTAATCCTGAATATACTTGCGACTTGCTTTTAAATATCCAAAAAGCTATTGATGAGTGGAATCGATATCATCAACAATCAAAAATTACATCAAAAAGACAAAGTGCAGTTAATAATTTAGAGAAACGCGTGCAACAACAACTTATTTATTATACTACTAAGCTATTATTGAGAAATTTAAGTGAAGAGCCTATGCCTGAACCCCAACAAAAATGGGTTAAACAATTTTTAAAAGGTAAAATGGATATTGCCAAAGCTGCCCAAGAAATTGCCGCATTTAAAAATAAAGAAATTTCTTTTCACAAGTCTTGGCCAAATGAAACGCCTGAGCTAGCAGAAGGCTCAATCTCTAATAGGTTAACTACAGTTGCCAGCGGTCGTCCGTTTTTTTCTGCTAATTCTATTCAAAAATCCAATCCAATTATTTCAGCTATCTTTGAATTAATTATAAAAAGTGAGCAGGCTTCTCTTAAGGCTCTAAAGAAAATCAATGCTTCTTTAGCAAAGGTTTTAATAGAGTCTGAGAAACCTACTAAACAGATTTTTTTAGGGTAAATCATAAATACTTAGTCAAGTCCCAGCCAACAAATTGCATGTCTTCAACCTCTGATTTTGATTTATAATTTTTATCTATTTCACCCGAAGTTTTACTTGACTCTGTATGAGTAATTACCGGGTTAGAGAATTGAGAATACCTATTAGATGAAGGATAAGAACCACTTTGGCCACTTACCACACCTTTAACTACGTTAGTGTGAGGCGGCACCGCTGTATTAGGTACTGCATTGCTATAATGTCGTTGAGACATCGCCGGCTCGGCAGTTTGGACGAGTTTTCTACCTTTTCTACTATCTATACTATCTGCAGCGCGCCTTTTGTTGGATTGAGGGTTAGCAGCAGCTTCATTATATTGATCTTCAGTATATTGAGTTGTTAAATCAACTACTTTTACTGTCCTGCCTGCATTTGCATAAGTAGCATTCGGCTGTTGTGAGCAAAGCTGCTGAGGTGTTTTAAATAATCCTGGTTGTCCAAAATTAAACATATTTGGATTAACCCTCGGAATAGAGGGCTGAGGCTGGGGTGACTCTGTAGCCACGACACGATAAGGTTTAACCATTTTGTTACTTAAAAATTCTATATGAAGTTCCCTTAAACTTAATGTCATAGCTACTATTTTATCATCCGCTAACGCTGGGGTAAAAAAATTAAAATTTAACTGCTCTAACTCTTCTTTACTTACATTTAAAAATTTTAAAGTAACTTGCGATGGAAATTGTTGCACATAAGCTTTAAATTCCTGAAATGCATTTTCCTCTACCTCATCCATTACTTGATAAATTTTTAAAAACTCATCTATAGAGTTTTCAACAGGGGCACTTAAGGAAGGCGCTACAGTACTGACTGGACCTGCAAAATCATTTTGCACAAATGCATTCGTTAAATCTATTGAGTGTTGGGTGGCTCTACTTAAGACTTGAGCAGATAATAAATCCCGGTGAAGGATATTTAATAAAAATACTGCATTTTTTGTTTTCTGGTCTGCAAATTCTACCATAAAAAAATTAGCGTTTAATTGATCTAGCTTTACTTCATTCAAATTTAGATAAGTTAATATTTTTTGAGGATCAATGGATTTGATATATTCTTTAAATTCTTCAACTGCCTGATAATCTTCCTCTCTTTTTAAATTAATTTTATTATAATAACTTAACATCTGTTCATAAATAGCTAAGAATTTATCGATATTTTTTTTAACAGTGGTAACCATAATAACTCCGCACAAATCATTTAACCTTGAGATATTATACCATTTGTGTAATTTATGATCAATATGATTATTTATTATTATTTTTGTACATTTTTTAAAATAATGATCAATACATACTAAACTCAAATAAAGAGACCCCTCTATCGTTTATACTTGTAAAAATACTAAAACTTATACATTTCTTTAAGATATAGGACTGTTTTGAAAGAATATAATTATTCATACAATTCTTATTTAAATTCTTAACCATTTAACGTGCTTTTTTAAGCAAATGATTTCCATTTTGCACAACAAAAAATATTTGCCGTGCACTTACTTATTTATATTTATTTCAATAAGAAATAAATTTAGATAAATTTAGAAATCTTTACGCTCTAATAGTTATTAAAATAAATAAGGTAATGTGCTAAATAATTAACCTCTAGTTGGATTTAGGTTATTTTTAAAAAATTTCTTTACTACGAGATATTGAAAGTAAGGCGCTTAGAAGCTTTACTGCAGCAAATCTTGCTAAAAACCTAATATCAATATTATTTACCATAAAGCCAGATAATGGCTAATTAGTATACCTAAACATGCGGAAGGATCTTGAAAGGAAGCACCATACCAATAGACGTTGGCAGAGCAATAACAGGAAAGCGTATAGTGCCACCCACAACTATAAGAAAAAAATTAATTTCTCTTTGCACAATATCCTTTTAAACTCTATCTATAGCCGATATCTTCAGAGGAATTATCTGCTGTGTCTTTGTCTTCCTCTATCCGTTTTGCAAAATAAGATATTGCTTCAGGTTTTCGTTTTCTTGCACTCTTGCTTGTTGCATCTTCAAAAAGTGGTTCAAGATCGCCGTGTGGTTTGCCAAATGTTAGTTGGCCTGAAGTACGCTCATCATTTATGTTCTCAAGAAATGCATTAAGATCGTAACACGGTTTGCCAAATGCCAAGGGGCCTCTAGCTGTAGTACTCTCATCTGTAACAGATAATTTCTCAGCCTGTTGAACATTAGATACAGATGCTCCAAAAAATCCTGCACCGTTTGAAAAAGTAGGTTGAGAAGCAGTTTTTGAATTTGCTCTATTATGCTGTAAAAAATTTTGAGAAGTGCTTTCTAAAGTTTTTCTTCTTTTTTCATCTTGCTTTTCTTCATATCCTCTCTTTCTTACAAAACTATTTTTTACGGGCTTAGGAACAGCCTCATCTACACTTGATAAATCAATCACCTCAGGTTGATTAGTATCTAAACTATTATTCAAGGAATTTAATTCATCTGGCTGAACAGCTCCTAAATCAGGCTCAATTAAGTCAGTTAGTTGCGTATAATACACCATTGCTGATTGACGCAATTCTTCTTCAGTTAACAAATTAGGATCATCACTTGTACCTATGTGATTACCTATTTCATGTGAATGAGGGTTATTCACTATCGTTGTTATTACTGCTGAGACAGGTGGCTTCACTGTTTGAAAAAGTTCATGTGCAAAATCATTAATATCATTCAATAAAGGACTCAATTGCTGGAGCTGACTTTTAACTACTTGCAAGTGTGCCATTACTAAAGGCTCTCGAAAAATCATATCACTAGATAGCAATTTATTTGGATTTGATTTATTTAGTAAAGTAATTATTTTAATCAAATCAACTACTGCATTTCGTAAAACTGGCATTAAATCTGCCCTATTAACCTCTAGAAGGCTAATTATATCCCTTTTAATTTCATCATTTAAAATTAACAAGTTAAAGGTACTTAAAAATTGTGATGCCCTAATCACTTCCGGTGTTGCAAATGCAGGCATAACAAATTTTCTATTTAAAGTGTGGAGTTCAACTTCATTCATATTAAGTAAGAAAAGGATTTCCTGTGGGGCAAATTTATTTAAAAAAGTCGTAAATTCTTTGAATGAAGAATGCTTTGTATTAAGCATTCTTTTATAGATAACTAAAAAACTATTAATAGAATCTGCTAATGAATGAGCCGTAAATTCCAAGCGGGCACCCTCAGCTAGCAAATTTACTACTGAATAAAATCTCTCTTCCTTTAATTGCTCTGTTCTTTCTGGAACCACTGGCTGTGGTATTGGTCTGTTACCGCTTGCTGGAACAGTCTTCGGCGTTTTTGAAAGTAAAAATCTTTTATGCAGATCTCTGAAGAATTCTACACTTAATTTTTGATAATTATTAAATTGAATAATTTCATGAGGCGGAAATTGTTTTATGAAATTTTTAAATTCTTGAAATGCATATTCATCGACATTGTCAATTCTTTTATAATCAGCTAATGCGCAATCAATAACATAATTCATGCGCATAATTTGATCGATCGTATACATATTTAATCCATAATTGACTGAATAATGAGACATTATACCATTTTGTTTATTTTTTAGTCAATATGGTTAGTTAATACACCAAAATAAAAGTAAAAAATATCACTATTTGATCTAACTATAAACTTTAGTGCCTCTTTAACTAGTTTAGAGATAAATATTGGTAATGTGCTAAGCAATCATATTCGTTAAGTTGACAAGAAACCTTAACCTACATTTATCAGCTTTTTTTAAATTTAAATAATTTATTTTATAGCAAGGATGATACCTTTAGTTAAGTCAACAAGGTTTTTACTCGTTAAACTAAAAACGGCATTAGGTGTTCCAGCAGCTGCCCATAGTTCTTCAAAATTAAGTAAATCCTCGTCAATAAAAATAAAATCAATGGGCTGTTTATGTCCAATAGGCGGAATCCCACCAATTGCAAAGCCGGTTTTATCTCGTACAAACTCAGGTTCTGCACGAATTATTTTTTCACCTATATATGCATTAATAATTTTTTCATTCACTTGATTTGCCCCGGAAGCTAATACCAAAACAGGACGTTCTGTTATTTTTGTTTTAAAAATAAGCGACTTTATAATCTGTGCAACTGAACAACCTATCGTTCTTGCCGCTTCTGCTGCTGTTCTGGTGCTCTCAGAAAGTTCAATCACTCGACATGGCAGTCCTTGGTTAGTTAAAACATCTTGAACACTTTGCGCACTTTTAGTTAATTTTAAATTCATCTTTTTTTCTAAAATTTCAATCAAATATTAAACTAAATATAACTATTACATTAATTTATTAGTGATTAAAGCTCGCGCGTAAAAAAGTCTATAATTTATCAAAGAGATCTTTAGACAAATAACTGATGAAAAATACTAACTATACAATCTTGCCTTGCTTGTTAGCCATTGTGGTCGACGGTATGGGATTTGGGTTAGTGTATCCCATTATGACCGCCATGTTTACTGATCCCAACTCCGTATTTTCGTCTCATTTATCAATTAATATGCGCCATTTTTATTTGGGATTAGGCTATATGCTTTACTCTTTCTGTATGTTTTTTGGTGCCTCTTTTATGGGCGATTTATCAGATAATTGGGGCAGAAAAAAGGTAATTTTAATTTGTATGTTAGGCCTTTTCATTAGCTTTTTATTAATGGGATTAAGTGTTTTATTTACCAGTATTTTTTTATTAATGTTAGGCCGTGCTTTTTCAGGATTGATGGCGGGCAGTCAACCTATTGCACAAGCTGCCATTGCTGATATTAGTACAGCGGATAATAAAGCTGCTAATATGAGCATTATGACCTTAGCCCTTAGCGTTGCTAATGTTGCTGGGCCTTTAATTGGAGGGGTATTTTCTGATAATTCACTCTCTTCTTATTTTAATTTTTCTACCCCTTTCTTTATTTCTGCAACATTAGCCTTAATTGCAGCCATTTGGATTCAATACGGCTTTCAAGAAACATACACCAGCCATAATCAAAAACCTCTTAATTTACTACGCCCTATTCATATTTTCATGGAAGGATTAAAGCATAAAAGTGTTCGCTGGCTTATGATAATTTTTTTATTAATGCAATTAGGATTTAGTATTTATTTTCAATTTATTTTAGTGTTATTAAATACGAATTTTGACTATACAAGTTGGCAGCTAGGCGCATTTAATGCCTTTATTGGCTTTTGTTTCGTTATTTCTCTAACCATAGGCATGCGATTTATGCTGCGTGTTTGGCAAGTTAATACCATTGCCATTATTTGTCTTTTTATTGTTGGAATTGGCCTTTTATTAACGGTATTTAGCACAAAAGAATGGCAAATTTGGCTCTTGGCCCTGCCAATTAGTGCGTTTGATATGATTGCTTATACTGCTCTTTTAACAGCATTCTCAGACAGTGTTGATAAATCTGCCCAAGGTTGGGTTATGGGACTTTCAGGGGCGTTAATGGCTATGGCATGGGCGATAACAGGCCTTAGCGCCAATCTTTTACCTATAATTGGTACTTTTGGTTTAATTTTAATAGGAGGCACACTGTTGCTTTTATCTGCCGCATTAATGTGGTTGTACACTCATTCTCGTTTTTATGTTAATCAACATTAGGAATCTTACTGAATTTTTTCAAGTCGCTTGATAAAGTTTAAGAGAAGCTTTATCCCAATCTTTATAATGAAGATAACCTTCTGCTGTTTGATTCTCACTATATCTTAAATCTTTTGTTAATAAAGAATTTGACTTAATTAGCATCTTTTCTGCTGGGGAAAAAAACAAAGCATAAGTAAAGCGCTCAATGCCCGCAGGTGCCCTTTTCACCATATGTTTTGTTGCTGTAAAGCGGTCATGGGAGAGCAACTGGGCAAATTCGCCTACTTGAAATAATGTAATGGCTTTATGCGGTAATTCTACTTTCTCAAAACGTTGACTGTTATGGGGAAGAATATATAGACCTGCTTCTTTTGGCTCATTAACCTCTTCGTTGTCTTTAAAATAAGAAGCTGGCGTTAAACCTGTAAATAAACCATGATCATAATGCGCACCACACCAATTATCTTTTTTCTCAGACGAATCTGTCGCCCTTTGATAATGGAGCATTCTACCAAAACCGCGTAGCAAATCGTGATTTAAACCGGCTTGCTCATTTAAGCCAATTTTGTTTAACAACCTCTTGCCAATCGCAAAGATTAATTCACCTAATTCAAGATAAGCTTTTTTTAAATTGATTTCAAATGGCCATTTATTTAAGGGATTATCAGGAATAGAGGCATAGTAAGACGCTTTTTGAGCGTCAATTTGCCATTCGCCCTCTTCATTTTTAAACCATTCAGCTCCTACTTCATAGCCCCCTGTTGAGCTAGAATCCAAACTAGGCGCGTATTGTTTTTTAATAGATTCATTTAGATGGGAAAATTGCCTAGCTACGTTAATATATTCTTTATATTTAAGTTCAAAATGAGGAACGTGACTGACACCCAAAACGCCCTTATCTAAGAGAGGTTTTTCTATTTGCCTTGCATTGAAGGTGGGATCGAGTAATTCTTCGTAGGTAATAATATCCAGTTCCATATTATTTTCCCTCTAAATTCTTACTTTTATTTATATTTGTAGGTAATGCCAAGGCAAAGGACTCTTTAGAACTACCATCAATACTTGAGCTTTTTAAGCTTACTCTTACTATAACTTCTCTAGGTGCAATCTTAAAGCAACGACTTAAATTAAACGCATTACAAAGCGATACTTGGTGCACATTATCAATAGAGCTATCATCTTTCGCAAGTAACTTGCCATTTAAGGCGTCTAAAACTTCTAATGTTAAATGACTTAATCGCCATAATTGGCCCTTTTTATTAAAACCCACGCGTCGCTCGTGAACTAAGGTCACCTTATCTTGATAACGCATTTTTATGCGATATTCTAGCCCAGGTTTTTTAGCTGATAAATTATCCTCAACAATAAATTTTCTTTGATAAAAGGCTGTTTGCAAATTCATATAGCCCCAGCCGTAAGTAGGATTCCATTCAGAGCCGACTATTTGGCGATGGCCGCCTTGATAAGGAAAATTAGGATCATCAGGGCCAGGCTTATTGCTATCTGTCCAGGTATCTGCACTGTTAATTAATAAAGCTTTAATAGCCAGAGGATTGGTAATACCAGCATCATTTAGTAAAAGTACAGCACCACCTACATGAGGGGCTGCAGAGCTTGTGCCACCCATGAAACGATAGCCATTTTTATAATGCATCGATTTTAGGTAATGTAATTGATATTTCTTAGGATTAGGCGCACATGTCCAGGTATCATTACCAGGGGCTGCAATATCCGGTTTTTTTCGCCCAATAAGAGTAGGACCACGGCTGCTAGTATAATAAATGGCATGACTTTGCCTATCGAATTTGCGAGTCGTTGCATCATTATTGCTATACATATTCATATTAGCGACAGTCAAGGCATTATAACTTTCAGCAGGTACTGTCATAGTCGAAACAAAGGGCGGTTTCCTTTTTTGCTTAATATAGCCATTATTTCCTGCTGAAGTGACCCATAATATTTTTTTCTGATTAACAATATAATCTACAACTTTACTGAATCCACTCCAATCACGGCAGGCATGACATGTGACATTACCATTACCAAAACTATAGTTAATGACCGTAGGTTGATATTGAGAGGATAAAAGCCAATTTAAGCCAGAATAAGTCAGCGCAAACTGGTGCATATGAGCTGTCCCTTCTCCTGCCAAGGTAGATAAAATGATAGGCGTTTTGTAAGCAACGCCTCGTAAATATTGGGTATTTTCAAGGGGCAATCCTGCATAAATACAAGCAACACCAGTGCCATGTGCGGTACGAACACCAAAAGGATAGTCAATATAGTGCGAACTTAGCGTTTTATTAATAATAATTTTTTTAGTTGACAATGCCGGATGATCAGCTGCAATACCTGAGTCTATTAAGCCTAATACGCCCTTATGACCATCAAACCCATGCTCCCACCATAAATCGATACCAGGATACCGAAAAGGCACTTTAGGTTTGCTAGAATGCGGACTAATTTCCACTTTTTCAGCAGCCGGTTTGTTAAGAGCAACATAAAGCACGCCCGGAAAGGAAGTTATTTTCTTATAAATTTTATCTGTTGGTAAAAAAGTCACGACCACCGCTGGCATAAAATCAAGAGGTGTCAATAAAAAGCTTGGATCCTTTTCTATAACTTTAACAAAAGCATTTTTTTCAACGTCTGATTTTAAAAAAATAAGTAATGATTGATAAATGCCTTGCTGCTCTAAATGCACTGCTCGCATGGCTCTTAAAACTTCTTTATCTATAAAGGGCTTGGCATTGACGGCAACGATTACTAAATATAAACAAAGAATTATTAATTTCTTAACCACGCTTACTGCCTTTTAATTAAACACCATCTCAATAATAGCTGCATATTACGCCAGCAATTTTACTGATACAACAGAAGGTTAAAGAATTGTAGTATAAAAATTTAATAACACATACTTTCTAATTCAATTGAGACTGCATTAATAAATGGGTTATTTATTTGCTATAATGTATAAAATTAGTACATTTTTAGGGTATTATTATGGAGACAAGGCAGGAAACTTCTAAGCATCCGATGCCTAAAGCAGTAGAGATGGCTGTTAGAAAACAAATAAAGTTTGTTGTAGATTATCTAGAAGAAATAGCTAGACTTAATGGTCAAAACTTCATTTTATCATTTCAAGGGAAATCAGATATAAAAGGTATAAATAGTAAAGGGCGTTTGTTTTCTGATGCAAGACTCTATACCCCGCCAGTTCAACAAAATGTAATTGAAAGCACTACTCAGCAAATAACTGAAGAAAAAACAAAAAAAGAAAGCCCCCCTCTTAGCGCAGAACAAATAATGCAAGAAGGAATGGAGAGATTTTTTGCAGATCCAAAATTGGTTAATTATGCCTTACAGCGATTATCTATGACTGAGATAGTAATGGATGAAAATACAAAAATTTTTGCAAAATCTTTTATCGAAGATTTTTTTAAACTAATTGAACAAAGTCCAGAGTGGCAAATTTTTTATCAAAATAGAAAAAAAGAATTTTCATCACCTGAATTAGAACCATTATTAGGACAACTAGTGGATAAAATAAAAGGCGCTTTTGCTTATAAACTGATGTCTGTGGCTTTGAGAGAAAATCGAGATGTAGATAATGTAAAAAAAGAAATAGTGTTACAAGAATTTTTTATTAATTATCCTGATTTAAACGTTCCTTTACAGGGAGTTTACAAAAACCTCAACGAAGGAGTGCTTACCAATCAAATAAAATGGATACAAGAACATTTGGAACCAATTGTTAAAGCTGATACAGCTAAAGATACAAGTACTAAAGCTACTGCCCAAGAGACTTTAGCTAAAATAGTAAAGAACTTACTAGAAGAGGAATTTTCTAAGGCTATATTAAATAATAGAAAATATTTAATTCTAGGATCTAAAGAACGTGCACACTTTATTCTTAATTACGTAGGGCCCATGCTTTGGGATGTTAGAGTTGCATTAAGAACAGGACTTACCCCTGAAAAAATGGATTTACTTAAAGAATATGAAAATATGTTGGCTGATTTTACCTTTAAACTCTTTAGTGAGCATAATTCACATGACGAATTAAATGATTTATCTTGCCATAAGGATAGCAAGAATAGCATAGTGCTATTAGCTAATTTTATCCTTCCAAGAATTAAGGAGAACTATCATAATTATGTTAGTCCTCATACGCCTTTCAATTCTTATGAGAAGAAATTTTTTGACGAGAAATCTTATTTATCTAAAGTAGAACCTAAGCATAGACTTCATTTGCCTATTAAAGACACTATGGATTTTCTTCAAAGAATGGTTCTTGAATCTAAGGAAGAGACAAAAGATAAGCATAAAGTAGCGATAGAAAAAGCAGAAGCAGAAGCGGAAAAAAAACGTAAAGAGGAGGTTGAAAGGTCCACTTTCTTTAAAACGTCAGATCGGGAAGAAGATCCAAAGATCAAAGAAGATATTTCTGCGCCGCCACCAGGTCTTGGTGGTACAGGCTAATCTAATACAGGCTAAATCAACAAAGAGCCATGCTTATCCATTGTAAATGCTTTAAAGTATATGGGATCAATACTAATTTCAAAGATAAGCCTTCCATTGTTAAGCAACCCTCCTTTAAACCCGATGAGATAGGAGAAGGCAACCATGAAAAGAGAGACGACCATTCTAATCAGCTGCCCGGTCATTTAGGTTGAATTAACGAGCTATTACTAACAAAAATAATTCTTTGTTATCCTGCAAAATTTAGTGATTTACCTATCATATAAGCACTTAGGTTAATTTATATAAATTACAGCTGGCCTGATTATTACCCATCTAATAACCCCGGACAGGTCATTTAATGTAAAGTTTTTAGATAATGAAAAAATGAATTATCAAAAATCCTAATCTTTTTTGTAATTTTCATTGAAATCAAAGAAATTTAAATTTAGCATATGCCCTTGATATTTAGAATTATTTGTAAGGATTATAAAAATAATGACAAGGACGCCAATCAGCGCATTGCTGCTGTTATCTTTTTCTAATTTATTAGCTGCAGATCAACCTCCTAATAGAATAATTTATCCTGTAACCCAAGAGATAAAAAATGTTTCACATAATCAGTTTCACTTCAGCTCTAATCAATACCGTGTTGTTGAGATAGACCTCAAACGTCTTTATTCTGAATTGGAAGCAGTACCAAATCGAAACAACATAAAGAAAGAGCCACCTACTTTAATAAAATTACCGCATCCAGATGGCACAATTCATTCTTATCAGGTGGTCGTCAATACGACGATGCATCCTAAATTAGCAGCCGAATTTCCTGAAATTAGAACATTCGACGGTTACAGTGTTGATAATCCTAGTGAGCTTGTTAAATTTGATTTAACGCCACTTGGTTTTCATGCCATGATTTTGGTTCCTAATCAAAATGCTATCTTTATTGACCCAATAGATCAGGGCAATGTACAAGATTATGTGGTTTATTACAAAAATGACCTTATTAATACTAAACCGAATAAGTGTCATGTTCCTGGCAGCAATTCAGCTATTGGTTTAACTCAGCCTAATAATTTTGCAAGATTTGCCAGTTGTGAATTAAGAAAATATCGTCTTGCTATGGCCGCTACTGCTCAATACACGGCTTTTTATGGATCGGTTCCAGCAGCTTTAGCGGGTGAAGTCACCACATTAAACCGTGTTAATGGCATTTATGAGCGAGACATTGCCATAACAATGGAACTTATTCCTAACAATGCACAAATTATTTATACCAATCCGGCAGCTCAACCTTATACGTCAGGAAACACTGAAGCGTTGTTAGAAGAAAACCAGTCTAATGTCGACGCTGTTATTGGTTCAGCTAATTATGATATTGGTCACGTTGTTGATGCCTCAACGGGGAATAATGGCCTCGCAGCACTTAGAAGCGTTTGTAATGGAGCGGAAAAGGCTATGGGTGCTACAACATTTTCTAAACCAATAGGTGATCCCTTTGATGTGGATTATGTAGCCCACGAAATAGGACACCAATTCGGCGGTAATCACACCCAAAATAATCCTTGTAATAGAAATGATCCAACAGCTGTTGAGCCTGGAAGTGGTAGTACAATTATGGGTTATGCAGGCATTTGTGCACCTAATGTACAAAAAAATTCTGACAGTTACTTTCATGGTATTAATTTGCAAGAAATTGGTAATTTCATTTCTAGCCCAGAGCATACCTGTGCCGTTAAAACCCCAATTCCTCCTGAACCAACTATTCGCTCTGTGCCGCCTATTGTTATTCCAGCAAATACACCTTTTGCGTTACGTGCTGCAGCCAAAAGTAATAGTGGCAGCACGCTAACTTATACTTGGGAGCAAATGGACAATGAAATTTCACCGCAACCTCCTCGTAGCGACTCACCAGGGGGACCTAATTTTAGAAGCTTTCCACCTAATTTAAGCTCTATACGATTCCTTCCTAATTTAATTTCTTTAGCCAAAAATGGTCCTTTTACTTGGGAAGTTTTACCTTCTGTATCACGTATAATGCATTTTCGAGTATCAGTTCGCAATAATACACCTGGTGGCTCTTGTAATGCTTATAGAAATACTACAGTAACAGTAGACGCTGCTGCTGGGCCATTTTTAATCACTTATCCTAGTGCGCCTGGTATTCAATTAACTGGCGACACAATGCAATTGGTCACATGGCAAGTAGCAAATACTAATGAACCACCGATTAACGCTGGTTTTGTTAATATCCTTTTATCTACGGATGGAGGAAGCAGTTATCCTTATGTCATCGCTACAAATGTACCTAATAACGGCAGCGCACTAATTCACTTACCTGCTGTTAACACGACAAAAGCTCGGCTTATGATTATTGCTTCTAATGGATCCTTCTTTAACATATCGGCTAACAATTTTAGTATTTCCTCTTTAGCTTTACATTTAACCCAAGCTGAAAGAAATCCTATGAATCTTCGAGAAGCGTTTATCTACTATAAAGGGTTTACGCCAAATCCAAGTTTAGGTTATCAGTTAAATGGCTTGCCTGGCGCTATCCTCACATTAGATACAATTTATAAACGATTCGTTGTAAGTAATATAAGTACCCCACGGAAAGTTAGTGTTTCTATCACTTTAACAAGTGGCAGTAAAACAGTGACTTCAAATGCAATCATTATTCCAAGTATTTTATAGGTAAGAATTTGTTATGAATAAAAAAATTATTTTCACATTAAGCGCACTGTCTTTAACTTTTACAGCCCATGCTAATTGGTATGCCGGTATAAACTTAGGTATTAACGATGTAAATATAGAAAAAAATCTTACCTATCCTATAGATGAGGCTCAACCTACTTCTTCTCATTTCGATAATACCTATACCAATTTTCATGGCCAATTAACGGCTGGTTATGAGTTTTTATTTCCAAATTTAATGGGAATTGCTTTAGAGGGAAATGCAGACATTTTTACCGGTAAATCAAAATATACTGTTAATGATTGGTTTTTTACTGCAGACGTACGGGCTAAAGAAAAATTAGAATATGGTTTTGGCTTATTTATATTACCCGAATATCAATTTAACCCTTTTATGCGCGTTTTTGCAGGCCCGGGTATTGAAACCGCACAATTTAATATTAATTTTAATAATACTGCGGGCGATGTTGGTGTTAGTGGTAAAGCTAAAGAGTGGTTAACTGGGTGGGCGGTTAAAGTTGGTACAGCCGGTCGCATTTGGGATAATACAGATTTAGTATTTACTTACCAATTTACCCAATATGAAAGTTTAACTCAAACTCGAATGGAGCCCCTTTCAGGTGATTTCTTAAGAGGCCGCTATAAACCTTACGTTAATTTATTTATGATTGGTCTTAAATTCAATCTTCCAGATGCTACAGTTAATTATGTAACGAAATAATAAACACTTTAGGTAGCTCATGAATTTATAACTGCAGTGGTCACAAAGATAAAATACTAACAGTAGCCTGGGTGCAACGCAGTGAAACCCAGGTTTTGGCCTAAAGGCCTACACCCAGGCTACTTCACTTCTTGATAGCAAAAATTTTTTGCAACATCTTATTGATTAACAGATACCATAGCCGTAGCGCCACCAGTCATAACTGCGGTAATATTTACATTATTAGCAGCATCAACAAATGTCTCGCCAGCATTTAAAGTTCTTATAAAATAAGTATGGGTATCGCCAGCACGCGTCCAGTGAATACTAATTCTATCTATATAAGAAGGAGCCCCTGGTCCGAAAAGCCCTCTATTTCTCCGATAAGAAATATAATAGGTATCTGTAGCATTCTTTTTTACTTTTAATGCTAATAATCCCGTGCTATGAAGCCCTACTTCAAGTGGATTAAGTACATAGCTACCAGAAGTTACAGTTGCAATCCTTTCGGGATAAGAATCAAACCAACGCATTTGATCGCGATGTGGCGCATTGACTTCTTTATAATAACGAGAATCACCTGAGCCCATAATACATGCAGCATCACCATATTCTGAATCATTGACCCCATCATTATTTGTGTCTGTTGCAGCATGATGCATCCCTAGGTTATGGCCAAACTCATGGGTATAAATTAGTTTTGAATAAACTCGGGTTGGATCATAGGCTTTTACCCACGTATTACACGCTATACCGCAGCCTAATTGTCCTAAACCGCCCCAGCCACAATTAACGGCTTGTGGAAGTACAAACATAAAATGCCTATACAAGGCTAAATTTATACCAGATTGTGCGGCAGCATTTTTAGCGTCTGATGCCCATTTATCGTAATTACAATTAGTTGCATCATAATCCAAATTAATAACATAAATATCCGAATGACCATCGCCATTTGGATCCGTTAAAAGATTTACTTGGTTAAATGAACTTCTTAAAAGGTTGCGGCGAGTCGATTGCAGGCTGGTAAATAATATAGAATCTACATCACTTATAGAAACGTTAGCTGTTGCCTGCATATTCTTAAAGTTCACTATTAATGTCAATAATTTTCTGATATCAGGTAATGAAAGAACTTGAGGCGAATTTTCTAGCGTTTGATTTTTCTGAACAGTGAGCGAATTAACTTTAATTACTTTCTCTAGTAGACTTTTAACTTCCTCACCCTCAATAATTACTTTATTACCTGATAAAAGTTCACTTTTATCGATTGAATTAGGTAAGTCTAATTTATAAACCTCGTTTGCTTCATGAAGTTGATAAATTGTTTTAGCTTTATTACTATCAAAATAATCAAAGATAAGTACTTCAAGTTCACCTTGATAAGTTTGAGCGAGCGCAAGTGTAGAACAGCTTAAGAAAAAACTAAGGATAATGTATTTTAACTGGCGCACAATGACCTCCTTGTTTGAATCTAACGAAGCTAAGAACACTATAAATGGTTTAACTTGATAGATAAGAGTTAAAATCATAAATATGGATAGGAATCCTTTCCCGCAGATATGTGTGCAATATTTATACCAACCATTTAAAATAAATAATAATATTTATTGCTTACAACCCAATATAAGAAAATTTTTTATAAATAAGTGAGACAATTTTTAAGGAAAGCGTATGAAAAAGGATACATTGTACACTGAAGCATTATCGCGCCTTGATACAGCAGCTACTTTTGCTAAGTTAGACCCAGAAGCTGTCGAAAAACTTAAGCATGCCAAAGCATGCCTTGAAGTGTCTATACCAGTACGTATGGATGATGGGCGCTTAAAAATATTTAAAGGCTATCGTGTACATCATAATGATATACGGGGTCCAACTAAAGGCGGTATTCGATTTCATCCTAATGTTAGTTTGGCTGAGGTGAAAACCCTAGCCTTTTGGATGACTATCAAATGTGCCGTAGTAGGTATTCCTTTTGGCGGTGCAAAAGGTGGTGTGATTGTTCAGCCTAAACAATTATCACGACTTGAGTTAGAACGATTGAGTCGAAGTTATATTACGTCAATTGCGGATTTCATCGGGCCCAATTTAGATATACCTGCGCCTGATGTATACACCAATGCAATGATTATGGGATGGATGATGGATGAATATTCTAAAATTGTCCGCCAAGTCACACCTGCAGTCATTACCGGCAAGCCCTTACCGCTAGGCGGTAGCCAAGGTCGTGAAGAAGCAACAGGTCGAGGCGCCTATTTTTGCATTAAAGAATTAGAAAAAATTAATAAATGGCGACCAAAGAAAATGCGAGTGGCTATTCAAGGCTTTGGTAATGCCGGACAATCCATAGCTCATCTACTTTATCAAGATGGTTATAACATTGTTGCAGTAAGCGACTCTAAGGGTGGCATATACCGCCAACAAGGATTTGATATACCAAGTATTATTCATGCTAAAAATAACTTTAAGCAATTGCAAGCAGTTTATTGTGATGATTCTGTTTGTCAAATGGTGAAGGCAGATAATATAACTAATGAAGAATTATTAGAGCTTGATATTGATATTTTAATTCCAGCAGCGCTCGAGAACCAAATAACAAGAGAGAATGCAGAAAAAATTAAAGCACCTATTATTGTGGAAGTCGCCAATGGGCCTACAACCGCAGAAGCAGATTTAATTTTAAAAGCAAAGAATTGTTTAATTGTTCCTGATATTTTAGCTAATGCTGGCGGTGTCACCGTGAGCTATTTTGAATGGGTACAAAATAGATCAGGTTATTATTGGAGCCAAGAGAAGGTATATAAGCATTTACATGATATTATGGCGAAAGAATTTACACATGTTTATAATTTATTTACATCTCATCCAATAGATATGCGCACCGCGGCCTATATCCACGCCTTAAATAGGCATGCAGAAGCTGTTATAGCACAAGGGACACAAGGTTATTTTTCCGAACCTTATTGAAGCATTCTAACAGTCGCTAAATGTATTTTTCAGCAAAAATATTTGCTAAGATGCGTACCAAAAATGGAACTTTATTATTCTTCATTGATTAAATAACTTCTGAAGTATGTCAGGGAGGACACGTGCAAATATCAGGAAATCATAAGACTTTAATTAATTTTAGGACAAAGCTCCTCTGCTGGTTCTTCTGGTTAATGAAAGTGTTTACTAATCAAAAACAATTTATTCATAATCCCATATTACGCTCGAAAATACTTAATCGATTAGGTCTCCATGTTTTTCGTATACTAATGGCTTATTTTTGTACGACAGTAAGGCGTTTTCTATTGTCATTTAAAATTCCTAAAGAAGATAGAGTATTTTTTAAGCGTAATGGATTTATTATTAAAGAAAATTTTTTGCCATCTGAGGAGTATCAAGCTTTAAAAAAAATAATTGGTGAACTTACAGATTTTAATGCAATAACATTTGATGGTGATACTAAACTTCAAAAAATTTCTTTAACAAGGGTACAAAGAGCCAATAATATTAAGTTTCAATTTAAAAATAACCCACGATATATTAATTTACTTAAATATGTTGCTAGTAAAAATTGTCCTTTTTCGTTTACCATCAATAAAGTAGTTAGCGGCCACTATGATCCTCAAACTACATATCATACAGATACTTTTCATCCTACGATGAAATCCTGGCTTTATTTCAATAATATTTCTGCGGATGAGGGACCATTTGCCTATTTTCCAGGCTCTCATAAACTGACATTAAAAAGGCTTATTTTGGAGTATAAAATTAGTAATGATTTATATTCAGGAAAATTTCTGCAAGCAACAGGCGGATCCTGTCGTTATACAGAAGAAAATCTAAAATGGCTAGGACTCACAGAGGTAAAATTATTTATAGTTAAGGAAAATACTTTAGTGATTGCTGATACATTTGGCGTTCATCGACGTACCCCTTCTAAACCTAATACTGAAAGAAATTCACTTAACTCCTATCATCGAATTCTGTGGCCCTTTAGTATTTTGACTGGATACAAAACAGAATATTTTACAGATTTATCTAGAAGAATCTATTTCTCTATCTTTAAATATTAACTATAAAAAATTAAGGTAAATTTATAAAAAATAAAAAATTGATTTATTGTAGTCTGTTAGTTATCTTAGCAACTATATACAAAACGTGTTACTCAAAACTTACCTAATTTTAAAGTAATATAATAATGCTTATAGATAAAAATTTTAATCTAATATTTGACTTTGATGGTACACTAGCTGATAGTTTCTCTGCTGTTTTAAAAAAATTTAGTCTCTTAGCTTCCGAATTAAATTTTCATGATATAAGTGAAACTGAAATAGATAAATTAAGAAATTTAAGTTCTCGTGAGCTTATTAAATCCCTTAAAATTCCTTTTTATAAACTACCTAAAGTACTGCGTAAAGCAAGAAAAGCGCTTAGTGAAGATATTCACGGTTTACCTATCTTTGCAGATATACCAGAAGTATTAACTAAATTGCAGCAATTAAATTGCACGTTAGGAATACTAACTTCTAATTCAGAAGAAAATGTACTTACCTGGCTTAATCATTATAAAATTCAGTCTTTATTTAGTTTCATTCATGCAGAATCAAGTTATTTCGGTAAAAAAAGAGTATTAAAAAAAATAATTAAAACATATCAAATGCCTTTATTAAGTACTTTCTATATTGGCGATGAGACAAGAGATATTGAAGCTGCACAAAAAGCTAATATTAATTCAATGGCTGTTAATTGGGGATTTAATTCTGAAGAAACCCTTAAGCAATACCACCCTAATTATCTTGCGAAAACACCAAAAGACATATTAAATTTCATTCTAGGTATAATTCTATAATTTTTTTAAAATCAAACGCTTAATTTATAAATTAATCGCTATATTTTCTATATTTTTTACCTCATCCATTGAAAGCTTAAAATTATTAATGCTTAAATCATCTTGCATATGTTTTAAGCTTGTAGTTCCTGTTAAAGGTAAAATTCCAATTTGTAATGCGAAGCGAAAGATAATCTGTGGAATGGTTTTATTATACCTTTTAGCTAATGACTGCATGTAAGGTCTTAAAAGATAAGGCTGATTAGCAGTAAGTAAGGAAAAACCTTGATAAATAATTTTATTTTGGTTACTAAATAACCTAACATCTTGATCCCAGCGGGTGATGGCGAAGCATCGATTTTGAATAAAACTTGGTTTAATTAAAGCTCTTTCATATAGCTCCTTTACCTGCTCAATGGTTACATTGGAAATCCCTAAAAATCTGACTTTTCCTGCATGGACCCATTCTTCCATAGCCTGCCAAATTTCCAAATCGGCCTTATTTATTCCCTGAGAAAAGGTAGGCCCATGCAAAATATAAGCATCAATATAATCAGTTTGAAGATGGTTTAGTGAACTTGTAAAAGACTGTTTAACCTGCTTTGCTAAAGAATCAAATTCATTATAAGGTTTGCGGTGATCTTGACCATTTGCTGAAGTAAATTTTGTTTGGATAAACAAATGATGACGTTTTTTTTGGCTAGTAAGTAAAAATTCTTGAATTGCTAAGCCCACACCCTCTTCAAAATAATGCTTACGTTGGTTTGCTGTATCAATTCCTGTAAATCCTAAATTAAGCGCTTGTAAGGCTAATTCTTTTGTTTTCTCTTCTTTCCAGGCTGTACCATATAAAATAGGAGGAATTGTTTCACTAGCCACTGATTTACTTTGTTCTGGGAGCATAATTACAAACCTTACCTGGCGTGTTTAAATAGAAATTGATAATTAAACTACTAACAATTTTTAGGAAAAAAATCTTATAATTTAATTATAGGGCTTAACAGAAAAACTAAAAAAGAAATTCTGCTAAGCTAGGAGATGAAAGCGCTATAAACATACTATACTTAATTTCAGTAAATTTAAATGGCTGTAAATAAAGTTATCGCATATTTAATTCTTATTAAAAATCGAATAAAGGGAATTGTATGAAACCTAAAGGATTAATATTATTAATTGGCGGGGCTGAGCAAAGGGGTGAAGAAGCACCGGATATTGAGCAAGACGAATCTGATTTTACGCCTTATGAAATATTTAAAAAAATATTAAAAGAAGTTCATATCAAAAAAATTCTATTCATTACTTCAGGCAAGGACTTACATAAAGAAACTCAAGAAGACTACAAAAAAGCTTTTAAAAAACTGGGTTTTAAGGCTATTGATTTTATTTTTATTGAAAGTCGTGAAGATGGTGAAAACGAAGATCATATAGAAAAAGCAAAAAAAGCAGGCGTAGTTTTTTTTACAGGTGGTGACCAATTTTACCATGCGACCCTTTTGGGAGGCACAAGTCTTATCACCGCAATTAAAGATAAATACATTCATACTGAAAATTTCATCATAGCTGGAACAAGTGCAGGCGCTATGGTTATACCGTCAGTCATTATAGCTTCAGGTGGGCAAACAGAAGCCCTTCTTCATCAAAATTTAGTTATTTCTTCTGGATTTAGTTTATTACCTCATTGTATCGTTGATACTCATTTTATTAAAAGAGGACGCTTTAGCCGGCTCACTCATGCTATTTTACTAAATCCTGAAAAATTAGGCGTGGGTTTGGGTGAAGACAGTGCGGTACTTATTCGAAACGGTGAAGAGGCAGAGTGTATAGGCTCAGGCATGGTTATTATCATTGATGGTTCAGAAATCAAACAATCCAATATAGCTGAGGCTAAAGAGGGAGAGCCTATTTATTTATCAAATGTTAAAGCATATTTTCTAGTTAGAGGCTGTAAATTTTTACTTAAAAAACGAAAATTTATACCACCTAAATCATAATTGCAAAGATTCAAGGATGTTGCCTAGTATGTATTAGATATAAATAAAAAATAGACTATCATATAGTCCTAGTAAGAATTTTAAAAAGATTTTTTATGTCTAGTTTTATACCATCTATGTGGAATCTTACGCTTCGCTGTTTTAAATCATCTATATGGCTAGTGGTTGGCATTGTTGCTTTAATATTATTTAACTCTCCTTCCTTCAGTCTGGAAATAAGTAGCAAAGGCGACCTTGCACAACGACTAGAACTGGAAAAATTTTATTATGCAACGAAAGGCACCAACTGGATTCGTCAGGATAATTGGCTCTCAGAGAAAATTTCCTACTGCCAATGGCAGGGTATCATTTGTAATGAACACGAGCAAGTTATCGAAATTCAGTTATACGATAATAATCTTGAAGGAAACTTACCAGATTCCTTATGTAATTTAACCGAATTAAAAACGCTTTACTTAAGCTTTAATAAGATTGGCGGCGTTATTCCTAATTCTATTGGTCAATGCAAAAAGCTTGAAAATATTTGGTTAAAGGCAAATAAATTAGAAGGAAATATTCCTGTTTCTATAGGTGAAATTGACAATCTTACCTGGCTTGATTTGCATGCTAATAAATTGTCAGGAAAAATACCCGCATCAATCGGTAAATTAAATAAGTTGAAAATATTGAGGCTAGATGATAATAACCTTAGCGGCAGTATTCCGGATGCTCTCTTTAAACTAACAAATTTAAAAGAGCTCTATTTATTTAATAATTCTATTTCTGGAGAATTAAAACTTGCAATAGGTCAATTAAAAAATTTAGAACATATTTACTTAGGCCATAATCATTTAAGTGGCACCCTGCCAAGCGAAATTACTACGCTTTACAATTTAAAAACATTAAGAATTGAAAACAACAGTTTTGTAGGTTCTTTACCTGTTGAATTAGGCAACATGGCTAAACTTCAGGTTCTACGCTTAGATAATAATCATTTTACAGGGCAAGTTCCCCAAAGTGTGTTAGAGAATAAATCTAATTTTCAGGTGCTAGACTACTCAAATAATGATTTTGACTAAATTAGAGAGATACAACAACTACCAATGATTTTCAGATCTATCTAATGAAGCATAGGCTAAACTTTGGCTCGGGGGCCTCTGCTTAGCCTATGTTCATACTTAACTGCTAATTAAAACTTATTTAACATAAGTTGTAGCAGTATAATCTTGGGCAGGTGCACAACCAAATAATGCGCAGCCGCAACCAGTCATTGCTAAAGTAGAAGAAACAACAACAAAAGCGATTAGTAATTTTTTCATAATGGCATTCCTTGCTAAAGTTTAAAATGATACTTGATCACAGTTGACACTACTCTATCTCGGCATTTTTAAAAAAAGCTTTAGTAAAATTAACTAAATTATTAAAATTGAGCTTATATATTATAGTTTAAGGTAAATAATTGGCGTGATTTATAGCGTTACACGCTATAAATCAATCATTTAGCAAGCGTTTTGTCTTATTAAGTTTAATTTGTTTATTTACTTATTTAATTCCAATATCATTAATAATCGGGATAATTTTAAATACAACATGTTAGTAGCCCAAAGGGCTGTTTTTAGAATTATTTCAAATGCATAAAGATTATGCTCAATAAAAAGTAAATTTTCTTACTAAGGAGAGTTAGATGTATCGCTGTTGGACCTTACTGATTAGTGCGCTTTTATATTTATTTATCAATATTAATGTATTTGCTCAACTACCTAATGATTATCAAGATTTATCTGCCAAGCAAAAACAAGATCTATTATGGGATGAGGTAGTTAAAAGCCATAAATTTAATCCTTTACCAAAATTAAGTGGCAATAGTTTTAAAGAAGTACTTGAGAAAATAAAAGGTATTTTCACTTTAAGCGCTACCTTTGATCATTTTAGTGATGAGATACCCAAAGGACGAGTAAAAATTATTCATGCTAATGGCTCAGTAGCAAAAATTGCCTTTATTCCCACTCCTAATCATCCTTTCACAGGTATTTATCAACAAGGAGCTATTGGTGTAGCGCGCTTCTCACTTGCTATTTCCCCTACCGATACTACCTATATACCTGGTATGGCTATTAAATTTTTAGTATCAGGAAACCCTTCTTTAAACTTACAAGTGATGAATTCTCTTGAGGGGCAGCAAGAAAATTGGAATTACTTTGCTAAAGAGTTTACCAATCATATAGCGCATCCAACCAGTTGGACACTCAAGGCAATTGAGCAAATTTTTGAATGGACGCGTGATCCTGCCAATGATTTACCACTATGGCATTTAGCTGCCTGGACAAGTGAAGGTAAATTTAAAGGTATTCCTGTATTTCCTGAGCAAATTTATTTCAGGCCGAGTAACGCGGTAACAGAAATTATCCCTGAGAATTCACGTGAAGACTTTAGACTCTCATTTGCAAAAATACCCCAAGGCCCTTTGTATGAAGTGTATGGTAAATATCACGGTCAAGAATATCATATCGGGACTTTGATGTTAGAAAGTGATTTATTAGCCTCTTATTACGGCGATAAAGAATTATTTTTTCAACATCAGCGCTAAAGCTCTAAACATGTAGTTTAAACTTAAGTTTAAACTACACTAACCTATAGCAACTTAAAACACTCTTAACCAAAAAGAATATTAGATCATTGTTTAATTAAATATTGACTTTATTAATTTTGAGAACAAGGGTTAAGCGTTATTCACCTTTTAAAGATAAGCATTTTCTTACTACACTTAGTTTCTTATAGCTTTTAATAAAATAGCGCTCCTGAACTTTGATGGGCTTAAATAGTCAGGAGTGCTGTAGAAGTTACTCTATTTTAAAGCTGAATGTTATCAATAAACAAACTGGTAGAATCGAGATAACTATCAGGAATAAAAGTAGCATCATAAGCAGGAGCAACAGCCTCGACAGTATCAGTTGTTGCAGCAGGCGCTGTAGTAGGTGTTGAAGGAGCTATTATTGTACTAGCTCCGGTACCTGTCGTTGGTGCAGGAGCTGTTGTTGTATTATCTCCGCTGCCTGTCGTTGGCGCAGGAGCTGTTGTTGTACTACCACCGTTACCTGTTGTTGGTGCAGGAGCTGTTGTTGTATTATCTCCGCTGCCTGTCGTTGGCGCAGGAGCTGTTGTTGTACTACCGCCGCCAGTGCCTGTCGTTGGCGCAGGATCTGTTGTACCTCCTGATAAGCTATAACCAAAGTTTATGTTATGAAGGATTTCACCAGCCTCTATACTAATAAACCTAGGATCATTACCACTAGTTAAGGAATAGTTAGGTATATTAAAGTCAGTTGATCCTTTATCAACATCTAACCAATAGTCACCAGGCGCAATATTCACAAAATTATAAGCGCCATTATCTCCAATTAGGCTGAAGCCAGCTTCTACATCAGCTGAATCACGTATACCTAAAACACCTTGATCTTGATATAAAATGACACCTACTCCTTTAGCGCCTATATCGCTCACCTTAGGAGGGTTAATTGCTTGTAGCATTTTATCAAGTCGGGCAATAGGCCCTTTAAGTCAATTCGCTAATATTATTACTCGTTTTCAACAAGCAAGAACAGCTTTAAATGATATAAATAAGCTGATGGCTGAGCCTACTGAACTCGACACTGAACAAACGTTCATATCTCGATCAATCCTTAAAGGTGATATTGAATTTAGAGATGTAACTTTCTCATATCCAGATCAATCTAAACCTGCTGTAAATAATATTAGTTTTAAAATAGCCCCTGGTGAAAGAATCGGTTTATTAGGACATATTGGGTCTGGCAAAACAACTATTCATAAATTGTTACTCAACTTTATCAACCTCAACATGGTTCACTCTACATTGATGGTATGGATATTAACCAGCTTGACCCAGCTGAGATCCGTAAAAGTATTGGCTACATACCACAAGACACTATCTTATTTTCTGGCACCCTTCGCGATAATATTGCCTTATCTATGCCTTGGTCTAGTGATAATGCCATTATCAGGGCTAGTGAAGTTTCAGGAGCTATCAAATTTATTAATAAACATCCGCAAGGTTTTAACCTGCACATTGGAGAGCGTGGAGAAGGATTATCAGGCGGCCAACGCCAGCTCATTAGTATTACGCGTGGTTTAGTTGCCGATCCACCTATTCTTCTAATGGATGAGCCTACTAGTGCGATGGATGATTTGTCAGAGCAGGAGCTTATAAATCACATGCTTCCTTATTTGCAAGCTAAAACATTGATTCTAATAACCCATAAATTAACCATGCTACGCTTAGTAAACCGGCTTATTATTCTTGATAATGGCCGTATTGTGTTGGATGGCCCTAAGGAAAAGGTTTTAGCAGCAATTAACAGAAATCAGACTAAAAAACAGGCACTATGAAAGAGAAAAAAAATTCTAGTAAACTCAAAAAAGGAACCCTTACAGAAGCAGATGAAGCATTTATTTCCGATAGCAAGTCAGCCTTATTAAATCGGTCTACCCCTTTAGCACATGGTATTTTAATCACTTTTATTATTCTCTTCATAACTCTTCTTATTTGGGCTTATTTTGCCAGAATTGAAGAGATAACCACTGGTGAAGGGAAAATTATTCCCTTTTCGCAGGTAAAAAGTATACAGAGTTTAGACGGTGGTATTGTCGCGCAGATAATGGTGAAAGAGGGAGATCTTATATCGCAAGGGAAAGTATTAATGCTTTTAGATAATACGCGTTTTAAAGCAGATTACTCACAAGCTTATGAAAAATACCTCGCTCTTTCAGCCATAGTCGCCCGTTTTAATGCTGAGGTTGAAGATCAAAAAACAATTGTTTTCCCTAAAATTATAAAAAACCATCCTGAATTGATGCGCAGAGAAACTAATCTTTTTAATGAAAGAAAAAAGGCTCTTTTAGAGCAGTTACAATTATTACAACATAGTCATGATCTAGTTAATGAAGAAGTTAAAATGTATGGGCCTCTATTGAAAAAAGGTTATGCTTCAAAACTGGAATACCTACGCAGTGTACGTGCAGCCGATGATTTCAAAATTAAAATGAGAACGTTAAAAGATAAATTTCGCGAACAAGCCCTTACAGATTTAAACAGTCATAAAGCAGAGCTAGCTATTGTAATTGAGCAATTAAATTCACTTAAAGATAAGATGGTACGTACGACAATCATCTCCCCTGTAAAAGGAATAGTCAAAAAACTAAATGTCGTCACAGTAGGAGGCGTTATTAAACCAGGTGATGTGATTATGGAGATTGTGCCATTTGAAGATTATTTATTAGTTCAAGCAAAAATAAACCCTAAAGACATAGGATTTGTACATATAGGCCAAGATGCTACAGTAAAAGTTACCGCTTACGATTATTCTATTTATGGTGGCTTGCCTGGCAAAGTTGTTTATGTAAGTGCCGATGCTATTACATAACAAAGCTTTGGTCCCGAAAAGCAACAATATTACTTTTTAGTTAATGTAAAAACCAACCGAAATTACTTAGGTAAATTACGCAAACTTTATATTTTGCCAGGTATGACAGCTACAGTTCACATTAAAACAGGTGAAAAAACCATTCTTCAACACTTATTAAAGCCTTTAATAAAAGCCAGACAAGAAGCATTGAGAGAACGATAATTTCAAGTTATTTTGGGCAGTAAAAATGATTATCTATTTACTCAAAAATTAAAAACAGAAAATTCAAAATAGTTAAGTCAATTTAAAAGCAAGAGCAAAGAGAATGCATGCGCCAATGATATTAAAGGTTGCTGACAAGCTTTTAGGCACTTGTTTTGCAATAGCCATCCCAACTATAGTAGATATAAATGCCCAACCACCTATTGAGATTAAATAAAGTAATAGCGATTTATTTGATATTGCTAAACTAACGCCAACTGCTAAAGCATCAATGCTGGTTGCAATGGAAACGATTAAAATTTTAATAAAGCTATGAAACTTTAAATTATATTCGGCTTTTCCACTTTTTAATTCTTTTATACCCTCATAAAACATATGAGCTGCTACACCAAAAAGTAATAAAAAAGCAATCCAATGACTTACTGAGCTAAACTGAGCAAGAATTTTTTTCCCAGCCATAGCACCTATTATCACAGCAACTACCTCAGCACTGCCTGAGGAGATGGCAAACTTTAACGAGTCACTAAATTTATGTGGTCTAAACCCAAGTGCGACAGCCGCTGAAAATGAATCAGCACTTAATACCATACCCCAAATTAGGGGCTCAAGTAAATTCATTAGTTACCTTGTTTCCCTCCCTTTACTAGATAGGTAATCTAAACCAATTCTAATGAAAGAGCTAGTAAAACTCAAAATACACGCATAACTTCCTGTGCTTACAACGCGCATCGGTTGGACTAAGCGCAGTGCAGTGCAGCAAATTATTAATAGGTTACAGGTCTTTTGACTGAAACTCTTGGGCTACGCTAGGCTTAGTTTAACCTACGTTTAGGCCAATCTACGCTCATTACCCTCTGCCTACGTTCCACGACTTGTTCGCGGAAGCCAAAGTTAATTGATCCGGAGCATATAATCAAAATTTAAAACCATTTAACTAACGTTAATCAAAAGTTATTTAAAAGACCTAAGTGTTTTTTATTTAGACAAAGCACGTTATAATAGTCTTTTTACTTCTTATTCAAGTATTGCTCTTATACTTAACCCTATGAAAGTTATTGACCTTTTAAATTATGAGCTTTATTTTCGTACGACAATAGTCACCGTCTATGCATTATTTTTATTTAGAGCTGGCTCTGCGCGATTATTAGGGAAATACTCGCCTTTAGATTTAATTATTACGATCGTAATTGGTGCAGTATTAGGTGCTTCAATTGTTGGTACTTTGCCTCTACTATCATCCTTAGTTTCAACAAGCCTTATTGTGATCATTCATCGTAGCCTACTCTTTATTTCTTTTAAATATGACAGGATCGGGCATTTTATTCGGGGTAATGAGCAAGTAGTTGTTAAAGATGGTCAATACATAGAAAAGAATTTGCAAAAAACGACACTAACACCCGCCGATATCTTACAAGCTCTACGAGTCCAACAAGGAGAAATTACTATAAAAAATGTCTATCGTTCCTTTGTTGAACCAGATGGCCGTATCTCTTTCATTATGAATAGCGAATAAATTAAGATAATTCTCAGTTAATGCATATTTGGCTTACCTATCCATTAACTTTCAATCAACAAAAGTTAAAATAAACCAACCTTATAATTGGCTTACTTTTACATTTAAAATAGTATTTTCCTTAACAGGCTTGGCAAACGTTTCACGAATAAAGAATATCGTGATAAATAAACTAACCAAAGGCATTAACACCAAAAGACTAAACGAGTAATGATAAGCTGTTAATAACGAAACTTGATGGGATTGCCAGAGCAATATACCTCCTATAATAGGCGCATTTATAGAAACCAATAGCATTATAATGCCATTGTTAAGTCCTAAGCCCGCCGCTAAATAATGGGTTTTACATTGTTCCGCTATTACAACTATGCCAATACTTGCAGCGCCCACACCTAAACCTAAGGCAAAAAAGCAAAAAGCAACTATTAATTCTTGAATAGGAAAATAAATTATACCTGTAAGCGCTATTAAAGATGTTGCTGCACTAAATAAAAGAAAGGGCTTACGTCGTTTAATTTTGTCAGAAAAATAACCAAAGATAGGGGAACCAATAGCGAAACCTAACCAAGCTAAAGTAATCATATATGAAGAAAAATTAGAGGAAAAACCATTATGCATTAAAAAGTTTTTTCCTTCATTTTCAGATAAATATTCGATACTAAAATAGTTAAACGTACCGCATAACATAATACACCAAATTTGTGGCTGTTTAATCAATATATAAAGACTATCTAATGTCGCTCGCGGCCGCGATAAGATTATAAAATTACCAGGATGCTGTTTATTTTTTTCTACGAATAATAATATAACTAAAGAGAGAAACAGACCTATAGCAGCTAATATAATAAATAAACCTCGCCAGCTAACAACCCCAGCATTAGCAAGTGTATTTAAAGGTCCACCAGCTATCATAGGGCCTAAAGTACCAAAAAACTGTGATAAACCAATAAAAAAAGCAATATTAGGTTTTGGCATCCAATCATAAACTGCAACCAATAAACAAATAAAACCAAACGAGGATCCTAATCCCATAAGCACACGACTAATAATAGCCATATGATAAGTGGTAGAAAAACCAAATGCTAAGTTAGCAACGGCGCAAAGTAAAGCGGCTATAAATAGCGTCTTTTTTAAACCAAAGCGATCAACAATGACCCCTACTGGTATTTGCATCAGACCATAGACTAATAAATAAGAAGTTGAACTCAAAATAGCAAATTGAACTTGGCTTAGTTCTAACTCCTGCATAATAGGCTGTTGAAAAGTACCTAAAATAGTGCGCAGCAAAAATTCATATAAATAAAAGAAAACACATATTAGCCAAACCAATATAGCTTTGGGTGTTGGTTTAATTAATCTCACTGATTATCGCCTCTTGCTGCTCAGACCAAGCTTCTAGAGTTATTTCAGCCTGGTTATTATCAATAAAGGAAGCTATTTTGAAAATACTTTGGCCTTCATGTATTAAAGGATTACGATTGATACCTACAATAACGCCATCTTGATTAGCTTTAATGGGTTCTGCTGCATCTGCACAGAAAGGATCAATTATCCGACCAATAATTTGTCTTTTTTTAATAAATTGCCCTAACTCAACTTCAATAACTACCATGCCACTTCGATGCG
Organism: Legionella busanensis; assembly: GCF_900461525.1. Classification (NCBI taxonomy): domain Bacteria; kingdom Pseudomonadati; phylum Pseudomonadota; class Gammaproteobacteria; order Legionellales; family Legionellaceae; genus Legionella; species Legionella busanensis. The sequence continues at coordinate 1,220,176 of NZ_UGOD01000001.1, read as the reverse complement.
CACGAATCCAATCTTGATCTTGTGAAAATACAGGTTTTAAGTCATTAGAATCCTTTGGTTCTTCTACATCAGCCATATCCAAGGATTGCATTATATTTATGATTCCTTTAATACCTAAATGAATAGCCGCCTCATCAAAGCGTCTAGCCTCACCTGCTTTATACACTAAAAGGGGTATATTTAAATCGTCTGCTGTTTTACGTAAAGAATGATCTTTCTTAACGTGATTAATAACAGGCGCTAAAAATTGCCTAGCAAGCCGCTTACTTTCTGGTTGATCAAGATCACAATAAATTTGTGGTAATAAATCATGATTGATTTGGCCTGTTCTAATTTCAAGGCAATAGGAAGCTTTCGCTAGTATTTCCCGTGTAAACACTTCAGCTGTACGCTCTCCATAAGAACCTTCACTATTTCCTGGAAAACACTGCTCTAAATTAGTTTCATAGGGGGAAGAATTAGAATTATTAATGAGGCCAAAAACATTTAATACCGGGACAGCAATTAAAGTACCTCGAATATTTTTTAATTGGTCAGTCTTAAGTAAACGGTTAATTATTTCAATACCGTTGAGCTCATCACCATTAACGCCAGCAAAAATTAATAAGCATGGACCAGCTTGTTTACCATGAATTACCTTGATAGGCATATAAAAATTGGTACATGAATAATATTCCGGCAGTGGCAATGCTAAATTAGCAGTTTCACCTGGATGAATTATTGCATCACAGATCATTAAATTTGTATTTTTCATTGGTATTTGGCTTCTAAATTGATAACTATAAATAGCTAGATAACAATAGTTCAAGCATTATACCAGAAAATGCGACACTATCCTAAAATAGAAATGAGCTAACCACTTAGTCAATAAAATTACAAGTTAGCTCTTTACCCAAAAGGCTGTCCACTATAGCTTTACATTACTAAATGTCTCACCGGAGGTATTTTTTTCCCCTGGTATAAATGCTGTATAGTATTCAGCCATTAATTGATACATACTAGGCCTAGCCGTCCCAGAAAACATACTAACTACCGGTGCCTCTATAATCTCAATACCTTGCAGAGCAAGCTTAGCTTGTAGATCAACTTTAAATTCACTAATAATTTTTGCTGCTTTTCGTAGTAATTCAATTTTTAGTAAACCTAGCTTCTCTGAGGAAATAAGATTAAATTGCTCAAATTCATTTTTAATCAATGCAATAAACTCTTTTTTAATCTCTAAGGTGGTACTTAAAGTATAGGAAGCATAATAATTAGCATATAAAAGAGCTGCCATGTTTTTTATTAAGCCATGCCAGCTTCGATCATGAAACATCCATAGGATAGGATCATTAGGAAACACCTTATAACAATTTTCTAAATAACCTGCTCCGACTTCTAATAGTTGAGTTAACTGCGACGTAAGCTTATCTAGATCAGCTCTAAATATATTAATACCTTGATGTATCTTCTCACTTTTAAGGTGGCTTAAGATTTCTTTTTTAAACGACTTAGTCTGTCGATATAAAGCTAGTAAGTCGATATCGTCTCTTTGCAGTAATTCTTTTGCGTTTTGCGCTGAGTCTATATAATTTTTGAAAGTTTGTATTTGCTGTAATTCTACATGATTTAAGATAGGAGCATAGGCTTCATAAATACCCAAACTTAATCGATATACACCCAAAGCATAAGTAAACTGCTGCATAAAGCTTTGGGCCATAGGTGTATAAGGCTTTTCAGGTTTAAAAATGTAAAGACCTTTTTCCGGTTGGATTTCTATGGTTAAATTACTATTGGCAATATGAACATCAAAAGCAGTTGTCCAACTTGAACCGTTAGCTAACGCTAAATTTTCTATAAAAAATTCATCAACCAAACAGAATTCCATCGGATCTTTAATTTGATCATAATTAAAAACGAGTTCCGTTTCTTTAACAGGTTCACTTAATTTTTGAATGCGTTTCTCATTAAAAAAATAATCCTTTAATAACTTTCTTATTTCTGAAATAACTTTTTGATAATGGACAGAGCGGGCAATGATAGGTTTAGTCGCTGTATCCAATTCCTGTTGATAACGCTCTAACTCTCCTCCCATATTTCTCTCCTTTAATTCCTTCTGAGTAACTTAGGTACATCCTGATAAATTGAGAATAACTGATTGATAGATTAGAGGCTAGTTTATGAAATGATTCTACAAAAAACAAACATAAGATACGTTTATAGTTCATTTTCCAGCTTCCGACCATTAAATTCTGTTTATTTTGATAAATTCTTTGGCTATTTTGCCAAAAAAATGCGCTTTTTAAGTTACTGGATTAGGAAAAAGTCAAATATAACGTACATGATTTGGTTTTTTTCAAAGCTTCTAATTTTTAATGGCCACAACTTTATAAAGAAAGTCGTGGCTTTAAAACTTTATAAATTAAAATTAGCTTTTAACCATTCTTTAGCTTCTTGACTAATTTTTTCATTTTCTAAAGCAAGGGCAATAATAGTAGCTTTTTTATCAATCTGATCACCACATATTTCATCCATCAAATGATTCCAATCACTCAATAATTGAGGTAAAGAAATTTTTCCAAAATTATCTAGTATAGAATAAGCACGCTGCTTTAAATAAGCATCCATGGCTTTGTCCATCCAAGCTACAATTTCTGAATTCAATCCATGTTGCTCAAGTCCTTTTCCTTCTGCAAAACCTTTTTCAAATTTTTTAGTTCTCAAATGTGCATATTTTTTACCATATAGATTGTTCACCCAGTCCATTAATTTTTTCCCTAAATCAATACCGACTTTAGAGTTTGGATCATTATGTAAGTTATCCTTAAATTCTTTAACCAGATTAAACCACTTTTTTTCAAACATTTCTTTTTGTTCTGGCGTTGAATTTGATTTCAACTCTGTTTCAAATTTTACATACTCTTTAAGCTCTGTAGGCGTAAATATTTCTTTAACCCAAGCATCTTCAAGTTGTTGCGTCATTTTATATACCTCAATTAATTCAATCACATTTTCCCAAGGAATAGATTTATTAGCGCTACATTCAGAAGACATGCGATCTAAAATGGAACTTGCTGCCAATAATGACTCTGCTTTTTGCTGCAAGAATTTAGATTGCAGGGCAAGGTTCTGCAGCACATTATCATTTTTACTAAGTAATTGTTTGATTTGCGATAACTCAAAACCAAAAAATTTAAGCGCAATAATCTGTTGTAACTTTAATAAATCAGCTTCGGAGTACAAACGATAATTATTACTCTGGCGCAAACTAGGTTTAAGTAAGCCAATCTTGTCATAATAATGCAACGTACGCACTGAAACTTGCGCAAGAATCGCTAACTCTTTTGCATACCATTTTTTCATTATATTTGCCTCCTTGTTGCCAAGGTTAAGTTATGACGTAACGTCATAGTCAAGTTTTATAAGTAATTTTTTTTGCTTACTATATAGTTCTAGAATTTAATAATATAACCTTTAATAATCTAGGTTATGGACAATTATTTATAAATTAACATAAATTATTAACGTATTTTAAAGATTTTTAATATAGCCAATTAACCTTTATGATATTTATTTATTGGAATAAATTTTCAAGAAAAAAGGGTTTAATATATAGTTACTATTATTCTTAACAATATTCAATTTTTTCGAAAAAATTTAAATAATTTATATATTTTACAGCCAAGGAAATAACTCTTTGAATTATACATATTTTAAGTTAAAAATAACTTACTGATAAATATTAATTTTCAAATTTTTTTGTCTTTAAATATCCTTTAAAAATATTAATATTACGTTAATAATTCATTGCTAAAATACCAATAAGATAGTAACTTCTAGGTAGTTAGCATGCTTTCTAAGTCCGAAACAACCGCAACTCGTAGTAGTAAAGCTAATTTTGATGCTACACAGATTTTAAGAGTTCAATTTGCTCAATATGACCCCTATGGTTATATTATTTTAAATAGCAAAGGACGCGTTTTAGCTGCATACGAATTAGAGAATCCTCGTAACAAAACAAAAATACCTTTTTTAGCTAAGGACAATGATGAGAAAGGCTTATATGCTTATATAGTTTTCGATGGAATACAACTTAAGGAAGGAAAAAAAGAGCCTGTTCAAGTAATTCTTATGCGAAGAATGTATATGATGAGTAACGAAAGCCAACATCCGCGCTTACTTGAGGCCGCAGATATAATGTTTAAAATTGGTGATATCGTTAGTGAAATATATAACATTACTTTAAAAAGAAATTCGCAAAAAAATTTATTTTATTATTTTAGTGGTGAATGCTTCTTTACTAAATTTATTAAGTCCATGTCTAGTCTGGAAAATAAACAATTAGATGGTTTAAAGTTTAATACCCGCGGTACCGAGACCAGTACCAAGTTTATAAATAAGCCCAAACCACCTAAATTAATTGGCTGCATACCTCTTTGCTGTTGGGATTTTCATAAAGGATTTGACGATATGTTACGTCATACAATTAGTTCCCCTGAACGACGTGAATTTATTCGAAAAATTTTAGGTCAAATAACTTATAATAGTCCAATAGCTTTTTTTAAAAAAAGTGAAAATAAAAAAATAAATATTGTTGAAATTGAATTAACTAAAGAAAGTGATCCTAACAATAACACAACTGATAAAATGAATGTTGGATAACATAAGTTTTGTTAATTAACAGCTCTACACGTCACTCTTGCCTACAGTACTTATAATTAAAACTTACGTTTAATTCGTTATTTATACAATATACAATTAATACAGCTAATTGCCCTTAATACACTCTAAGAGTGATTATGATTGCTCCATATCTATGTATTTTGATAATCACGTTACGAAAATAGTCAATCTAATTTTCATTATTATTTATTTAGATAAAACTGACCTATATTTAATGAAAACAATAAAATTAACTATTACACAGGAGTGTTCTAATGCCCTCATCAATGATTGATGAATTTACTATTCCTCATATTCCACTTAAAGTAAATTTAGAGCATCTTTCCCCAAATAATAAATTATTAACTAACGAACAAATTACGCGAGTTATTAAAGACATTGAGATCATTAAAAAATCAGCTCATAAAACTTTAAGAAGAGAACATTTCGCACAGCGATTTAAAAAAACAGCGTTAAATACACCCTATGACATTATTGTCTTTGATGAAAATTATTATGCTATTTATTATGGCGTTCAACGTAGTAAACATGTAGGTTCTGGCGGTTTTGGCTATGTCAAATTAGTACAAAATATTAAATCAGGTGAATGGGCTGTTTTAAAGCTAACAGCCGTTGATAAAAAACACAACGAATACTTATTATTGCGGAAAGTTAATTTAGCTTTAGGGTATCTGGAACGAACATTGCCTATACATAAAGAAAATTATTTTGTTAAATCTCAAAAAACACGAAATAAGCATGGCGCTGCCACTTCAAGCTCCCTTCATCAAGCAAATCTTTTAATGAAACTAGCTGAGGGTATAGATTTAGATGAATTAGCTCGCAGCAATTATAATTTACCCATGAGCAAATGGATTGAAATTATCTTGCAAGTATCAAAAGAATATAAGCAATTAAAGGATAAAAGTATAATCCATAAAGATCTTAAACCAAAAAATATTTTTTATTCTTTCAGTAAAAATAAAGCAACTATTATTGACTTAGGTGGCTCAACAAAAAAAAGCTTTTTTGCATTAAAAAAAGAAAAAGAAATTTATACTATGGGATACGTAGCACCCGAATTACTTTTTAAAACACACTATAATGAAGCAACTGATATTTATGCGCTTGGCAAAACCTTTCTTCATTTATTAGATTTAAATGGCTATTATTTAGCAAAAAAAGAAGTTCAGCTTTATTATAAACTGTATAAATATTGTTATTATCATATGGCAGATGATGAGGCTAAAGATAGGCCTTGTATTGAACAGGCTATTGAATTTTTTAAAACCTTGCAATACTCCTGCACCAATTTGTTGCCTAAACCTTTTAGAAAGATCGCATTGTTTTCTATTGATGAATATTTACATTACCTAAATGAAACGCAAAATAATATACATGAAGAAGAACCTATTTCTTCACCTACTCTCAATCAAAGCTTAAAAAATTATGCTCAAGCTTTCACATCGGCATTAAAATTATTTGATGAAGTATGGTTTATTGACACATCTAAAGGCTCACAAAAAAACTATATTCAATTACATAGAGATTTAAGCTCCCAGAAAATCATTGTTGGACAGCGGTGCTTTTTAACTGAAGATAAAAATTTACACTCGGTTGTATCTGCTATTGAAGAAAAAATTAAAACAAAAAATTTAAATCAAGATAACAAATATTTTTTTATAACTACACAAACAGAAATACAAGATTTAGCGGATATTTGTCCTATTATATTAAAAACTGAGGAAGACGACGGATACTATCAAAAAATCATTGACGCCTATACAGCACTTGATATTCACAAGGAATATCAAATTATAAAAGAATCCTTAGCAGTACTGGCAAATCAATATGATATTGTAAAAGATACGTTAAAAGATTTTGAAAAACGCTTTTCAGAAGGTAAGTTATCTTTCTACTATTTAAAAGATACCTTAAGAGAATTAAGTGAACAATTACCTGCTTTAGAAGAGAAAATCTCTTTAGTACCCAATCATAATAATATAAAATTTTTTTCTAAATTTAAGCCTTCTAAATCTCAATCTCTACAAAGTATTAAGCAGATTGATGCTCAAATTGATGGCTGGGTAAGCTCATATCAAATGTAATTGATTATAATAATAATCCGTATTACTAAATGTAATACGGAATTAATTTCAAGGCTATCTTTAAATAGCTACGATATTCTCTGCTTGAAGTCCTTTAGGACCTTGAGATATAACAAATTCTACTTTTTGACCTTCTGCTAGGGTTTTAAAACCAGGGCTTACAATCGCTTTAAAGTGAGCAAATAAATCTGGCCCAGATTCTTGCTCAATAAAGCCAAAACCTTTAGTTTCGTTAAACCACTTTACGGTTCCAATTTTTGTATTAGACATAATAATATCCTGAATTAATTTAAATGTGCCTTAAGGGCTTTGAGCAGTGAAAAAGTAGACTTAAACTTAGAAACTTCAGGACGTCGAGTAATATATATAACAACGAATTGGAGATAATAAACAATAAACTTTCTTCCTTGCTTATTGACATATTACCCTTAACAATGAATTTTGTCTAGATTAATTTCCATATTTATATTTTTAAATATTCAGTGAAACTTCGTGACCACTTATGAAATCCTAATAAATACTGCATGCTCCCTCTTAGTTTGTAAAATAGAGTCCTTTAAAAATAGAAATTATACTCAATTTTAGGGACTTATCTATGATGGCGGGCGAAGGCCCGGCCTACATTTAATAAATTAAGGGTGGACTTTTAGTTTATTTTTCACATCAACTACGCCTTTAGTTTCAAGCGCTATTTTATAAGCTAATTTTTTCGCTTCTAGAGAAGAAACACTGCCAGATAATATAGTGATTCCTTTTAAGGTTTTAACATGCAAATTGGATGGATTAATTGATTGGTTAACTATTAACTTTGTATGAATTAATCCACTAATTAAAGCATCCGATAATGAATCCGATACTGCCGCTTTAGTTTTAGTATTAGGAAGATTAGGATTAATCTTAATCTGATTATCAATTTTATTAATATATTCAACTAAGCTTGCTAAATCTTCCGCTAATTCTTTTTCTGCAGAATTCTGCACACAACCTTTAAGAGTAACCGCCTGATCATTTGTTTTACTACAAACATTCTGCTCTTTTAAAACAGGATTTTGCTCATACAACATATTAATTTGTGTATCAATCTCTTTATCTGTATTTGTTTTTGCAAAAACTGAATAATTACCTGCAATTAATACCACAAAACAATACAATTTAAGTTTATTTATAAACATATAATACTCATTTGATGATTTAATTTAAATGCAATTATTATTGCGAAAAGAAAAAATTATATCATAATGAGCTTATTTTGCCCACAATAAACAATCCCTATAAATCTGAAAAGATTTAACCTATATCTTGTTTATAAATATCATCTCTAAAATTAAGGTTACCTTTTTCATCCACCCAAACAGTTAAATAAGTAATTAAAACAGGTAGAGGTTTATTTAATTTAATATTAACAGGCTCGCCTGATTCTAATATTTTATTGATGTTAGAAGATATTTTATGAATAGATGGATCATTTTGCACAATTTTAGTAAATAAATTAAATGGGTTTTGCAACCTTATACAGCCTGAGCTAAGGGCCCTATTATGATTTTTAAAAAGATCTACAGCGTTCGTATCATGCAGAAAAATAGACTGAGAATTGGTAATTTTATATTTGATTTGCCCTAAAGGATTTTTTGGTCCTGGTTCTTGACGAAAAAAATAATTATCGGGATTTCTATCTAATTGCAAATTGTCTAACTCCTGTGATGACAATTCCTTTTTATTAGTAGCATCAAATATACGAATGTTTTGGTTTTTTAAATAGTTAGCATCTTGTATTGTTTTGGGAATGATATTTTTTTTAGCTAAACTAGAAGGCACAATCCAATAAGGGTTTAACATCACGTCTGTAATTTCCGTAGCCATTTCAGGGGTGGGATGCGATGGCTTTCCGACAATAATAGATTCTTTTAAAGTTATTTTATTTTGTTCAACAAGCTGCGCTTGAAAAGCTGGAATATTAATCCAAAGATAATGTCCTTTTTGTTTTTTTGCAAAATCCTCCCAGCGATTGATGTTAGCTTGCAACTGCTTTAATCTCGTTTTAGGTGGAACGTTAAGAGCAGCTAATGTTGGTTTATCAACTATGCCATTAGCAGCCAAACCATGACGCTGCTGGAAAAGAGAAACTGCCTCTTTTAATTCATGATCAAAATTAGAGTTATTAACATTAGTAGAATTAGAAAGATCGCCAATCAATTGTAGTCGTTTACGTAGCAAGGTAACACTTTTATCTGTAACGCCTAACTGTAATAATTGCTTAGGTTGTAGTCTCTCCCAAGGCTCTGCCGCTGCTTTTTGATAAATGGCGATAGCTTGTTTTAACTTTTTATCTTTTTCAAAAAATGAAATGTAGCCTGTTTGCTTAAAAGAATAGTATTTCGTATAAAGCAAACCAATCATTACACCAACAAAAATTAGGAAAGATACAATAACTTTTTTATTAGACTGCAGTAGATTCATAGTTATAGTTACCTTAAAGATAAAACAGGCTATGTTACCACTAATTGCGCTAGGATGCCCAAAAAAAGCCTAGTCTTATTAATTTAAGAACTAAAATTGATGAGGAAATCAAAACTGTTAATAAGCCTAATATGTAATCAAATTAGAAGGTAGCCTTAATGCAGCGTAGCGTAATCAAGCATATTATTGCACTTCCTGATTATTTTTAGAAAATTCTGAAGTCAAATTGCTTTTTATAATTACCTTTAAATTGGACTAATATCAGCTTAACCTTTAGCAATATTTAAAAAAATAAAACGATATTTAATCAAATTAAAATATTATTAGAATAAATACCGTCTTAATTTTGATGAAAATAATTAATTTTATTTTCTTTGTACTTAGCAAGATTGTATACTCTGATGCGATTTTTTAACCATAGTTGGTATGGCAGGTTATACTTAATTTAAATAGGAAAATTATGAAAATTTTTAAAAAATTAATTGTCTGCGTTGCAATTTCAAGCGTATTCTTTTTAACTAGTTGCCAGGAAGGACCTGCTGAAAGAAAAGGTAAAAAAGTTGATAATACTGTGCAAAATATTAAAGACAAAATTGAAAATAAAGGACCTGCACAAAAAGCAGGTGAAAAAATTGATGATTTGACAAATAATTAATTTTTGTTCTCTAGCCTCAATTCTATAAGCAAACTAACGTATCCTTAATGCAGTAACACGTAAATAAGGATACGCTATGTTTAAAATTCTTACTCATGCTTCTAACCAGTTTTTAATTTTTTCATGCTCTGCCAATTCTAATAATGCTGGCGCATGACCTGCATCTTCTATTTCTAGCAAATCTGTATGGGAATGGGTCTCTTGCATTTTAGTGATGTGCTCAGGCAATAAAATATCTGAATGGCGACCATGAATGATAAGTACAGGACATGTAACCTGCTGCCAAATAGACCATAAATCAATATCGAAAAAGATACCTTCTAATGTTTTGTGAGGGTGCTGTACGAGTTCCCACATAAATTGGGTGGGTGTTTTATTATGCGCAATATTGGGATCACATTTGGCAATGTATTTGCCATCATCTCGCAGTTTAATACTGTGCTCTGTAAATTCAATCCATTGAACTTCGCTTAAATTACCAAAATCTGCATAGATTTTTTGATAATATTGTTTAGCTTCTTCTTTATTAGAAAAGGAAATACGTGTATCGGAATATTTTGCTAAGCGTCGCAAACCATGCAGTGGCACTTGAGGACCAACATCATTTAGCACCAAACGGCGAATAGGAGAATTGGGCATCGCTGCCATCATTATACCAATCAATCCGCCCATTGATGTGCCAATCCAGTCAATTTGAGTAGCTGATGATCTAGCAATAAGAGCCGTCATATCTGCGATGTATTGTTCAAATTTGTAATGCTGAGGATTTTTGAACCATTCACTATCGCCACGACCAACAATATCAGGACAAAATAGGTGATAATCTTGCAGACTTAAAAAATTAGCCAGAGCATCAAAGTCGTGTCGGTTACGAAGAAGCCCATGAACACAAAACACAGTAGGTTTTGCTGAGGCAGGTTGCCCCCATTCAGTATATACAACTCGATGGAAACCCTCGGCTGATGCGCCCAGAAAATCATTAATTTTCATAGCTGGATTACCTCCTTGTAACCTATTTACGATATTCATGGAAAATTGATAGATAGTATAAATTATTCTTTAAGAATAGGCGAAGTAGGCCAGGTGGTACTATAACCAAGGTTTATTGAGTTTAATTCATTTATTATGGCTTTATTGATAATATTTGATACATATTGTTTTTATTCTATACTAATAGCATAGTAAAAGATATTTATACTAACTTAATTGTAGTTATTCACAAGTCATACAATATTTTAAGAGATAAGATATCTATCTTTGGAGAGATATATGGGTAAAAGTAAGGTTCAGGTGGTAGTTAAGGTAGCAGAATTAGAAAATTTAAAAGAAACTCTTGAAGGAAAATTAGCAAATCTTGAAAGCTCAAACACTACTAGTAATATTGGAATATACAAAGGAATTATGCGGAAACTTATTGAGGATCTGAGCAACCTTGTTTGCGTTGCAGAAGCTCAAGAGCTTTCAGATATGCCTCTAAATCACTCGGTAGCTAACAATATCCATAAAAACATCCAATCTCTTCATGACGATCTACAATATAACGATCCAGCCATATTAAACTTCTTAGAAAATGAAGAAATTTTAGCCATTAATCCGCAAAAAGTAGAAAATTTCGAAGAAGACCTTACAGTTAGCCATTTTAGTGGCGTATTAAAACCAAGATCGTTTACTGCCTCCAAAATAGAAAAGCCAGTTGTAAATGAGGGAGAGGAAGATTGGGATCTAGAGTTAAAGACAGAAGAGGAAGGGAAAGAGGCGAATACAATCAGACCTCAAAAACAATAAGATAGCTGAATGATAAATAAGAGTAAAATATTAAACTAAACCTTCAAGATATAAAGGGGTTAGCTCTACTTTCTCGCTTTGACAAAAATTACACTCACAATAATAACTTTTTTTCAAGAATATCTATCAGAACCATTTTCATGCGCATATTTTGCATGTCATGTATTGCTCAAAATTGTTAAATACTTGCTTATTCTAATTTAACTTAACTTGTTCGCTTAGCAAATCTAGCTCAAGGCTTTGCTCAGATACTTTAACTATTTATTTCTTAAACCTTGATTCCGCTTAATCCCAGTAATACATTGGTTATTTTCTTAAAATATTAAATTTAGTGAAAGAAGGATTAAGTTTTGTTTCAAATTGAATTACAAGTTAGGGATTATGAGTGTGATATTCAGGGTATTGTTAATAATGCTGTCTATCAACATTATTTTGAACATGCCAGACATCTTTTTTTAGATAAAAAAGGGATTAATTTTTTTGAGCTTACCCAACAAGGCATCTTCTTAGTAATTTATAGAGCAGAGATAGATTACCTCGCTCCTTTAACAATTAATAAGACATGTAAAGTAAGTGTTGAATTGGAACGTATATCTAAAGCTAGATGTTTATTTAAACAAACTATTTATATAAACAATGATATTTATACTAAAGGTAAATTTTTTACAACTGCAGTGAATGCTAATAAAAAACCAATTAATCTTGATTTTCTAAATTTAAACTAAATCAATAACAATTTAAAGTAAAGTAAACTTGGGGTGACTCATTACGATAGATTATTAGTGGCAACATTAATATAGGTTGTGAGAATCATTTTTATAAAGACTACAGTTGGTAGGCGCTATCACACTGGTAGGCTGGGTGCAAGCCTACCAGGCCGAAACCCGGGTTCCACTTTGTTACACCCAGGCTACTTATACTACGCCAGGCTAAACCCAATCTTAATTGATGATGTTCATTAGCTATTTTAATTTAAATTAGATTACAAAATCGTAGATCGGAACTCGCGTTATTTTTTTCTTTGCGTTTAAATTTAAAAGATACCTGATTAAGCTCTTCGGTTTTTGCTAATAAATTATCAATTGGCTCAATTTCTATCATCATTTCTTCAATTTTTTTTAGCAATATTTCTGGCGTTTCTTCTACCTTAACTTGAGCCTGCGTTTCAAGATAATCTTGAGGTTCAAAAGAAGTGAGTTCTTTCATCTTAGACTTATGCTTAAACTGAGAAGATCTTTGTTTGAGCTCTTCCACCTTAGCCATTAAACTCTCAAATTTTTCACCTTTAACAATTACTCTTTCAATATTTTTCCTTATGATTTCTTGAATTTCTTCTAGCTCAGCTTGTGCTTGTAGCAATTGGTAATCTTGTACATATTTAGAAAGCTCAGCAGCAATTAAGGCCGGTTTACAGTGACACTCAAAGAGATGATGGTAAAGATAAGTTAATTGTTTTTTATTTAACTGGATGTTACAAGCAAGAGCGTAAAAATTAGAAGATGTTTTTTGACCATATAAATAATACCCTTCTCTTTCACAACCATAACATGCATCTATTTTTAAATTTTCTAAAAAGGAAAGAATATCTAATTTAATTCTTTCGAAAAAATTTTTAGTGAAAAAAGCGCTTTGATTGACTGACAAGTTAGGAGTTGTCCAGGTGATGTTTGATAAATTACTACCAGTGGCTAGCATATAACATTTCATCAGTTTTCTTCCTAAATAACTGGTTTATGCAAATTAGCGCCGAACTTGATCAGAGGATTTAAAATATTAGACCTCCTGCCTAACTAGTTTATTTTTTGTGAGTGCAAGACGCAATGGTTTTGAGGAGTTTACATGGCGTAAATGAGCACCGGAGAAAACCTTGCAACACAGCAATTGCGTAAAATAAACAGTTAGGCAAGAGGTCTAATATTACTTTTTCAAACCTTGATTACGCTTCGCTATATCAAGGCTACTTTAATTATTACAAATATTGTTGTCAATTTTTTGATTAAAACTCATTGAGACACCCATGACTTCAATATCCTGATTAGACGGTGGCGGTAAGACTAATTTAAATTCTCCGGCAACTGCTGCTTTACGTATTTTTTCACTACATTTATAAGGAATTAACCAATAACCTATAGCAGTCCATTGACCACTCGTCGTTTTTTTAAACCCAGTAAATGTACCATTTTCTAAAATTAAGATGAGTGGATTTTTTTGCAAATCTTGCATTTGCCAAACATCACATTTTCCCATTCCATTCGATAAGCAAAAAGGAATATTTATTGAACCTTCCATAGCAAGCCAATGTTGGTTAAGAAAAGACGACGGTAATTTACCATTAGCCGTATGAATAATTAGCGGGTTAGGCTTTTCTCCACTATTAGGATAAGCTTTTAACTTTAATTTAAAAGCTTCCGTAGCATGAATGCGTACATATTCTCTCTGCGGTCCTTGCCAAGTATTTTGTAATTCTAGCAATGCTTGCTGACCAAAACGTAACCCCTTATAACGAAGTGCTGCAAAATCAAATTTTTCTGGCGTCACTTTTCCCGTCTGAAGACGCAATAATTGATTAGCTACTGACAGTCGTACTGGATCAGCTAAGGGTGTATGTAAAGCCAAATAAATAATGAGAATTAAAAAAGCTGTTGCTATATTGCAGTAAGCAAAGAATACAAATCTGTTTTTAGAAAAAAGTGCTGATAATGTATAACCAACTGCATACGTGCTACCTATTACCATGCATACAGCAGCATAAATACGATCTACTGATAAACCATATTGTTGTACCCGTAAATACAGTGCATAAATAGCTAAGCTTATAAGTGGGATTAACAAATAACAAGACAAGGTGGCTGCCCAGTTCTGTATAGAGAATAAGGATTTATTATCATAAGCACCTTCTCGGTAAACCGCATTAATAAGAATGATTAATACAACTGCCGCTAAAAGTAATAATGCGCTAGCATGACCTGTATGCCATAAGGGCGATAAGCCTGTAAAAAAAAGACTTATTAAAAATAAACTTATAATGCCTGCAATAAGCGGTAATAACCAAGATAATAAAGTTAAACAAAGTGCCCGAATACCCTGAGTAACACGTACATTAACATCAGTAATATGCAATGCAATTGCTATTATAAATGTTGTCGCCGGCATAGCAAAATAAGCTTGAGTAATTAGATATTCGAAAAAAGTTAAGTGAATTAAATGAAATAAAGTAGAACCTAAAGCTAGGAGTAACCAAAAAGCACCTACAAAAACTATAGTAAATATAATTTGTACCCCTAACTTCCATGCCATATTAAAATAAGTCGCATAATTAGCCACCAAGCGTTGATCCTGCTCACTACTTAATACTAACGATTGCGTAATAAATAAGACGATACTAGTCAGAAAAAATAACTGCATGGAAAAAATCATAGATGTTAGTGGCAAGCCATCATAATTGGGTAAGATCTGCCTATAAACAGCATAGTCAGCAATTCTTATTATAACTAAAGTAATTAAGAGACTTACCATACTAATCGTTTTAAAACGTAAGCTAGCAAGTCCTTGTATAATAAGCAGTGGAACAAAAATAGTAATCATGAGCATAGGTAGAAAAATATAAGGATTAAGAACTAACCACTGAATTTTATTTTGACTAACCGCAAATAGAAAATAGAGTATAGTACCTTGAATTAGCCCTATCATGCAGCGTACAGTTGCTGTAGTTAAAAAAAGTTGTTTCACAAAGCACACCTAGATTTATATAGTAACAAACTGACTATAATTCTAACTTACTAGTTAAAGAGTATATAGAGAAGTAATATAAAATACGAAATTAATCTGCGATGTTTTACTGTTTTTAACATGACTTTATTAAGTAAAGTAGCCCTGATGCAGCACAGCGTAATCAAGGTTTTGCAGATTAGCTATTTTATCTTTGGGCCAAGGCCGGCTTAGGCTTACTGAGATGTAGCAAAACGTTATTGTTCAGACCAAATAGAATCAGGTAATTGTTCATCTAAAGCTTTGCCAGCAGCGCAATCTTTAGAAAAATATCTATCACGACGCTTTAAATAAACACGCGCGTAATAATCTAATGCATTCTCTTTAGCAATTAAAGCAGGAACACCAAGTAACTTTGCGGTAAGAAAATTTCTCTGCACTGCTTGGCATTCAGTTTTCGCTTCATCGTATTCGCCTCGCACATGCATGCTTTCATGCGTTAATATGTTTAAGCTAATCAGCTCATCTACCGTTGCTTGTTCAGGATGACTAATATAGTCTCTTAATAATTTGCATTTCGGATACTGTATAACTATAAAGCCTTTCTTAATATCTGCATGACCAGCTACACCTACCTCTTCATCAAATATCGTATCAAATAAAGTATTACAATGAACAACAGCTGCTGGATTTTGTGATAACTGCCGCGCAATATTAGTTAGATAGCGCTGAAAGTGCCAGCGTGATAAAGGAATCCACGTACATGACAAAGCGAGAATAAATAACAACAACAGATATCCCTTAGATACAGGTATTGCAATATCTATTTGAAATCCTAGAAATCTGCATATAGTCGCTTTTAATTCTCGATAAATTAAATACCAAAAAAATATAGCAAATAATGTCCATATCATAACAAGTTCTTTCGTAAAGTAGAGAATATTTAAAAGCCACCATTACTTAATACTATTAAATTACTATTCACTTATTGAAACAGCAAAAGCCGATAAAATTAATAACTTATAGTAAGAGGAAATAAACTTCAGAAAAAGAATTCTTAATTTAATACTGTAAATAGCATATACAATAAAACTTAGCTTAAGTAAGTTATTTTTATTTATGAGCAACTTATTGATAAGTAACATCTTTAAAGCTTACATTTTGAAATTCTATAATACATTTTAATTAACTATAAAAATTTATATTATACTGTATTTTAAATGAACAACAGGAATTAAATTTGCCAGAAATTAATACAATTAGTGATTTCTTAGAAAAATATGAGATTGATCAAAGAGCTTATATCTACCTTAAACTTACTAATCAAAAAGATGAGATAAACAAACTATTTACAGAAAAAATGTATCTGAGACAGACAAGCATCTGATTGAAGCTGTCATTAATGGAGGTAAAGATAAGCATCAAGATCAAATATTGATAGATGATATAGGTTTATATAATCAAGATCCCGAAAATGTTCGTCTGCAATATAATGAATATTTATTAGAGAAGTTACTAAAATCATTAGTCAAAAAAGTTGCTATCCCAGGTCCTGAGGAAGGTATTACCAATACACATACAGGTGTTCCACAGCAAGGATGGCATCGAGCCATCCCTCCGGCAAAAGCTGTCTTCGAAACAGGAATTACGCAAGGCGTTAAAGAATCTCAATATGGCATAAGGACTTACCATGACCTTTTTTATATTAGAGTAGATAGCAATGGTAATAAGCCTATGTACGTTGATCAGGCTAGATTACTAAAAGGTATCGAGTATGCGGGCGCAGTCCCAAGTAAAGAATATCAAAAGAAATATTGCTAAAAAAAATTGAAGAAATGATGATAGAAATTGAGCCAATTGATAATTTATTAGCAAAAACCGAAGAGCTTAATCAGATATCGTTTAAATTTAAACGCAAAGAAAAAAATAACGCGAGTTCCGATCTACGATTTTGTAATCTAATTTAAATTAAAATAGCTAATGAACGTCATCAATTAAGATTGGGTTTAGCATGGCGTAGTATAAGTAGCCTGGGTGTAACAAAGTGGAACCCGGGTTTCGGCCTTGTAGGCCTGCACCCAGCCTAACGCTGCTATATTATTAGTTTTATAATTTATTTATTACCAAATGAAGGTTGAAAGATTATATTTTTATTCCTTCCTGCTAAGAGTTTTTTTTAATTCTAATTAAACAGAATAAATACGTCGAATGCTAAATAAGAGTTTAACTTACCTTTAAGGATGCTGAATAAAATTTAGAATAAAGTCGACTCTCTCCGGAACACTTAGTAGAGGGATATCAATTAATTGATATCCTAATTCTGCATACGCCTGTCTTAAATCATTTTCAAAAACTTTAGCTGCTTCAAAATTGAGCTGCCGTTCAGCATCCTTAATATAAATATTTTCCCAGGCTGGTGCAAAAAATACCGTTGGATTGTATTGATAAGTACAACTTGCTTTTAGCTCTGAACCAATAGGTAAATTAAAACATTTACTATAGGCCAGCAAATCAGGAAGCCCCCTATCAAAAAAAACTAGGTCATATTGTGAGGCATTTTCATAATCAGAGAGCATCTTTGCTAGCATTAATTCTTTAAATAAAAAGGGGTTCTTATCATAAACGCCCTCGCCATCAATTGACCTTTGTTGTGCTAAAATTCTTCTCGCTGGCTCCTCAATAATTGGAAAACCTTGTTTTGATAATTCAGCTAATATGGAAGTTTTGCCACTACCTGGCGGACCAGTCAAGATATAAAATTGATTCATAATTTTCTCTACAAATACCATACATTTGCCTTGCATTGACAGCTTTAGATAATTAATGCCACTATTTTCCTTAGTTAAAAGCAATAGGATGCTATTAATATAAGGAAGTAATATGCATAACTATAACAATCTACCGTGTTCACTATTGTTACTCACTTGTATTGGCCTTACCCATGCTACACCACCTATAACTATAAAAGCGGATTCTCGCAAAGAGCAATATCTGCAGGCTATTGATTACGTGGCTAAAACGGCAAAAGATATTTATTGTTATTGGGATATAAAAAAGGAGCAACACGGTGTTGATTGGCAGACGATTATTAATGATGCTAAAAATAAAGTAAATGACAATACCACTTTCAAGCAATTTCAACAAATTCTTACTGGTGTAGCTTCTAGTCTACACGATGGCCATGTCAATTATATTCCTGATTCCCTTCAACAAGTATTTTATACACCCATCAGCGTAAAAAAACTACCTGATGGTTATTATATTTCTCAAATAGAGCAAGATAAAATGTGGCCCTACCGAGTTGATATTGAGCCTGGCGACAAAGTTTTAGCAGTCAATAACCAACCCATTGATGCTTATATCGAAGAAAAAGGTAAAATGATGTCAGCGTCAACCGCCTATGCGCTGCAATCACGCACAGCCTCAGCCATGCATGCCATGGATAAATTTGAAACCGCCCCGAAAGATAACTTAAAACTAACCATCGAAAAATACGCTACACAACAAGTTAAAATGATTGAATTGCCCTGGCTTAATTACCAAAATCCAAGTTCAGATAGACAGTCATTATCTGATATCGTTCAAACTAAAATTCTACCGGGTAACATTGGTATATTAACACTAACCTCGATGCATTATCAATCAGGAAATGAAGCACATATAGCATTCATAAAGCAAGTTATGGATACTCTAAAAAACACCAAAGCACTTATTGTAGATGTACGTAATAATGGCGGTGGTTATGGTGAAATTGGTGATAGTGTAATTGCTCATTTTATTAATAAAAAAGTCAAACGATATCAAGCCCAATTGAAAAACTCATATCAGGCTATCTATGCTCGCCCGGAACTCGCTGAACTCTTTCAGCAAACTGATCCAGCTATTTCTGAATATTCAGAATGGATTGATTACGACATTCAACCTTTGTCTACAGAAAAACCTGCTTATGATAAACCGGTATATATTTTAACTAATGAACGTTGCTTTTCAGCCTGTGACACTTTCGTTGATAGTTTTTCATCCAATCATTTAGGTAAAGTGCTGGGAGCTCAAACAGGCGGAGGAACAGGATATCCGTTATGGTTTAAATTACCCTGGCAATTCGGCAATTTTCGTTTCTCAATTCTTAGGGGCTTTTCCAACCATGATCGATATTTAGAAGGGATAGGTACCATACCTGATGTAGAAATTTATAATACTCCACGTGACTTATATCATAAGTTAGATGGCGAACTAATTGGTGCTTACAATTTTGTTATGAATGAACTAAAACATACAAGCCAAGTTCAATATGCCAAAAAAGAGATGGGTTTAAAAACCAATTTTTCAATGAGGCAAACTGAAATTGTGCCTTTTTATATTGAAGAAGCTTATTGGCAGAAAGTGCAAAGGTAAAGAGTGTAATAAATTATACCATTACACATCCAATTTGGCTGAAGCTAACACTGTAATTTATGCTTTGGCCAATTAATTTCTTTTATAATTGCAGGAATTATTTATACCCTAAAAGGGGTAAAATTGACATTATACCCTACGAGGTATAAAATTAATAATATCCTCTATAAGGTATAAATTATAAGATACATATGTTTATACACTCTCCTCGTGAATTGGCTATTTTTATAAAAGCTCAACGTAAAAAGCTTAATTTAAGCCAACAGGAAGTAGGTAATTTAGTTGGTTTAAAGCAAAAGACTATTTCTGCAATAGAAAATGATTGCGAAAATATAAAATTAAGTACCTTATTTCGGATATTGTCAGCGCTTGAAATAGATATTAAATTTATTGCAAAAAAAGACGCCACTGAAATTACAAGCCAATGGAAAGAGGAATGGTAAAAAAATCTCAACGTCTTCATGTTTTAATGAATGGTCTTTTGGTAGGGGAACTTGTAAAAACGTCTAACGGTGCTTTAACATTTACTTACCATAGAGATTGGTTAGCACAACCAGGTGCACGACCCATTTCATTATCTTTACCTCTCATTGAGCAAATCTATAGTGATGATTTGGTTTATAATTTTTTTGATAATCTTCTCCCTGATAACCAACAGATACGTGCTCGCATTCAAGCTCGCTTTCAAATACCGACTAATCAACCTTTCGATTTATTAACAAGTATTGGGAGAGAGTGCGTGGGAGCCATACAATTAATTGCAGGCCCTATCCTAGAATTTGAAAAAAAAATTAAATATAAACGTTTAAATGATCAAAAAATTGCAGCACTTCTACGTAATTATCAGTTGAACCCTTTAGGTATGAGCAATGATGATTTTCGTATTTCTATTGCGGGTGCACAAGAAAAAATGGCATTTTTATATTATAAAGATCATTGGTGCGAACCTCTTCAAGAAACACCAACAACTCATATTTTTAAATTACCTATTGGTTTTATTGCACACCAACAAATGGATTTAAGCGACAGTTGTGAAAATGAATGGTTATGTTCTCTTCTCGCTAAAGCGTATGGCTTACCTGCTGCAGATTGTGAAATACTTTATTTTGAAGAAATTAAGGTTTTATCAGTCAAACGCTTTGACCGACGTTTATCGAGTGACAAAAGTTGGTTAATGCGTTTACCGCAAGAAGATCTTTGTCAAGCATTAGGTGTTTCATATAACTTAAAATATCAATCCGATGGTGGACCAGGTATCAAAGATATAATGCAATTATTATTGGGATCTACAAATGCTATTGAAGATCGAGATCTATTTTATCGTAGCCAAATTTTTTTTTGGTTGATTGCTGGTATTGATGGACATGCTAAAAATTTCAGTCTATTTATTGAGCCAGAAGGAAAATATCACTTAACACCCTTATATGACATCCTCTCAGCCTATCCTCTTATTAAGAAAAAACAACTGCAAAGTCAAAAAATCAAAATGGCTATGGCTTTAAAAAGCAAACATAACCATTATCATTGGCATACTATGCAGCAAATACATTTTCTAGAAACTGCAAAATTTGTGAATTATTCCGTTGCAAGGGCTGAACATATACTTCATGATATGTTAGCTAAAACAGATACAGTTATCGAAGTTGTTGCAAAAAATCTACCTACATCCTTTCCTAAGAATATTTCTGAACCAATTTTTGAAGGATTAAAAAAAGCCAAGCAAAAATTGGCTAATTACGAAATTTGAGATTGTAATAACAAAATAAAAGCCTAGGCTAATTTATTTATTTTTTACAAATGACTGATTTTGTCCCAAAATACTATTAGATTTAATGTAACGATTAGGTGTTAAATTGTAGCAGAGCTTGATTGCATAATTCATTCCAAGAATGCCGTAAGCACTCTATGGATATACGTTTTAATATAATCAACTTATAAAAATGGATAGTAGGGAATGCTTACAGCCGAAGATATTCAACACATAAACCATTTTTTTAATTTATCTTTACTGAATAATATAAACAAATTATCAGGTGGAGATGTAAATGAGTCATATCTCGCAACAGACGGTGTCAATCAATATATTATCAAAAAAATTTATGAATCTGAGCATGCCAAAGACTATGATATTGCATTAGATAAAATTATTGAATCTATAACATTTAGTGAAAATATTGCACAACAACTACTCTATACTAATCATGTCGCGCCAGCTGTATTTACTCAAGGAAAATGTGTATTAAAAAAGGGTAAAAATTTATTTATCGTTTTTCCATTTATCCAAGGCAGTGTGCGAGAAAATGAGGAAGTTTCATTAAATATGGTAGAGAAAATTGCTAAATTTCTTGCAATAATCCATCGCTCTTCTTTTTCTTTTGACTCTCAATTTGCTGAAGAAAAAATGGCTATATTTAAAAAAATCGGTCATCAAATTATAGCTCTAAAATTCTGGGGGTTAATAAAAGCAATTACACAAAGACGCTTCTTCTTTCCTAAATTAAATTTTATTTCCACTTACCTAATTAATAACAAAAATACACTGCATCAGGCTATGGATAATTTAAAATATGAAGCCATATGTCATAATGATTTGAAACCAAAAAATGTATTGTGGCAAGATGAACATAATTTTGGCGTAATAGACTGGGAAACGACAGGCTTTTTTGATTTAAATGCTGATTATCTAGATACGCTTATTGCTTGGTGTACATTATACAATAAAAATCAAATTGTATTAGATTTACAAAAATTAAAAATATTTATATCAACTTATCCTCTCAAGGAAATTAATCAACTGGAAAAAAGTATGCCAGTGGTTTTATTAAAGTGGTATTTCTGGTTAGCATTTTGCATCAAAAAAATTATTAGTAATCCTAAGCAATGGAGGCATTATCAGTGGCATATTTATTATTCAATTACCTTAATTATTTTTTTAATTGAAGGTGACCTCGTGAAGCAATTAAAATTACATTACCCACTTAAAGAATTTAATGAATAGTTTACTCTTAGTTGTTTTTCTTATTTCTATGGGTTCTGGAATTATTAACCCATTAATGGGGCCACTTATTTTTTCTGACCAAGGATTTTTTTTAACTAGCAGCTTTGAACTTAAAATGCAGGCCTATGTACTTTTAATGGGTATTTATGCTTTTGGCAATATTATTGGAAATTTAGTCTGGGGCGTGATTTCTGACAAAATAGGTGGAAAGAAAGCAATTATTGGGGCCTTAATTGGCAGTATTATTGCTTATATTTTGTTCTTTATAAGTCTATTTTCTATTATCTTTTTTCTTTTCTTTATTGGCCGTTTGGTAGATGGCTTAATGGCCGGACGAAGAACAGTGGCGCTTTCTATGGTTTCCTTAGCCTCTAGAGATAAGCTTAAGTCTTTTCGCTATTTTGAAATTGCTAACGCTTTAGGTCTTTTCTTTGGACCCATCCTTTGTGGAGTATTAGTCAATTTTTCTGGCCAAGTGCCCTTATATTATTATTCTTTGCCTTTGTTAATAATGCTCATAGGTGTTGTTGTTAATATATTTTTAATTCTTAATTCAAATATTGAAAAATCAAAATCAACGAGTAAAGAAAAATTTAAGCAAACATTTTTTACTTTACCCCTAATTACCTGCTACATTGCTTTCTTTATTTTACAATTGGCATGGTATCTATATTTTCTTGCCATTACGCCATATATTATTATTCGGTGGAAATTTACGCCTCTAGGAGTTGGGCTTTTCTTCTCTCTACTCGTTTTCATTTATATCGCAACCTTATTATTTATTTTACCTGCAATTAAAAAAATAATGGGTGAGCGCCTTGTATCTATAATTAGTCTTGTTATGGGTGGATTGGGCATGATTTTAACAGGATTAGGTACTAATTATTATTATCTTTTCTTAATTTTTAATATAGGAATTGTAATGGCTATTGCCTGCAACACGCCTATTTATATGACAAAAATTGTTAGTTTAAAAAAAGATCATGAGCAAGGAAAAACAATTGGAATTCAAAATAGTATCATTGGATTTGCCTGGTTATTTGCTGCGTTCATTATTGGTTATTTGGCATCCTCAATAACAAAATTGCCCTATTTACTAAGTGGCATACTTTTAATGTTTATATCACTAGCACAGGCGCTAAATAAAGAGGCCAACTGATTTTTAATAATAGCTTATTTAAATAGTTGGTAATGAGCAAAAGTCGCATAATTTAAAAGTGGGATATCGCCTGAGCTATCGCCATAAGCATAAATAACTTGTGTATTAGTCCCAATTAAGTTTAAAACCTGCTGCAATTTTTCTGTCCCATAACAGCTTTTACCATCAAGGTAGCCAGTCGCTAACCCTTTTTCATTAAAAGCAATTTTGGTGGAAACTAAATCATCAAACCCATTATTCTTAGCCCAATAATCAATATAAATGTTATAAGCAGACGTAGCTAAAATACAGTAATGACCTTGATCTTTATGCCTTTTTATACACTCCATCGCTGATTTCTTAACAAGAGTTGGAATGATTTGAGTGGCAAACTCTTGGCCTGCCTCATAAAGAAAGTCCCGTGAGAGATTTTGAAAAAACGTGGTGCTAATGGCTTGATTTAATTGATCAATATTTATTCTTTTTGAGTAATAAGCTAAAATCGTAGGTAATTTAGCCATCAATTTTAGAAAAAATGATTTTTTATATATAAATTTTAAAAAAGGGAGTGTGGTACTTTTATAGGTTATAGTGCCATCAAAATCAAAAATAGCCACTGCTGCAACCTTCTCGGTCCCTACTGTCATCGCGAACCTCAATAATCTAATAAATTTATTCAATAAAGAAATTCAAGCCCTCCTTTATCAGTCTAGCTAAACCATAAAAATTAACAAATTGAACAATATATATACATTATTGTTCTATAATAAGCTACATGCTTCTAATTTTTACTATTGCAAACCCTAAATACAAAATGCCCAAATTTTTCTTAAAATTTTATAAAACTAGTATCTGCCAATATCTAAATTGACTATCTAATTTAATGATTTGGGTGCTGCTTGCAATAGTAATCATATTTTAAGTTGTAAAATAGGATAGAACTATGAGAAATAAGCAAGAATTAATTCTAGATAAAATTAGTCAATTTTCGCAGTCAACTCCCCATAAAATCGCCTTAAAATTTTTCGAATCTGATTATCAAAACAACCAAGAATTGACTTATCAACAGCTGAATGAAAGAATCCACTTGCTTGCTAATACACTTGTTTCCCTTAACGACAATCAATCATTTACACAAAAACCTATCCTATTAATTTTTGATTCAAGTATTCATTATATCGCTTCATTTCTATCTGTATTACGCTCTGGAAACATTGCTGTAACAGCCTATCCACCACGACATTTACGGCATCTTAATCGTTTATTAAAAATTATTGCAGACTCAAAGGCGTCAATCATTCTAACTACGAGTACAATAAAAAATTACTGTGATCTACAAAACTTTCAATTTTCCAAAGAGACTTTATTCATTTGCGTGGATCAATTAAATGATGAGCTTAGAGCTAATAGTGAAAATCTACCCATTATTAAACCAGATCATATTGCTTTTCTACAATATACGTCAGGGTCTACTGGGATGCCTAAAGGTGTGGTTGTTACGCAAAAAAATATTAGTGCCAATCTTAGTCTAATGAAAAGAGTTTTAGGCGAGGCCGGCGTGGAAAAATGCATTTCTTGGTTACCAATATTCCATGATATGGGTTTAATCGGTAACACCCTTCTACCCTTATATAGTGGCGGAACTTGCGTTTTTATGGCGCCTTTAACCTTTCTTAAGAATCCATTTTTCTGGCTAAAAATAATTAGTTCGGAGCAAGGGACTTATACAATGGCACCAAATTTCGCTTATGACTTAGCAATTAATGCGTTTAAAAACCAAGATCCTTCTCAGCTAGAACTTAACTTTTCCAATGTTCATTGCCTTATTAATGGTGCAGAACCCATTAATCCAGAAACTATTAGAGAATTTGAAAAGAACCTTAAACCTTACCAGTTAAAAGACGGTGTTATTAAACCAGGTTATGGAATGGCAGAAACCACGTTATACATCTCATGTGAAATGAGTGATAAACGTTTCTTTATGGTCAATAATAATGGTTTAGATAAAGGCATAATTAATCGAGATTTTAAAGAAAAATTCGACTTACAAGTTGAATTGGTTTCTTGTGGCAAACTAGACCCAGATTATTTAGTAAAAATCGTTGATCCGAAAACGTTATATACTCTACCTGTTGATACAATCGGCGAAATTTGGATTCAAGGAGATTCTGTAGCATCTGGTTACTATCAAAATCCTGAGAAAACAAAGGAAATATTTCAAGCTTTTACTGAGGATACGGCAGAAGGACCGTTTCTAAGAACAGGTGATCTTGGATTTATAGATAAAAATGGTTATATAACTGTCTGTGGCCGACTAAAAGATTTAATTATTATTAATGGTCGCAACATTTACCCTCAGGATGTAGAGTATGCATGTTTCCGAAGTGATTCAGCGTTAGTACCTAATTGTGCAGCTGCATTTTCATTTACTATCAACGGTTCAGAAGAATGTGTCTTAGTTGCGGGGGTTAAGGGAAATTTAGAAGAGACTATTTATCAGGCAATGATGCGCAAGGTTCAAAAAGAAGTTTTCGAGCAAACTGATCTTGTCCTCTATGATATTTTATTCGTTCCATCTAGAGAGGTACTAAAAACTAGCAGCGGTAAAATCCAACGCAGTGCTTGTAAGGAAGCTTATATTACTAATCAATTTAAGGTGTTAGCTCGCCTTAAAGATTCCCAACCTCCAAACTTTAAGGATAATATAATAGAGCAAACCCTGGATACCAATATTATATCCTGGCTTAAGGAATGGATTGCTAGGCAGGCAAAACTGCCTATTGAGCAAGTTGCTATTGATAGAGCCTTTGCTGAATATGGGCTTACTTCAATCCAATTGGTAACAATGATTAATGATTTAGAAAAAGTGATCGGCCAACCCTTAGACCCTTGGTTCGCCTGGGAATTTCCTACTATTGAAGCTTTGCATCAAAAATTAACTACCCATAATACTGATAAAACAAACAAATTAGTAGGTAATTACGAGCCTATAGCCATTATTGGTATGGATTGTCGACTTCCGGGCCCAGATGGCCAAGATATCAATGGGATCAACGCTTTTTGGAGTTACTTGCAAGCAGACAATGATAGTATTAGAGCAATCCCTAATGATAGATGGGATAATCGTTTGTATTATGATCAAGAGATTACTAAAAAAGGACGGATGTATACGACTGGAGGAAGTTTTTTAACCAATGTTAAGCAATTTGATACAAAATTTTTTAATATTTCACCCCGGGAAGCCGAATATCTTGATCCCCAACAGCGTCTAACCCTCATGACAACTTGGCATGCATTAGAAGATGCGGGAATTATTGAAGATGATATAAAAAATTCACAAACTGGCGTTTATCTGGGTATCAGCACCCATGATTATGATCAATTAATACAAAAACAAGTGCCTCTAGATGAGCTTAGCACCTATCAAGCAACAGGTACGAGCTTTGCAACAGCGGCAGGACGCATAGCCTATTTTTTAGGTACGCAAGGGCCTTGTATGGCAATTGACACCGCTTGCTCTTCATCATTGGTAAGCGTTCACCAGGCTTGTCGCGCCTTACAAGATGGCGATTGCCAATTAGCAATTGCTGGAGGCGTGAATCTTATACTTTCGCCAGAAGGTAATATCATTTTTTGTAAAAGTAGCATGTTATCACCAAAAAATCGGTGCAGTACCTTTGATATAGAAGCCGATGGTTACGTACGAGGAGAAGGTTGCTGCATGATCGTATTAAAAAAATTAAAAGATGCTTTGCAGGATGGTAATAAAATTCATGCTGTAATATACGGTAGTGCGGTTAATCAAGATGGAGCAAGTAATGGTTTAACTGCACCAAATTTAATAGCGCAAGTAGACGTGATGGAAAAGGCATTAAGCTTAGCTAATTTACGACCTGAACAAATCACTCATCTTGAAGCGCATGGAACAGGAACAGCACTTGGTGATCCTATAGAGTGGGAAGGAATTAGACGTAGTTATGGATTAGAACGCCAAAACCCACTTTACATCACTTCTTTAAAAACCCGTATTGGACACTTAGAAGCAGCCGCTGGTATAGCAGGATTAATTAAAACGGCGCTAGCAGTTAAAAACAGTCAAATTCCAGCGCATTTAAACTTAAAAGAATTCAATCCTAAATTGCATCAGCAGGATAATATGATTGTTCCTACTAGCCTTATAGTTTGGGAGGAAGAAAATCGTTATGCCGGCGTGAGCTCATTTGGTTTTAGTGGCACTAATGCCCACCTTATTTTAGGCATGCCTATACACTCGCAAAAGTCTGAGTTTAAAGAAAAAACCACCATTCGCACAGAGCATTTATGGGTTATTAGTGCTAAAGAGAGGGCCGTATTGCTACAGTACTTACAAGATTACTGTCGCTATGCTGAGCAAAAGCCATCATTGCATTTTCCTTCACTGTGTAATCAGAGCTTAACGCAAAGAACGCACTTTGCTCATCGAGCTTTTATAATAGCCCCTGATCAGGAAAGTTGGTTACAAGCTTTAAGACATAACCGATGGCAAGAAGGTGTTATTTCTGAAAATAACCAACTGGCATGGCTTTTTACCGGACAAGGTAGTCTAATGCCTAATATAGCAACAGAGCTTTATCGAACTATTCCAGAGTTTGCAGCTATTATAGAAAAATGTTGCGCTATTGCTCAACCTTTGCTCCCCTATGATTTAAGAGCAGTATTATTAGACACACCAAAATCTATTGATATAAATTACACATTGTATGCGCAGCCTACCCTCTTTATTTATGAATACGCTTTAGCACAATGGTTTTTGCTTTTAGGGCTAAAGCCAAACATATTATTAGGCCATAGTTTAGGTGAATATGTAGCCGCATGTATTGCTAATATTATTACGCTTGAAGATGCTTTATATTTAGTCTGTAACCGTGCCTTATTAATTTCTTCTCTAAATAATAATGGTGCCATGCTTGCAATCAATGCACCCTTAGAAGTAGTAGAATCACTTATTACCAATTTTGATAGCCTTGTAATCTCGTTAAAAAATGGTCCTGAGCAAATAGTCGTTTCTGGCCAAGATAATGCAATTATTGACTGTCAAAATTATTGCCAGCATCATTCTATCCATTGTAAAAATATTGCGACTTCACATGCTTTCCATTCTCCATTAATGCAACCTATTATAGAACAGTTTGCAAAACTTGCTGCTGAAATTACCTATAAATCCGCACAAATACCTGTTGTTTCAAACATCACGGGCCAAATTCTTAAAGATGGGCAAATGAATGCTGAATATTGGTGTAAACATCTGCTCCAAACTGTGGAGTTTCATCAAGGATTACATACCTTAGTTGATAATGGCATTGAATTGTGTCAAGAAATTGGACCTAAACCAATTTTAATTACCCAAGCCCAAAATGTACATAATTTTATAACTCTACCCTCGGTAAGTGCGCCTGATAATCCGTGGCCAGGTATTATGGAAACTTTAGGAAGACTTTATTTAAGAGGAGTAAAGATTAATTGGCCCATACTAAATAAACATATAAATACTAAAGTAGAAGATCTTTTAAATTACCCTTTTAAAGGTAAAGAGTATTGGTTACCTGATATTAAAATTGCATCCGCAGAAGATAAATGGAAAAGTTATCTATACCATCAGTTATGGCAAAAAATTTCGCTAGAACCTAACCTTATTAACTTAAATGATAAAAATATAGCTCTAATAACTAACAAAGCTCGCAAACATATTAGTCACCTGATTGCATGCCAAAAGCTAACCTTTATCACTCTTGGCTCAGTACAAAATTCAACTTTATCTGAAACTTTAGCAGGCCAAGAAGTTAAAGAAGCAGATTGGCTTGTATACTTTTGTCAAGCTGAGCAAACCGATTTATTAGAAGAGACTACATTTCTAAACCAAATGATTCAGCAACTTATACAACAATGGCCTAGTAAACCTTTACTATTTCTTTGTGACTCTAATTCTTTAGTAGGAACATCTTTATTAGCATTACTTAAATCGGTCAAACAAGAATATCCTCAATGGCCAATCCATTATTTAGAAACAATATTATTAGATCGTGAAACCCAACTGCAGTTTATTGGCGCTTCCAATCCTAACTATTGGGCATTGCGCTATCATAATGGTGATTATTATGAACAGCAAATTAAGCCTTTAGAACCAGAGCAGTTAGGAGATAGCTGGAAAATTTCGCTACAAACATCCTGCCTAGTTACAGGTGCCTGTGGTGATATAGGCCAAGCGTTTATTGAGTCTTTAACTCAAATGGGCGCTCGTTATATTATTGCAGTAGGACGTAAAGAAAAGGAGTCTAAATGGTCAGATATAATTATGATGCAAAAAAGCCAGGGTACTCAAATACGTTATTATGCATGCGACATTTCTAACTCAACAGCAGTAGAACATCTAATACAAAATTTACCTGCTGATTATCCACCTTTAGGTATTATTATCCATGCAGCAGGTGTCAATCATAATAAGCCCTTGCTTAAAACTACTGATGAGGACATTGCTGAAATACTAGGAGCCAAAGCGCTAGGAGCATGGAACCTTCATAAAGCTACTACTCATTGCGATCTTAAAGTATTTAACTGTATCTCATCACTTAGTGCCGTATTAGGTAATGAAGGGCAAGCAATTTATGCTACAGCTAATGCATTTTTAAATGCGCTTAGTGAGTATCGACATGAACAAAACCTTCCCAGTCAAACATTCATTCTAGGACCTGTAAAAAATACAGGACTATTTAAGAAAAATGAAGAGAAGTTAACGAGTTACTTAAAAGTAAAAGGTGTAGAACCCTTACTAAGGACAGAAATACAAGCTGTCTTTCAAAGTCAAATCAAAGAATATAATCTTATCATCAGTCATTTCCTACAATTACCTAATCAGCCACCTAAAGAAGAGCCTATATACGAAGGAAATATTAGTCATAATAAAGAAGTCAGCCTAACAGAGACTATTTTAACAATTGCTGAAGAAACCTTGCGGCTTGCGCCAGGTGAGTTATCTATTCATGACAATTGGTTTAAATCAGGAATGGATTCTATTATGGCCAGTCAGCTTGCTTATAAAATAAACCATAAGTACCCCGAAGCCCAAACATCTGCTAAAGACATTTTTAATTATGCTTCAGTGCAAGAATTAGCAATTAACATTAAAGAACACATTAGTGAAAATAATGTCGATAGGTTAGATGATAAGCACGTTTATCAACAAATGAATACATTGCCCCTATCATTACAGCAGCAAGAGATTTGGAATTTTATAAAAAATTCACCGACCAATCTAGCTTATCAAATTCCTATAGAACTTAGTATTATAGGTCCCCTCTCTGTAGAGAGATTACAGAAGGCATTATCCGAAGTTGTTAAACGTCATGACATTTTACGCTGTAGTTTCCATGAGGTGTTAAATCAGGCAAAACAGCATATTCATAAAGAATGCTCATTAAAATTAGAATTTGGAGAACATGATAGCGAGAAAGAAATAGCAGATTTTTTAAGTGCACTCTTTGTTTTGCAAAAACCGCCACTTATACGAACTCGTATAATTCGTCAGGAAAAAGATAAATATCGTTGGTTACTCGTATTTCACCATTTACTTGGTGATAGTTATACAGTTACATCCTTTATTAACGAAGCCATAGCAATTTATGAAGGAGAAATTTTAGACCAAGAGCCGGTTAAATATTGTGATTATGTTAGCTGGCAATGGAATAAAATTCATTATAATTTAGTTAATGAGATGGGAGAATTTTGGCGCCAACGCTTACAAGAAGTACCTGTAGGTGTGGCATTAGCTAAAGAGACGCATCAACCTAAAGAAGCTTGTATCATTAATCATCAATTATCGTTAACGGATATCAGTCGATCAATCAAGGCTTTAGAAAAGAATAAACTTTCATTAAGTAATTATTTGCTGGCAAATCTTTTTGAAATTCTGCTCGATTATTTTAAACAAGATCAACAAGGCATTGTTGTTTTCTTTTCTGGTAGAGAAAGCGGTGAATTTTCTACTGTTTTTGGTGATACATCTAATGATGTTTTAATCGTTGCTGAGCGCGAGCAAAATATTCTTACTCAAACTCAAAAACTACAAGAACAAATCTTATCAATGCACGATAATCAATATTTTCGCATGCCAATTTTTAAAGAAATTGGCTTATCTACGCCTATGATTTCTTTTGATTTTCAACGTAGCCCCAATTACAGTGTAAAAAGTAGTTTAGAAATAAATATAGTTAAAAATAGCAATGTACAAAATTATTTGTGGGGAGATGAACCTCGCTTACTGTCTTTTAAAGTATTAGTGAAAGAAGGAAATTTACGGTTAAGTCTAAAATATAGACACGATAAAATAGAAAGTAAGTTGGCACAAGGTGTTTTAGAGGCTTGGGCTAATAATTTATTAAAGCAAGAAGCCAGTGATTTACAAATCGCTACTAAGACTATGCCTAGATTATACACAGCTTCTGCATTACAACAAAATTTATGGCAGCTACTGCAAAATCATCCTGATGGTATACCCTATTATGTACTTTTATTTAAAGAAATTAATACAAATATTGACATTAAACACTTAAATAAAGCTTTACAACAAACTATTGATAATAACCCAGCATTACAAGTGTATTTTGTGGAAGAAAAAAATCAACTTAAATGGGATATAAATTCTGCGGCAACTACTGTTATACAAACCATAACAGCGGATGATCTCAATACAAAAATGGGTGAATTATTATTAGAGCCTATTGCCATTAATCAGGCCCCATTATTAAAAATTTATCTTATTCATCATGCTAACGGCAAAAAACCTATTTTGTTATTTCGCTTTCACCATCTTATTGTTGATGGTATTTCGGCAGAATTATTTGCTAAAGAGTTTGAGAAAAATTATATGAATAAAAGTGAGGTATTTGTATCCAAAGAACAGCAAATATTTTATTTAAACGAACACCTTAAAGAAGAAAAATTTTATTCGCAAAATATTGCTGATTATAAAACTTATTTAGCTGAGATTAATCAACGGTTAAAAGACTATCACTGCAATAAATTAACTGAAAATAATTATTTGGGTGGGGTTATATATCAAAAAATTTCTAAAGAAAACTCAGCCAAAGTAATTGATTTTTGTAAAAATCATAGTATTTCACCTTATGCCTTTTATCTTCACATTTTCGGTACAGTTTTAGCTAGCCTTTCTTCAGAGAGAGAAATTTATATCAGTATTGTAAAATCTAATCGTGGCAAGCTATCTCAAACGGGTATGATAGGTTACTTTGCAGATAATTTGCCTATTATTTTAGAAATCAATCCTGATACAATAAATATTATTCAGCAAATTAAAAGCACCCAAATGCAAATTCTTGAAGTGATTGAGCGCTTTTCTTATCCAATATTAAGCAAAGATCTAGAGAAATTTGATTATAAGCAACCGCCGTTTATTTTTAATCAATATACATTAAACGAATCTGAAAACGAGACTGAAGCCTTGCTATCATCTGCAGACTATTTAATTGAAGGTTTGTTAAAAGCAAGTCAAAATCAGGTTTCTTTATGGAATTACCAGAATCCCGAAAAATTTAATCTATTGATTAGAAGTAGTGTGCACGGTGATATGTTAGGTCTTTTATATAATCAACAATTAGCTAGTGCAGCTGATGCTGGTCTTGTTTTAGATGAGTTTATCAACAAATTAATTTGCTTGTTAGAATAAGACAACTATTAATAATAAATTAAAGCGCATATAAGATAAAAGAGTTGATTTTTATTTACAAATTCTTAAAATATCAAGGCTCAGCGGCTTAGATTTAGCAATTATATTTTTAACGCTTAAATGGATTTATTTTGAAGAATTTATTTTTTTTGCTTTTTACCTTTCCTTCCTTTCTCTATGCTAATCAGTTTAACTTTTTTATTGCCGGCGGAATTACTGCTGCAAAACTAAGCGCCAATGACTTAGTAGAAATAAATAGGGAAGTAATTAATAAATACCAAACAAAGAGTAAATATCAGTCACATGGATTTTGGGGCGGTGGTTTTAATCAAACCTTTATAGATTTTTCTCGTACTACTTCATTATCTTTAGGCATTGCCAGTTATTCATTAGCGTTAAGTAAAATACGAGGTATTGAGTACCCATTTTTTAATGAAGGCCTATTTGATACCTTAAATTATCATTTTCATGTAAAGAATAAACTTCTACTAATAGAGTCCCGTTTAGCCTACACTACTTTAATTAATTGGCAACCTTTTGCGGTAGTCGGCATTGGGAAATCCTGGAATCATTTCTATCATTATCGCGAATACCCTACCAATCCTGACTTAAGTGCTGCGATTTCTACGCCTTTTACTAATAAAACTCAACAAGATTTTTCCTACGAATTAGGATTAGGAATAACTTATAGTTTATTTAATGATAAATCTCATCACATCAATTATTTTACTTCATTAAGCTATCGCTATTTCAGTTTAGGTCAAGGTAGGCTAGCTCAGCAATTGTCCAGCCCTTCTTTGCAAATTAGAAATCTTTCTACGCAAAGTATTGCTGTTGAATTAAACGTTTCATTTACTGAAAGCTAGATTTTAAGGTAAATTGCATGAAAAAATGGATTAACGTATTTCTACCAATATTATTTTTACTTTCTGGTAGCGCACATGCAGCTGCCATTTTAGAAATTATTCCAACGAGCAGTTACCCCATTGCTATTTCAGGAAACAGTGTAACTTCCCTAAGCTACATCGTTAAGAACAACACAACGAAAACCCTAAAATTAATGGATATCGATCCAAATTATGGCAACATAAATAATGGTTTATTTTTATCGTTAAGTAACAATCAATGTAAACAACTTAAGCCTCAGGCAAGTTGTAAGTTTACTCTAAGTATACAAAGTATAAGCCAAGCCGTATTTGCAAGCTTAACGCCTCGTGTTTGTGCTTTTAACAAATCTGTATGCTCGATACCGATATTAAATAATCGTGTCACGCTTATTGTGAATCCAAATCTACCAAAACCTACTTTTTCTTTGCCTTACGTCGGTACATTCTACCCTATTTATAATGCCGGCCCCGGCCAATGGATTGAACCTAATCTAGCTATGCCTTTTAACCGTATCAATACTATTTTTATTGCCTTTGCCCATGTTTACCCTTTTGCTAATGGCGCAGTATTAACCTATGAAGCTGGTCAAAATGAGCAAGCTCAACGAATCAACCGTTTATCGCAAACTGCTCGCGCAGCCAATCCGGCAATAAAATTATTAATTTCTTTAGGATGGGGCAAAAATGATTGGACTTTTATCAATCAAGATTATATTAATCAAGCCAATATTTTTATTCCAAGTGTCGTTCAGTTCATTCGTACTCATCAGTTAGACGGATTAGATATCGATGATGAGGAGATTGGTGGTACTACCGGTGTTATTCCTCAGTTAAACTTTGATAGCGTCATCACTAATTTAAGAAATGCATTAAATTTTGCATCGTTACAAGATGGCAAGCCCTATTATTTAACTATTACACCTGCAGGTAATAATCCTCAGCGAGGCGGACTTAATTATACGCAAGTTAATGCAAAAAATGCCTTCAATTTTGATCTTATTAATATTCAGACTTATTTCAATGGTAGTGAAACCTTTGGGCAAGACTTTTTAAATAGCCTAATTAAAATTGGCTACCCTACTACAAAAATCGCTAATGGAATTGATACTGAAAATTGCCATCCTGATATACCACCCTACTTCAATTTAGCGGGTTTATTTAACTGGAATATGTCTGCTGATAGTGTTTGTAACTTCAAATACACTATTGAAATTGCTAATTTGTTAGGTTATTACGGTTAATAATTATGGTAATTAATTAAAATCGGTTTGTTAAAAAAACAACTGCTAAATCATAAAATCAAAATGGCTGTGGTTTTAAAAGTAAAATAATCCTTACCAAGGATAATAGAAACTTTGATTAAGCTATACCCTATTAAGCTTAAAAAACCCTATGCTATCTTAAAAATTAAATAACTTACTCTCTTTTTTATTTGTTTGCTACACTAAATTTGTAAATATAATTTTAAAGGGAATTAATTTATGCAAAGTGATATAAAAAATCCTACAGTCTTAATATCTGGCTTTGCACGTTCATTTTTATCAGAAAAACCAATTGCTGACGCAACAATTACTGTCCTTGAAGATGAAAATTTAAAATTTAAAACTGATTCTAAGGGACTATTTGGACCTTTTGAATGGCCTGTTGGGCAACCTCTTACTCTAGTATTTGAAAAGCCAGGAACTTTTTGGTCGGGGTATAAAACTACACAAACGGCAACTTTAATTGTCCCACCTGAAGGTATTAACAATACTAATTTTTTAAAAAACATTTCATTTCAAGTACCCTCCAATATAGCTTATAAGTTTTTTTCTTTAGCTATGGGAATTAAGGAAGATCCCAACGCATGTCAAATTGCGGCAACCATTACGCCTCCTAATAAAACATTAGATGACCTACCACAAGGTATTGAAGGCGTTACAGTTACTCTATCTCCAGCTATAAATGCAAAACCCTTTTATTTTGGTATTTTACCCATTACCCAGAAAACAAACCCCTTTTCTAGGAAATTAACTGCAACATCACTCGATGGTGGCATTGCATTTCCTAATATTCCGCCAGGCAATTACATATTAGAAGCACAAAAAGATGGTATAACGTTTTCCAAAGTAAATATAAAAGCACGTAATGGCATTTTAGTGAACGCAAGTCCTCCTTTCGGCCCTACCATGTTACAGTAACATAATAATGTAGTCTTGTTACAGCACAGCATCATTAAGGTGCTATTTACGCTTACCAATTCCATGAGGAAAATAATAAAAGGCTGCTTTTTCCTTTTTTACCGCATTTTCTGCGTCACGCCAAAATTGCCTAGTATGACACAGAAAATCAAATGCAATAGTCCATTGCTTTATAAGAGATAACGATATGTTAACGCCATCTACCTACTCTATTAAAGCCAAATCCACGATATCCTACTCCTAATCCCCTATATCCTAGCCCTAATCGATTACCATACCATCCACGGTTACCATAATACCCCATATTATTATAACCATAATAGGAATAACCGGGATTGGTTCCATAAACATAAGTAGAACTATAACCAGGATAATAACTAGTATTATATCTAGATGTATAAGTGCTGTCAGTGACACATCCACTTAAAAACATCGTTGGGCCAAGGACAAATAATGCAGTAGATATTTTTTTCATGATCACATTCCTTTGTGTATGATTGCATTTTAATTATACTTTAAGATCATGAATAATCCAGTTTGATTATTAAAAAGTTGTTTTATATAGTGACAAATAGAAATTAATACAAACATAAATTGCTGGTTTATGTGAGAATTATTATGAGTAAATATTTAAAGCTATTGTCAGCTTGCTAAGCTCTGCTATAGATATTGAATATACTTTAGAGCTGGAATTATTGGGTTGTCCTATACCTAAGTCCAACTTACCCTGAGTGCTGACATTATCAAATGTAATTTACAGCTATTAGATGATATTACATGAATTTTTTTTACCATAATATTTAGTATCTTGAGTTTCTTCACTTTTTTTCTGATGGAACCCTTTCTCAATTAATAGCCGATAGGGTGGTTGCGAAGTGCTATTGTTTAAATTTAGCTTAAATTGTTGAGCTATTGCTTCGGCTGCCAAACGAAAGGCGTCCTCCCACTTGGGAGAACAAAACACCTCGCCGCCTGCTAATTCAATTGCGCCTTGAGTCATACCATTTTGATACATACCTTCTGAATGCACTAAAATGCCATCTGGATCGCGTTGTAAACCAGATGAAGGTAATTGATTAGATAATCCATTGCTTTCAATTTGCAGATGATATGTTTGGTTAAAGAAATCGTTTACTTTTTGCGGGTAGTCTCTTTTATCAGTTGTCCAGCCATACATTGGTTTATTTTGCGCTTTCATGTAGCCAATCTCAACAGCAGTACCGGGATCCATTTCGGTTGATCGTCTAAACGAGTCAAGACAAAAGATTGCACCGTCTAATTGATCCATTAATTCAAAGTCTGCCTTAACAATCTCTAATGTTAATGCTTTCCCCGTCTGCTTGCTGTTTATGCTAATTTGGCCATCAAATGGAGAAACACCTTCAAGCCCATGGTCTTGACAGATCTTTTTCATTTTTGCGAAAAATTCCTGTGCATTAGGCGTAAATACCATAGGGCCCGCTAAGTAAATTCTAGGCATAAATATTTCCATTTTATAGTAGTAAAATAAACATTATATAGCCAACGTAGCCTTAATACAGCGCAGCGTAATCAAGGTTATCCTATAAAATCTTTGCATCTGTCTGCAGTAAAGCAACTACTTTTAATTAATTTAATCTGCCTTACTACTTCTAACTAATACCCCTGTAACTAGCAAAATACAAGCAGTCATTATTATCGGTAAGGGAACCATGATTGCTGCAACCATTCCTCCAAGAGCAGCAGAGGAAGCTTCACCGAATACAAGTAATGCTTGATTGTTACCTAAAGCTTGGCCTTGTTCTTTTGCCAAAACATGCTCTGAAAGCCAAGTGGTACATGTGGGTAGTGCCATCACAGTAGGTATAGCTACAATTCCATAAGTCAACCAAATCCAATTAAAGTCCTTGGGTAAAACAATTAACAAAATAGATAGGCCACTAAAAAAAAGTAAACCGCTTAATAGTACTTTGGTTGGATAACGACTTGCTAATTTCTCTAGGATTAGCAAATTGGCAATAAAGCACATAAATGATACAAAAGATATAAGTAACGAAAAAGTATGTAAGGAAATAGTCCACGTGTCTTCAATATAAAGAGGAACAACTCGATATAATCCCTGCACTGAAAAGAAAATTAAAAAATTAATCAAATAGATTCTTCTCAACTTAGAGTTCTGAAATACTGACTTAATTGAGAGTAGTGACTTGGTAAATTTAATTTTCTCAATTTTATTAGGTACACTACTATGTTCATCGAAACTTTGATAAATCCATATGATCAATAACGGCACAGATAAAGCAACTATAAAAAAGGGTGTGTTATAGCTAAATGTGCTGCCAGCTAATAAAGGACCAATAATATATCCTAAACTACATGCCGAATAGCCATACCCAATTAATTTATTTTTTAACGCTGAATCTTGGACCCTATCGGCTATTACAGATTGCGAAATAGCCATATTTGACTCAAATAAGCCTGTTAAAAAAGAACTTACAAACAAAAAATTTAATAGATGAAATTGAATACTCAAAGCCATCCCCAGAAATCCAAAACTACACGCGATAAGACTAAGAATTAATACTTTTTTTCTACCGTAATGATCAGACAAATTTCCTATAATGGGTGAACCAAAAAATTGTCCTAATGGATACATAGCCAATAACAGCCCTGATAAGGATAACCTCATTGAAGTTGATGCATCAGCTGGGAGCAGCAAAAAGTTAGTATCCATAAGCATTGGAATAAATAGAGTGATTGTTAATGCATACCCTAAAAAACCTAATAATATTACCGTATATAAAGGTAAGTATTGTCTGATTTGTATTTGTTGAGTTAACGTATTTTCCATATTAATTCCAGTAGTATTCACCCAGTTAAAATTCGATTAAATGACTCTAGTTGATAATATTCTCTTCTTTCTTAGCGCCAATATCATAATTTCCTTGGATTCTTTCCATGATATAGTCAGCGTATTTAATAGTTGGATAAGATGTTTTCCCTTTGATTGGTGAAATCATCGAATGCATATTAGGTTCAAAGAAAAAGGGAATGGAATATCGTTCACGTCCAGATGTATTAATAACACGATGTGGCGTTGAAATGATGGTATCATTACTTACGCGGCGTAACATATCGCCTGTATTGACAATAATGCCACCTTCTAGTGGAGGAACATCTATCCAACGCCCATCGCCCTCAGGGCTTAATACCTGCAAGCCACCAACATTATCTTGAACTAAAAGGGTTAAAAACCCATAGTCAGTATGTGGCGCAATACCATATTGATCTTCCGGGATAACATCTGGTTGTGCAGGATAATATTGAAGTCTTAGATAATTAGTCGGCTTATAAAAGAAGTGATCAAAAGCATAGTAACTTTGCTCAAATGATAAGGAAAAAAGCCTAATAAGATTTTTTAATAAGACCGTCATTTCTTCGCGATAGTGTAACAATGTCGGTTTAAAGTCAGGTAGTAATTCCTCTGAAGGCCATTGGTTGGGTCCGGCCATATTAATCCCTTTAATATAATCAGGATCTGCTTTGTCTACTTCATGCATTAAAATGAAAGCAGCACTTTGATTTGGTTTTACTGCTTTTCCAAGCGTTGATACTTTTAATATAGAGGATGCAAAAGGCATATAACCGCGAAAAAACTCATTCTGCACAATCTTCATTTTTTCATGTTCAGGTAAATGATGAAATAAACGCGCTTGCTCAAAAATAGCATCGAATATAGATTGTGGAACGCCATGATTAACAATATAGGCAAACCCAATTTGAGAGTAGACCTCATATAACCTTGCAGCTAAGGGGCGTAGTTCATCAATAGATTTTGCAGTTGCTAACAACGATACATCAATAACAGGTATTTCATAATTAAATTTCATTATTTTATCCCACTTAACTAACTATTTATTACTATTTATCTGCCTTCATTATTTCTGGCATAACCCTTACAAGCTTTTCAATATCCTCGAAAGTGTTATAAAAATGAAGTGAAACACGTATGCCATTACCTCTAGCGTTAACCCAAATATTTTTTTTCTGTAAGGCTTCAAAAACAGCATTAGGGTTTTTTAAAGGACCAATCAAGACATTTCCTGAAATATGCTCTTTATTATTAAGTGTAAGAACAGGGATGCCTTGTTTTTCTAAAGCATTGATTAGATAAGACGATAAAGAAGAAACCCGTGCCGCTATATTTTCAATACCTATCTCACTAAGTAATTCTAATGCTGCCTTAAGCCCAGAAAAAATAGTCATATTATCCCAGCCAAGTTCAAAGACTCGCGCATCGTTATAATATTGCTTTTGTCCATTAAAACTCATAGCTTGTTGTATACTACGCCATCCAACTAAAGCTGGTTTCATTTTTTTAAATAATTCATTGCTGATATACATAAACGATATTCCCTCACCACAGCACATCCATTTATAAGCAGAGCAAACTAAGGCATCTATTTTTTGTTTTTTAACATCAACTGGAAAAACGCCAATACCTTGCGTGTGGTTAATGATAAAGTGAGTTTGCTTTTTATGCTTTGCTAGCTCATCTAGATTTAATTGATAACCATTTGCATAACTAATACTGCTAGTAACAAGAGAACAGTTCTCAGTAGATTGATTAGTTAATATTTCTAAAATATTATCTTGTAAATCCGGAGTTGTAGAAATGAATTCAATGGGCGCATTAATATTTTCCCAAGGTACTATAGTAGATGGAAAGTCATTTTCTGGAATTAATACAGTATTCTGGGATATTAAAGAGTTTGCTATGGCATTCATGCCATAAGACACATTTGGAATAAAAGCAATATTTTCTTTTTCTGCATTGATTAAGTTAGCTATTTTTTCCCGGCATGATTCCATAATTCCAATATTTTCACCAAAAGCATCGCCACCACGATGCATTACTTGCCAATATCGATCTTTTATAGCCTCATAAACTGGCGTTGGCATCGCTCCCCCACCAGCAGTCATAAAGTAAGTTTTATCTTTTACTACAGGAAAAAGATCCCGATAACTATCCCAATTAATCATAATTCACCTTGTTAAGCCTTCTATCTATAGTTACTTTTATAGTTCCTCAATACAGCTAAAATTAATTTCTAATGCTGCTTTGATTGCATCAGGATTAGACTCTTTATCCAATTGAACTAAAGTACCTGCTTTGCTTTTTGCTATGCCTAATTTGTTATATAACTTGCCAGTCTCTAATATTTGAATGTCATCTAGATTAATACCTAGCTGATTGAAAATATTAGCTTGAATTTCATCTTTAACAGCCTCTACTTCTTTGGGATCATAGTGTTTATTTAACCATTCAAGCCTTAATGAAATTTCACCTTGTGAGCTGATAATTTGATAATCTGAGGCTATTTGATCAAATTGAAAGATAATATCTTCAATTTGAATTGGGAAAATAACCTTGTCGTTATAACTGATTTTGTCACTACTTCTTCCTAGCAAATTTATAATTGGCGTTTGAAATTGATTACAATTACATTGTTTTTTTAGTACGCCATAATCCCCTGTTTTATAACGAAAAAGAGGCATATAATTTTGATGCGTGTTGGTTAGAACAATATTTCCAATGTCTCCATCATTCATAACAGGGGTTTTAAAATCATCTTGTAATAATTCAGCAACAAGATAAGGTTTAGAAGGTAGATGATATTGATGTTTATGACAGGATACCATTCCACCACTATCTAGCTCTGTTAAGCCATAAACGCTATGGACATCTGCGCCACCGAAGCGTTGAGAAATGCGGTCAAATTTTGCTTTAGAAACAATCTCGCCGGTTAAAATAATCTTTTTAATTGATGACTTTTTA
The DNA here is from genome assembly GCF_900461525.1 of Legionella busanensis. Taxonomy (NCBI): domain Bacteria; kingdom Pseudomonadati; phylum Pseudomonadota; class Gammaproteobacteria; order Legionellales; family Legionellaceae; genus Legionella; species Legionella busanensis. The sequence continues at coordinate 1,177,688 of NZ_UGOD01000001.1, read as the reverse complement.
GGATCCAGCCCTTGAGTTTCCATTGCTTCTGCATATCTTAATGTTTCCATTGGCCTTGCAATTAACAACTCAGGTTTTAACCTTTCAAAAATATCAATGACTTTTTTTGGTGGGCACAAATGAGTTCGCACACCAACAGGAATTGACATAATATTTAATTGATTTAAAGCAAGAAAATATTTTAGTCCCACAGGATTCATTTCAAAGGGCAAGGCTATTACCGCTCTTTTTATAGGATGATTATCCAAATCCAACCATTCATTAATAAAATCTGCGAATTCTTGGCTTCGATTCGTAGCAAAATCCGGTATCACTGGAAATGGCGAACCCGATGTTCCACTCGTTTCAAAATAAGCCAAAGGATTTCTATCTAAAACTTCTTTTGATAATTGTAATGCAACAGATTCTTTTTTATCTAAAATCGGAAATTTAACTAAATCTTCAAGACATTCGATTTGCGTATTAACTGGAGAGTCAATATAACTTTTATAAGCTGAAAAATTTTCAGTCATATACTTCATTAAATTATTTAATTTATCTACTAACTCTGTTTGATCTTTTTTCTCTAAAAAAATACTGGCCATAGGTACCTCATAAACCTTAAATAAAAATACTTATACAGCTCGGTTTTCATCTGTAGTAAAAGCATCCATTCGGTCAGTAAAAAAATCGTCCTTAAGCTGTGGGAAATTACTAGATTTTTCTTTCTTAAAACGTAAATAAACCCATAGGCATTTATCTGGATAAACATCTTTTATGAATACCTCATAGGTTTTTTTCATGCCTACTGTAAGAGGCTTAGGATAAATAATGACATCATAGCCCATATTTGCCCACATTGGCATTACAATAGGCATTTCCTCAATAAGGTACTCCAGTCCATTGGCAAGCAATTCTTCTTCTTCAACATTGGGATTAATTGCTTTTAAGCGCTCAATATAAGCACTAGCATTTACGGTTAACGCTTCTCTATAATCAGCATTAAGATTATAATGTTCATCAATTAATTTTCGGTATTTAGCATAATCTTTATGGGCTAAAAGCTCATCCCAACGAATGATTTGGTGCTCTAAAGCAAGTTGCTCTAATGAAAATTGGTTTCTCTTAAGCCATAAATCTCCCGCATTTTGGGTATACTCATAAGCAGCTTGTCTACCCATTGCTCCCATGAAATTATGTCTTTGTAGTGTATCAGCCATCATAAGATCGATACTTTTAAAATCATATTTATTAAGTAATTTTATGGTAGATAGAAATTTTCCACTTTCATGATAAGCTTGACCAACACTAATAAATAAAACTGCTTTTTTTCCCCTGAAGAAATTTGCTTTATCATCTATTTCAAAGTCAGCACGAAATGAAGCTTTATGCGTATTAAAAATATGTTTATCTGCATTTGATATTTCATTTAAGGATTTAATTGAAAAGAGACCACTCATATTACAACCTTTTTTATAATTATAACTAAATACTAATATCGCTATTAAAGTACTCTCCTCCTCCTTGACAAATTTTGCTAAAAATTGCGAAACAAAAAGCTGTTTTAAGAGGCAATTTACGCATCACAAAACATCCTTAATTTTGTTATTTTCTTTTCTATCTACTTAAGCTCTTTTTCTATTTATTGATTAGAGTTCATTAAATTAACTAAAGTAATAACATTAACGAAGTTATGCTATAAATCAGTTCATTTAGATAGCTAAGTATGATAAAAAAACCTTCTAAAATCCTAAAAAGTACCGACTATTTCTCCTCTAAGGCTGTTGAAAATCAATGTTCGTACCATAATTTTTTTTATCTTCTATCAGTAAATTCTGTTCTTTATATTTATTAAATAATCCATTAAAAAAGCTATAACAACTCCTTGTAGGTGAGCTAAGTAACGTAGGATTAGTAAGCGGCGCTTCAGCCATTTTTTTTATATTTTCAGGTTTAATTCTAGATTGCCAACGATGCAGTAAACCACCTGTGGCTATGAGAACCCCAACAGTATTGCCTGCGCCTACCCCATAAATTCCCATAGAAGTTTTGAGACCCAACACAGCAGATAGAATTATTCCTATAGATAATCCACTAACAGAAACAAAAGTAGCACCCTTAATGTCACCTAAAGGTCGTAGTTGTTGTAAAAGATTATAGCGTGCAGCATCAGCAATAATTCCTGGAGCCATAGCTGGAACAAGATATTTTAAGATAGCGGTTAACTCATCTTTATTAGGGCCCGATATAATCAAAAAACTAGGCATAATGGCAAAAAATGCTGGAATAGGAGAAGTGTAAATCATAGTGCTTAGCAAAGAATATTTACCCATGCGACTTGCATTTTCATAGCTTTTTGCACCAATAAGCCTACTTACCTCTTGAGAACTACTTTGTCCGAAACTAGCTAAACCTAAAAAATTTAGAAATATAAATTGATTTACATAGGTTATAGCTGATTGTGCCCTAGTTCCTATTAAGCCTGAAAATACTCCTACAGCAAAAGACATACTCATTTCGCTGGCCACAGCAAAAGAAATAGAGCCACCTATTTTCAAAAGTTGGCGAAGTTGCGTAAATTGTCCTTCATATCGCTTAAATATTTTAAAAAATTCAAATTGCTTAAAATCCTTATGCTTAGCAAGGTAAAGAGAATAAAATAATGCTGTTAAATAGGCTTCAGCTACAAAACCTATAGCAATACCTGTACCGCCCAATTTTGGTACACCTACCCCCCCCTTTCCTAGCCAAATAGAGAGTCCTGTACCTAAACCAAGGTTTGCCAACCCAATCAACATAGCTGGCATCGCTCGACCAAAGCTAAACATCATTTGTTCAGAAGAGATACGAACCATTAATCCAGCAATTGCAGGTGAATAAGTTCTTAAAAAATTTTGCGCAATTTGAGCTACATCTTCATTCTGGCCAAAAAGGTTAGTTAATAAAGGTTTTGAAAAAAACATACCTGCCATCACGGGAGGAGTAAGTACTGCAGACATCCAGAGGCCATTTCTATTGATACTTGCTATATACTCTCGTTTTTCTTGCAATGAAATTAAATCTTCGCCGCGTTTTTCAGCTTCATTTAACTCACCAATTTTATTAGATGCAAGAACGCTCATAGAAAATAATGGAGACATGCCAATTACTGCTAAAGCATTAAGTAATACGGAAATTAGGGTTGCTGCGGCTACATCATTTTCATTGTCATTTTCATTTAAATTATTAAGTAATATAACTATTAAAAATATTTCAATACTAAATGTGAAGGATAATGCCATTGGAATTGAAAGTTTGCTAATTGTTTTGAACACCCTTCCAAAACTATAAAACTCTTCAATATCATCAGGTTCTACATTCTCTAAGTCATTTGTTAGCGGAATAGTCACAAAAGAATTTTCGGTAAGATCACCCCCCTGCCTATGAAATTCATGAGTCTCTCCGCTTAATAGATCAGAGGGCAAACTATCAGTAGATGAAGGGGAATCTTTAGGAATCATACTATCCTTTTAAATAAACAGTTTAAACTTGCAGATTGAGAGCTGCATATTTTCATTCTTTATGTCCTTAAAAAGGATTGTAAGTGTGAAAAATGTGCATATTAAATTTTATTAACTTTTAAGTCAAACTTAAAAAATCAATTATCTCCGTGTAAAGAATAAATTTTACGATTAGAATATGAGCAATTGGTATTTCTATTCTACCTTTTTTGTCATTTAAGCCATAAATATGTCTAATTTAGTATGGTATTTATAAATCAAAATCAAAAACTTAAATATTTTTGAAACGATATGCGCAAAAAAGTGCTAAACTTGAAAGACAAGTGTAAGTAGTTTGTATTTAGATGCCTATTGAACGGATCAGAAATAATTTATTAATACATAATATTAATTTCAATAATCATGTTGGTGTTTATCGTTTTACAGATGATCAGGTAGGACTATGCGGATATTTAGCTATCCACACGCAAACACCACAAATGGCCGTTGGCGCCACACGGGTAAGAAATTATAAAAACGAACCTGAAGCGTTGAATGACGTCTTACAACTCTCGCAAAACATGTCATATAAGCTTAAAGCCTGTGGTTATCAAGAGTATGGCTCAGCAAAAGCCTGTATTATTGAGAGTCACTTATCTGCTGAAAGGGAAAAGTGGCTAGCGAGGTACGCTAAAATACTTAATGAATTTAGGGGTCAATTTGTAACAGGTACAGATATGGGCTTAACTTGTACAGATATAAAATTCCTTAGTCAAATAACGCCATATGTTATCGGTTATCATGCTGATCCTTCTTTTTATACAGCAGAAGGGATTTTGATTGCTATTAAAAGCGCAGCTAATTTTATATTTTCTAATTCGAATTTAGCAGGAAAAAAGTTTGCAATTCAAGGGCTGGGCAAAGTTGGTGGCCATTTACTAGAGCGAATTTATCAAGAAGGCGGCAAAATTTTTGTTACCGATGTTGATAATAATAAAGTGAATTATTATAAAAAAAGGTTTCCAGCTATTAACGTTGTAGAGCCAGAAGTTATCTATCAAATCAAGATAGATTTTTTATGTCCTTGCGCTTATGGCAATGTTATTCATCCCGATAATGTTAAAGAGTTGAAATGTAGGGTGATCTGTGGTGGCGCGAATAAACAACTTGTTGACCACAATATAGGTGAACAATTGCATAAGATGGGAATTTTATATGTACCTGATTACATAGCTAATAGTGGCGGATTAATATTAGTTCTTAATGAGTTAGGTAATAAGAAAATTAATACAGTAAGAATCAAAGAAAAATTTGCTAACTTAAAAAATATTGTTAACAATTTGATTCAGTTATCCTTAGCATTGAACATTCCAACTGAGCAAGCTGCTTTAAAGGTAATTCAATGAGTACTAATCTATTACTTATAATAGCGACAATTTTATTGATCCTTTCCTTTTTACCGCTCCTTATTAAAATCATCAAAAATAAAAATTCGCAAGGCGTGTCACCTGTAATGATGTTGATGGGTTCAACCCAATCGCTGCTCTTTATAATTTATGACATTTACTTTGAACGCTATATCATGGTTTTTCCTTTTTCAGCTATAGGTCTGTTATTTTTTATTTCTTTTATTGTTATAAGGCGTTATGCAAAACAAGGAAAGTAATGAGTGAATTTATTATTACATTAAGTTATATAGGTTTACTATTAGGTGCATCACGATGTTTACCACAAACGTGGCTAACTATTAAATCAAAAAATGTAAATAATATATCCGTAATTTATTTTATTTGTCACTTTTTTGCAGGCTGGTGCGGCTTGATATATGAAATTCAGGTTGCAGCTTATAGCATTGCACACGTATTATTTTTTATTATGATTATTATCACCAATGCTGTGCAAATCATTTATGTCATAATCTATAGATATACTTAATCGCCTTAAATAGCATTTATATCTAAATAAAAACCTTGATTACGCTGCGCTGCATCAAGACTACTTTATTATCATCCAAATAAAATATTTAAACGTCCCATTACATTTTGCGTGTTTGCATTGACTTGATGCACAACCTGGTTATTTGGACCAATAAGCTGACCGCCAGAAACAGGGCCAGTATGTAATTTATTGCTTAAACCAATATAATTATATTCAACGCCTAGGGTTATATTTTTCATAAATTGATATTCTATACCACCGCCTGCTACCCATCCATTGTGGTCCTTAGACGTGTTCCAATTTAAATTCAGCGGAGGAAGTGCTGGTAGTGTTCTGCCACTCGTTTTAATCGTAGCCCTTGCATAACCACCTTTTGCATATAAAAGCCAATCAGGATTAATTAAGGCACCTAGTCTACCTGTAGCTAAGAAAAACCCTTTGATATTCGTATTTACTATTTGCTGTGAACCACGAGCAGAAAAAGCTTGCGCTACGTTAGATTGCGTTTTACTTAAATCAGTCCAAACATAAGCTAGCTCAGCACCCATGACCCATTGGTTAAGCTGGTAATTAAAACCACCTTGAGCACCACCAGATACATTTGACATATCAAAGCGATTGGTTGTAGCAATGATTGGACCACTTGGGCCTGAAGCATCGTAGGGATTGATGTTTTTATAAATCCATTTTGATGAAAGCCACATACCACCCAGATTACCACCAACGTAAAATCCTGACCACTGCGTTTCAGGAAGTACAGGTCCCATACTACCTGCCCATAATGACGATAGAGAAGAGAATAATAAACCTACACAAAATCCTTTATTCATTTATTTTCTCCTCAAGTGATTGTCAAAAATGTCTTATCAAAGGCCATCAAGATTATTGCTATAGACTATAGTGAGTGTCAATTCATTTAAAATCAGCGCTCACATCTAACTATTTGATAATGAAAATTTTTTCTTGATATAGCTTGAATGGATAAAAAGTCATAAATGAAAAATGATCTGCATTTAATTTAAAAAAGAATTTTTTTTAAATTGTCTGATGACTTCGAGATTACTATTATTAACAATTTGGCCACTATAATCGCCAAAGTCATTATCCCCTTCAGTCAACATCCAGATAAAAAGAGCGTCTAAATCATCACTGGATTTTGTATTAATTACATGTGAGCCAAAATAAATCGTCGCTGTATAAGTAAACATCATTGTTCTCAATAAAAGTCATAAAACGTACTATAAAGTGTTCAAAAACGGTATAATGTGATTACAGCTTTAGGAATGATTAAGATGTTTATACAGTCTTATGGTTTAATTGTAGACTATAACTAGTAAGCTACGCAGCTAATCAACTTTGATAACTAATTAATTCGCAAATCTGCTAAATTGGTCTAACATAGTTAGCATCTAACATGGAAGTATATTATGAGCACTGAAAAGGTTTGGCAATCATTTAAAGAGTTAGTTAAACTTTGGCGTATAGACAGAATTCCCAGCTTAGCTGCAGCCTTATCTTTCTATACTCTTTTCTCATTGGCGCCCATCTTACTTATTTGCATAGTTCTCATCGGTTTTTTCTTAGGCGAAGCTTCTGTACAGGGCCGTATTATAGATTATATTTCTGATTTAGCAGGAACAAAAGTCGCTTCGCAAATTCAAACCATGATAGAAAATAGCCAAGAGGTTAGTAAAAGCAAAATACCTCAGATCATTGGAATTTTCTTTTTAATTTTTGCTACCACTAGAGTTTTTGCTGAACTTCAGAATGGCTTAAATAGAATTTGGGGAGTTATGCCTAAACCTGGTAGAGGATGGTTTAATACAATTAGAGGCCGTTTCTTATCTTTTAGTATGGTTCTGGGGATCGCCTTTCTTCTATTAGTCTCAATCGTGTTAAGTTTTACTCTTGCAGCGATGAGTAGTTTGCTCGTTAAAATGTTTGGCGGTAGTGTATACAGTTTCATAATTCTAGAGTACATCATTTCGTTTCTCATCATTACCTTACTCTTTGCCATGTTGTTTAAGGTATTACCGGACGTTATTCTTGATTGGAAGGACATATGGATAGGCGCTTTTATTACAGCTATTTTATTTACTTTAGGAAAATTTATTGTTAGTTACTATATTAATCATAGTAACCGAGTCTCAATGTTTGGCGCTGCCAGTTCTTTAATTGTCATTTTAATTTGGTTTTATTTTTCATCACAAATATTATTTATAGGCGTTGAAATAAATAAATTACTAGTATTGAAAAAAGGCAAAATTATTAAACCCAAGGAAACTGCTCTTTTAGTTGATAGTAACAGACCAAATATGAAGAACATAAGTTAACGACTTGAACAGTGCTATGCTTGTTCTTTAGCTTTACGAATAATAAATCATTGTGTTAACACTACATTCCCAGTTTATATGCCGATTGCATCTTCTCATTAAGTCTAGATATTACCTCTTCAGCCTGCTCCTTATTGATAAGGCCTTTTGATTGGGCCTGTTCCATAAACGCTTGAACTTGCTCTATATCATCAAACATCAAAACAATTACATTTTTCCCTTCATGTTGACCTAATTGCTCTTTTTCTTCCTCAGGTAGATTTTGATAAGTAGCACTCGCTCTAAATTCATCCAGAGAACTAAATGCTTGTGCTTCTGCATTTTTCTTAGACATAAAATCGTAGTAGAAATTAAGCAATTGTTGCTTCTGACTTTCTTCACTTTCTAAGGTAATATGTGGCATAGCCCCCCCCTAATTAATGTAATTTATTGCCGGTTATTAAATTTTTAACATAATTTTATCAGTTTGATCATTTAAAGATCAATTAGTTAGATTTACATTAAATAATCGCTTGATAAGGCTATAGATTGTGCAATGATCGCTCCCTAGATTTATAAATGAAAATACATATGTCCCTGAAAGAAATCACATTAACTGGCTTCGTCATTACGTCTATAAAGGAATTATGCCTATAAATTGTGCTAACTTCATCCTAAATCCTAAGGATGATTCTGGCTTCGGAGAGTAAAAACTTAGATTTCGCTACGCTGCATCAAGGCAATGCGCGCTATGAGCATTAAGTTGGGCCAGGGCCCAACCTACGCTCGTTAATTCTTTTAATCTAATTGATTTTATTTACGATAAAACACAGAGGATAGCAAGAATCCTACAGTACCAGCTATTAATAAATAAGGCATAGGTCTTCTGCTAAATTGCATATTAGATAAATTTTCTATTGAATGTTGCCCTGTATGCTCTTGATGAGGAGCATTATAATTGTTTTCCATTTTATTTTGTTTCATAGGGTTGTGGTCTTGTTCTTGATATAAATGAACTACTTTTATTTTTTTTTGTTGAAACAAAGAAGATAGCAAAAATCCTAAACCGGTAGTCATTAATAAGAAAGGAAAAGGTTTTTCACTAACCTTCTGCATAGCAGTGTCAGAATAGTCTCTGAGAGTATCTTGAGTCTCACTGATTTTATCCCGGCTATCATAAAATAGGTCATTAAATTGGTCTTTAACACGGCTAAATAAAGGTTTTTGTCTGAAAGGCATATGAGGTAAGTTTTTCATTAAACGATCTTTCATCGACTCTTGATGAAAATAATCATTAAATTGGTCTTTAACGCGACTAAATAAAGGTTTTTGACCGATAGGCATGTGAGGTAAATTTTTCATTAAACGATCTTTCATCGATTCATGATAAAAATAATCCTTTTTATTCTCTTTTCGGTGCAGCATAGAAGATAGCAAAAATCCTATAGCACTAGTTGCTAATAGATAAGGCATAGGTCTTGCAGTAAATTTTTCTATAGCAGTATTAGAATAATCTTTAATAGCATGCTGAGTGTCAGTTACTTTATCACGGCTGTCGTGAAATAACTCCACAAATCGCTGTTTAGTCCGTTTAAGCCAAGGCTTTTGGCTGAATTGTTTTTGCTGTAAATTTTCTGATGAGTAAGGCTTTAATTGCTCAGGCTCAGGTGTACTATGCCCATTTCCTATTGGATTGGGTTTAAATTGCCCTCGATTTTGATCTTGATGTAAATGATCCATTTTTTATCTCCTTTCCCTGAATATGATTAAAATGATTATTAGCTATCTTATTTAAGGATAGACTTAAAACAAATTATGGCAAATCAAAGATTTTATGCACAAAATAAGAAAATGAAAAACCATGATGTTTTCTAATAGAGGTGTGTCGCTTATTATCTGATATAGCGAAGCGTAAACAAGATTTGTTTATTCCAATCGTTTAATTACTATTGCTTCATCCAACCAGCAACAGTTAGAACCTACTTTAAATAGACTTTATTTTGCTGAGGTTGCAGAACTGGTGATACATTGTGTATACTTATTAATATCTACATTGTTGATACATTAGGCGTAAACATGAAAATACATACAAAAATTCAAAAATGGGGTAATGGCTTAGCCTTACGTATTGGTGGTCCGATGCGTGAAATACCTCGTCTTAAAGCGGGAACTGAAGTTGATGTTGAAATCACTGAAGAAGGCTTTACGGTAGTTAAATCAACAAAAAGAAAACATTTTCCATTTAAAGAAGCAGATCTTATCAAAGGATTATCTGCAGAAACTGCCCATGCCGATTTGCTTGATATACCTAGCCCTAATGAAGTTGAGTAATAATGACAAACACCTATATTCCAGAAAGAAATCACATTATCTTGCTAGACTTTGAACTAACTAAAGGCAAAGAAATAGGCAAGTACCGCCCTACTTTAGTGTTATCTTCAAAAGAATATAATCAAGCAACTGGCCTAATTATTTGCTGCCCTATAAGTACTAAAATTCGAGGTGGCAGTACTGAGGTTCCAGTTAATACACTTAAGGAGCCCTCAGTTGTTGCTGCAAGTCTTATTCAAACTCTTTCTTGGAAAGATAGAAAAGCAAAATTTATCGCAGATGCTGAGCCTAAAGTAATGGAGGAAGTTTTATATCGCATTATTCCTTTAATTGGTGCTGATAGGCTTTTTCAAGATTCTAATTAAACAATAATTAGACAATAACCAGCTCCTATCTACAAAATTTTTTAAAAAATATAAATATCTATGTTGGCCAAAACCCGACCTACTTTGGCTGAAGTTAACGAATAGAAGTGAATTAAAATATGGGAGTAATAAACCTTGATTACGCTTCGACGCATCAAGGCGACACTTGCTATCTTTAGACGCATTAACAGTTTTTTGTTGCATTTCCCAGTACGCTTTTCTCCTCTGCTTTAGATAAAGTATATATTTTATTAGATAAAATTATTTAAGGTCATTATCTTCCGACTCTGATAAATTATCTTTTGAAGAGCAACGTCCATATTGATCTTCAAAACGGACGATATCATCTTCTCCAAGGTAAGACCCAGTTTGAACTTCAATGACTTCCAGAGGAATAAGGCCAGGATTTTCTAAAGTATGTACAGTCCCTAATGGAATATAAGTCGATTCATTTTCAGTAAGTAAAAAGCTATCTTGATCTTTAGTAATTAAAGCTGACCCTGAAACGATTATCCAGTGCTCAGCTCGATGATGATGCATTTGTGTAGAAATTTTTTGACCTGGTAATATTGTTAGATGTTTTACTTGATAGCGTTTCCCACATTCAAGCGAATCAAATTTTCCCCAGGGACGGTGTACCTCGCGATGGATTTTAACTTCATTACGCTCTTTTCTACCAAGCTCATCAACCACTTGTCGAATTTTTTGAACATTATCTTTCGTGGTTACAAGTAAGGCATCTTTAGTATTAATAATGATTGTGTCCTTAAGTCCTATTGTCACAACCAATTTATCTTCGCTATTTACTAAATTACTATGGCTATCAAATTGTACAACATCACCTGTCTGTACATTATCATGTAAATCTTTCTGCAAAATCTCCCAAATTGAACACCATGAGCCTACATCTGACCAGCCAGCCTCTAAAGGAATAGCAACACCATTTTTAGTTTTCTCCATTACTGCATAATCTATAGACTCTGTTGGGCATTTGAAGAAATGCTCCTTACTAATATAAATGTATCCATTATTTTTATGCATATGTTCAACTGATTCTACACAACTAGCATAAATATCGCTTCTAAATTGTTTTAATTCATTTAAATAATCATTTGCACGGAACATAAAAATACCACTGTTCCAATAATAATTCCCACTTTTTAAGAAAGATTGAGCAGTTGGTAAATCGGGTTTTTCTATGAATTGTTCAATATTCATTACCTTTTTCTTCTTCGAGGCTCGAATATAACCATAACCTATTTCAGGTTTATCTGGAGATACTCCAAAGGCAACTAATTTACCTTGATTAGCATAAACTAAAGCTTCATTGACAGCTTGTTGAAATTTATCTATATCATTAATCATATGATCTGCCGGAAGAACTAGCAAAACTGGCTCATCCGGAATTTCAGACTTGAAATTATCATTTTGCTTTAATGCTAACAAAGCGCCAATCGCAACTGTAGGGGCAGTGTTTTTCCCAAAAGGCTCAAGAATAATTACGCCATTACTATCTATCTGCCTTAGTTGCTCTGCAACAAGAAATCGATGTTGCTCATTACAAATGATAAACGGAGGTGTATGCTCCAAACCCTGTAAACGCATTAGAGTCATTTGTAACATAGTATGTGAGCCAAATATATTTAAAAATTGTTTTGGGTGAAGCTCCCGAGATAATGGCCAGAGACGACTTCCAGTACCACCAGCTAAAATTAGGGGTAATATCATTAACAATCCTAACGAGTAAATATTAATTATTATAAGCTATATTTAGAGATAAGGTTTTGCAGGAACTAGTTAAAATAGAGAGTTGATAGAAAGTCAGAAATTAGTTTAGCCTACTATAATAATTCTAACTTATTTAACCTTTTAAAAAGGGATAACTAGATTCTTTTTAATTCTCAGCAACTGTTGTCTGAATAATCCCTGTATATGTTTTAAACTAATATAATCTTGAGCTTCAAAACGTGCTACTAAACAAGGAGTGGTATTTGAAGCACGTATAAGTCCCCAACCATGCTCAAATTCAACACGCAAGCCATCGATTTTTATAGCTTTAATAGCATCAAATACAGCAGACTCAATAAACCGTTGCATGAAAGTAAATTTTTGACTATTACTAATAGAAATTTTAATTTCAGGCGTATTCACGCTGTCAGGTAATGCTAAAAATTGCTCATCAGCTGATAAAGGACTTTCACTAATTATTTCTAGCAAACGACAAGCACTATAGAGCGCGTCATCAAAACCATACCACTTATCTTTAAAAAAGAGATGACCACTCATTTCACCAGCTAATGCAGCTTGTGTACTTTGCATTATACCTTTAACTATTGAATGTCCCGTTGGGCACATTAGAGCATGCCCACCAGCAGACTCAATTACATCTGTTAAGTGAGACGAACACTTAACATCATAAACAATAGTTGCTCCAGGATTAATTTTTAACAAATGACGAGCATACAGCATCATTAAGCGATCAGGCCAAATAACTTTACCTTTATTTGTTACAACTCCTAACCTGTCAGCGTCACCATCAAATGCAAGACCAATATCAGCATTGTACTTAGCAACAGTTTTTTTTAAGTCAGCTAGATTTTCTTCAACTGCTGGATCAGGATGATGGTTAGGAAAGTGGCCATCAACCTCACAATATAATGGAATTACATTACAGCCAAGGTTTTGGAGAATCTGCGGAAGAATAGCGCCCGCAATACCATTACCACAATCAACAACTACTTTTAAGCTACGTTTTAATATTATGTCTTTAATAACTCGCTGCATATAATTAGGTATTATATCCAATAAATTAGATTGGCCCTGACCATCAACAAATTCATGTTTTAAAATAAGCTCATAAAGTATATCAATATCAGCTTGGACTAATGTTTTACCAGCTAGAACCATCTTAATACCATTGTAATCGGCTGGATTATGGCTTCCTGTCACCATAACGCCACAATCAATACCATATTCAAAGGTTGCAAAATACATAACTGGCGTAGGTACTTGACCTATGTCGAATACTATTATGCCACTATCAAGTAAACCTTGTTTTAAAGCCATTGCTAAACTGTTACTTGTTAGACGTCCATCGCGAGCAATAAATATTTTTTGGCGTTTCAATGCATGCATACGACAGCCAAGAGCACGACCAATAGTGTAAAAGGCATGTTCATCAAAGTTTTTATTAATAACACCACGGATATCATAAGCACAAAATACAGCTCGATTCACTTGCTTAGCTCGATACCGCATTAAAACCTCCTATAACAACTAAAAGCCAAATCAAATTCCTACTAACTTCCTCATTAATAAACTTTAATAAGGATTTATACATTAAATTTGTCTCAAATTATCTATTTTATTAGTCATAGCAATAAAGTATTCTAATTTTAATATAGTTTATATTAAGCTAAATAGTAGGTAGTTTATTGGCATGTGTTTAATTGGAGTAGCGCCAAAACCTATTAATTTATTTGAATAGATTTTTACATTCAAATAAATTAATAGGTTTTTCTAATAGAGCTGTTTTATTAATTAATGAAAAGTTCGGGTCAGAAAAAATTGGTTATATAATGAACGACCAAGAAATACATAAAAAATAGGTTTCCTCAACGTCAATGACTTTTTTGATACCTGATTCCAATTTATTAATAACTGCAAAGAAAACGGTTTTCTTGTCCATGGGCAGTTTGCACCAGAAATAGATACAAGCCCGCAAGCATTGTTAAGAAATTTAATTCAGACTAGTCATATTCAAAAAACAGCCTGTAACACTCCTGTACTAAATTAAGAGTCTTAAAGATGGAAGGAATCAATCTACCAAGCGTAGCCTTGATGCAGCGAAGCGTAATCAAGGTTTATATATTCTCTGTCCTTCGACACACATTTAATCCACCAAGCAAAAACAAAACCTAAATCCACAAGCCTTAATCTTACTATGCCGTTGAGCGGAATCGAACCGCTGGTCTATTGATTACGAGTTACAAAATTGGGTGTTTTATACACTTCGACATTCTTTTAATTTATTTTAAAAACCTTTTATTTACAAAGAGTAATACTTATAATAAGTTATAAGTTCTTTTAACAAATTTTAAACAATTCTTCGACACATATTCGACACGTATTCGACACGCTTAGGAAAATTTAAATGAAGATTACTAAATCAGTTGTAGATAAATTGCCTATCCCTTTAAGTACCCAAAATGGTAAATCCGCACAAAAGCGTTATTACGATGACAATATGAAAGGGTTTGGTGTGCGAGTGACTTCAGGCGGCACTAAAGCGTTTTTTGTTGAAAAAATTATTAAAAATAAACTGAGTCGGATTACGTTAGGACGTTATCCAGAATTAACTGTCGAAATGGCACGTAAAGAAGCTCAAAAGCTGCTCGGCCAAATTGCCATGGGCTTTGACCCTGTTGCGCAAAAGAAAACCTCCAAAATGCGAGAAATCACCTTACAGGAAGTATTTAATGATTATCTCCAAGCACGAAAGTCCTTAAAGCAAAGCACTCTTATCAATTACAAACAAATTCTAACTAAAGGCTTCTCAAGCTGGATGAATAAACCGCTAATTTCGATCACTAAAGACAAAATAGCTAAACACCACCAAAAATTAGGCGATGCTCATGGTGAAGCTTACGCTAATTTAGCCATGCGCGTTTTACGTGCCCTCTTTAATTTTGCAAGTGGCCAGTATGAAGATGCTGAAGGTAAATCACTCATTCCTGAAAACCCGGTTAGACGTTTATCACAAACACGTGCTTGGTATCGCATTGAACGCCGCCAAACCCTTATCAAGTCACACGAGTTAGCGCCTTGGTATAACGCCCTTGAGCAACTAGAAAATAAAACGCTTCGTGATTATTTATTATTAATTTTATTTACGGGATTACGTCGTCAGGAAGCAGCAACGCTGACATGGGAGCAAATTGATTTAAAGGCAAAGACATTAATCATTCACGACACAAAAAATCGCGATAACCACACCCTACCCCTTTCAGACTTTCTATATAACTTACTGCAAACGCGATACGAAGGTCGTATAAACAGTTACGTATTTCCAGGCGCAGGCGCTGCTGGCCACATTATTGAACCACGAAGACAAATGACTAAAGTTACTGAGCTGACAGGTATTCAATTTACAGTGCATGATTTAAGAAGAACATTTATTACTATTGCGGAAAGCTTAGATATCCCAGCTTATGCGCTTAAACGTTTACTAAATCATAAAATGACGAGTGATGTTACTGCAGGCTATATTATTGCGGATGTAGAGCGGTTGAGAAAACCAATGCAACTAATTACCGATTATATTTTAAAATGCATGGGCGTAATAAAATCAGCTGAAGTGATTACAATCCAAGAAAAAATGGAATTATTAAAATGAGTAGCCAGTTTCAAACGAGCTATTATTTGCTCTTGGGATCTTTCTAGCAGCAACCAAAACGCAGTTATAACAAAAAGGTTTTATCCCATATTTAATTTGGCAGACACTGTCTGCCAAATTAATCTCATTATCATAACAATGTAGTTCAAGTTAGAATTTACGTTTTATAACAACTTACTTAAAACGGACCGCGGTGCGGTCCAAATTATAATATTGGCAACTAAACAAAATGGAACGCACTGCGTTCCAAATTCATTTGACCGAGTCAGATTCACTAATTTGCAAATTAAGTTATACGTTTAATTACGATTAATGCGCGCTTTAATTTCTTCTAACGCTCTTTGAGTTCGTGAAGGATCAATAATTATTTTTTTAGAAAGAGGCTTTACTAAATTCCCTTAACTCCGCTAGAAGTCCTTACAGACCGAGCATTTGTAAATTCTCGATACTCTTTATTTTTTAAATAAGGATTCGTTTCTATTAGCGGTTTCATACCCTCACTTTAACTTAAAACTATAAATTTCATTTAAAATCAACTTACCTAACTTTAATAGCAAATAAGTATATTTTTTCGCCACAAACAAAGTTTGTATATTGTGCCCTTAGAAAATTCTTTCCTGCGGGATTTTGCAAGTCTATTAAATAGAACTAACCACAATTACCAAAATTGCTAGCTATTATAATTTTTAGGTATAATTATAATACTACTTCCCCTAGGACTTTTCTCCTAGGGCGCAGAGGCTCTTGTTTTTTCTATTGTTCTGCCGAAAAGGATTATAAAAATTTGCAATGATAATCTGATACCTACCTATTCTTTGAATGATTAAAAGAGATAAAGAATATAAAATAATAGTTTAAGGCATCATCTCTACTTGTATTTAATAGGTTCAAAAATGAAGAAATCTGTATTAATTTACACGGATAAAGATAATAGTATTCATACCGAAGTGCAGTTAGAGGGTGAGACAGTTTGGCTTAGCCAAGCTCAAATGGTCGAATTATTTAAGAAAACGAAACAAAATATCAGTCTCCATATAAACAATATTTTTAAAGAAGGTGAACTGGACGCAAATTCAGTTGTCAAGGAATCCTTGACAACTGCCGCAGACGGAAAAACCTATAAAATACAACTTTACAACTTGGATGTTATTATTTCTGTTGGCTATCGCGTAAAATCAAAACAAGGAACTCAATTTCGTATCTGGGCAAATAATGTTTTAAAAGAATATTTAGTACGTGGTTATGCACTTGATCGCAGTCGCCTGCAAAAGCAAGAGCAACAATTGTTAGAATTGAAAAATACCTTAAATCTTTTTCAACAAGCTCAATTAACTGCATTGAATGAAATAGAGGCTAATGGCCTTCTATCAATTTTAACGAATTATGCTCATACCTTCATTTTACTAAACCAATACGACACAGGTAATTTCCCTTCGGGCAAACTTAATACTAATATTACTTGCGAAATAAATTATGACTCAGCTGTTAAAGCCATAGAGGATTTAAAACAAAGATTAATTAACGCAAATGAGGCAACTTCTTTATTTGGTAGGCCTAAAGATGAAAGCTTCAAAGGTATTCTTGGAAATATTGTACAAAGCTTTGGAGGTGAGTATTTGTACCCTAGCATTGAAGAACAAGCAGCTCATTTATTGTATTTCATTATCAAAAATCATCCTTTCGCTGATGGTAATAAACGTATCGGGGCCTTTATGTTTATTTGGTTTTTACAGCTGAATAGACATCATTTAAAGCATAGCGGGGAAGTTAAGATTAATGATAATGCGCTAGTCGCCATAGCTCTTCTCGTAGCACAAAGTGATCCTGCTCAAAAAGATGTCATGATTCAACTCATTATTAATTTAATCCGAGATAATGAAACTAATAGCTAATTGCGGATATTAAAATGAAAATGGAACACAGCGTGTACCAAATTAATAATACCTATTTATTAGTATCCCATGTCTAAAGACTGAGCTTGATCGACTAAATTTTGCAATGATTCCTTACTTTCCTGTAAGGCATTGTCTTTAAATTTCTTTAAATCACTAGCGAGAATTAGTCTATGCTCTACTTTATTAAACGGAATCTTCCCTTCCTCTAAAAGCTTTTTAATGTAAGGAATTGAAACATTTAAAATTTCTGCAGCCTCCTGGATTGTTAAATAGGAACTCTTAGAAGTTGGAAAGTTATTTTCTGTCATTTTAGTCGATCCGAGGCTCCTAATTTAATTAATAATTTTAGCTGCTGCTTAGATTCAGGCATATCCATCATTTACATTATCAATCATTGATTAAATGACAGAAATTTTTTATCACTATAATTTTCGAGCTCTTCAATCGCTTTACGAAATTTTAATGATTTATAGTCACTCCCCTATTTAAACTAGCTTGTAAGCCCTTGGTTAAACAATAAATGTTATAATATATATTATGTATATTATTGTGCATAGTTCCATTTGATCTTAATAGCATGGAGGCCTGCTTTTAATGCCAATTTAATTGGAGGATAAATTATGGGACTTAATAACAAATCACAATTTTACGTTTTTGAATTAAAATTATCCCTAAAAGGTAGATTTATCCAGAATAACCCAGAACTAACAGATGATGAAAAAGAAAAAATAAAATACGATTTTTTTGATAACTTGTTAAAAAATAATAGTCAATTTAGAAATACTTATGATTTTAAAAACCTATTAAATTATTTAAATTCCACTAAACTGATATGCCCAATAGCAAACTCTCTTATTAAATTTGAACATTTTCAGTTTCTTAATGAGTCAAAAAGCGTGGCTGCCTGTTTATTCTATTTTGCTAACAAAGATATACAAGCGAATGATTTATATAATTTTAATACCGACTCTGAAAGAAAAATTGAGCAACAAGATTATGAAGGGGTACGCTTAGTCTCACATATAATTTTCAAAATAGCACAAAACTCAATAACTAATGAGCCTCACTTATTTGTGGCTTTGGAAGCATATCCACATATATACCCAGGCCAGATTCAAAAGAGCCTGAATATTATTTTAAAAAAATGGGCTAAAGACTATGAAGATATAGAACGAAAAATTTCAGTTCATCCCCATCTAGAAGTTTTAGCGAGTAAAAGCGAAACTCTCGAAGAAATTTTAAGAACTGGTGAAATAAAGGGCATAACGCTTATTAAAAACATACCTATGAATCAGAGGCAAGATGAATTTCCATTTACATGCACTGCTAGAAGTGAGTTAAAATTAAAACCACCAAAAAAAGTGTATTTAAGTCCTGATAAAAAAGTATCTAGTTTTATAAAAATGATAACAACACGCAAATCAGAATATGATTTATTAAAAGTAACAGTAGACTTATCTGGGACAACAAAGACAAATGAATATAAATTATCTAACCAGACAACAGCTGAGGAACTTTTGCACCAATGTTTCTGTCATAAAGAATTAGTAGAGTTTGATGAAAATATAGTTGATGCAAACTATGATAAAATAATACACAAAATTGTAAATAAAGTTCTCGATGAGGTTTTAACTAATGAGAAGCTTAAGATTTCTGGCTAAACCATTTACCGATTATATAATTTATACAAAAGGATATCCTAAAATAACCTACCATATTGTTATTCCTTTAATTTTAACTCTTTTATTAACATGTTTTGGTACATCAGACTCCAAAGCACTAATTACATCTGGATATACTATATTAACTTTTATTTCCGCTTTCTCTTTTGCTGCAATAATAAGTTTTTCAAAACTTAATTCCGAACAACTATTAGAGAAAATATGGGGAAATAAAATAATGAGTCCAGAAGTAATACCTATTACTTTTCAGACTTATAGAAACAGTCATAAAATAGAAGTAGAGCTTTCTAGAAAGGCTTTTATAGCTTTATTATTAGGTTATATTTGTTTTACAAGCACTGCTTTGTTATTAGCGCTAGTAATATTTAATAGCATTAGCATTCACTTTAGTTTAATAAAATCCATCGCAAAATTTCTTTTTTTCTGGTCATTTTTTTCTTTATTAATTAATGTAATGTATGCAATACAGTACTTTACCAAAATTAATCTTGAAGAAGCCTTATCAAATTCTAATAAAAATAAATAAATATTCTGCGTCACTGCCTTTTCAGCAGTGACGCAGAAATTTTCCAATTAACTCCCTAATTGCTACCTACCTTAGAAAGCCCTCTGTCCTAACGCAACAAATAAGATAGGACAAAAAATCTCTGCCAAACCCCTTGTCTCAAGATCTGCACTTTGTTACTTTTTCAAATGAAGTATGACTGATGAGCCGGTGGAAATCCGGCGAAACGTTTAGGCGTCTTATACTAAAACCATGCTTATTCCCTAACTTCATGGTTGGACGTTTAGTCGGGAAACCTTGAAGGAACTCTGTCGTTCGATAGAGCTAAATTATTGTTCAATATGAAATGGATGGCGGATAAAGCTTTCGTTTTATCTAATCTTTTTACATGCATTAATAGGAGAAAAATAACCAAAAAAGCTTATCTATGGCCACATCGTTTGCCTTATAACGATTGCTTTGCCCCCTACTTCGAGCTTTACGGCTTTGCCGAGTTTCACTAGCGAGTGAGCTGCTCGACCAACACTAAACAGCATTCAGGGCAAACACTTATTTAAAATACCTTTGCAGGTGAACCATGCGCACACAATCATTGAGACGATTCGCTAATCAACAAATAAAATTGGATAGACAAGGTAAATACCTTTATCGCAAGCATCGTGCTTATGTTATTCATAAAATGATTGATGATTTATTTGCTATTCGGCAAGTACCACCTTCTTGGCAAGCATTAAACACGCAACATATTACCGAACTAGTTTCTTATTGGAAAAAGCGCAAGATTAATCCGGTGACGATCATGCGCTATATGACCATCATTCGTCGTTTCTTGGCCCTGTGTGAGTGTCCTATTAGCAATATTGATAACAAATCGCTTAACTTAATACGTCCTATTAAACGCAAAAAGCGCAAGTTAATTATTAAAGCAGATATTTGGCAATCAATGCCCGATCCATACGCTCGAATCATTATGGCATTGCAAACTGAGTTTGGTTTAACCTTTCGAGAAGCCATTACAATAAAACCGGACATCCAGGTTCAAGATGATCATTTTTGGATTACCAGAGATATTGCGTTTAACTCGAGCGACCGTCATATCCCTTATCGAACAACCACTCAACGTTTACTGGTAGACTTTTTTAATCAGTTAACTGGTAAACGAGATAGCCTCATAAAAATAATACCCTATGAAGAAATCCGCTTAAGATGGCGCAGCGCTTTAGCTAAACATCGTCTATCTAGCGCTAAAAGCTGGCGCTATTTGTATGCGCAACAAATGTATGCAAGCTTGCTGGCGGAGCATGGTAACTATAAAACTTGCTTATTGATACAATATGAGATGGGCATAAAATCGCGTAATACGTTATGGTTATATCTTAAGGATGTAAAATCGGCCGGGACAACTGGGACACTTGGGACAGCGCATTAGTACTGGGCTCACACTGTCCCAAATTGTCCCAAGAATTAAAATTTATGGGACAACCTTAATAACTAACTTACTCACCGCCCCAAATTTTATCAGTGAATTTATAGACTCTGGGCGTTCCCACTCCCCTAATCCTTGGTTTATGAGTAGGTGAGCCGTCCACTCCAGGCTTTAACCAACCTTCGTTCATGAGCACTCGAACAACCATTTTAGGCTCAAAGCCCTGACATAACTCTTTTTTAAAGACTTCCGTCAACACCATATAAACCCGATAGCCTTCATCGTCAGTTGAATAAAATCCAGCACGATTTAAAACGCGTTCATTATTAGGCGTTCTTACATTATCAAAACGGCTTGCGCCATGTGATTCAAAAAAAGCTCGCACTTGCGCGAGTATTGCTCTGTCTTCTCGATTCCCTTCGCTACCAAACGCGTCTAACCAAACGTTAAAGCATTTTTGCGCTGCAGAAAATGATTCGCCTTTTTCCCAGCTTGTTAATCCATAATGACTAGCCAACTCACCAGCTATGGCAACGAGTGCAAAACGTCGCGCTACTCGTATAATCTGACCAGTCGCATTTGCTATAGCAAGCTTGTTGATAAATTCCTGTATTAAACCATTTATCTTGCTGGCAATAGCTTGGCGATTAGCCACTACTTTTTTTAACCACTCCAGGCCAACTGCGCCGTAATACTTGCCGGAATATTCCTTTAAGGATAGTGCCATTGTAGCGGGACTTAGTTGATTATGAATATTTTCAAAGATGCCCATATTAAACCCAGCGTCTGCTTCAATATCAGCTAAGCGAATTTCCTGACCAACATTGGTTCGCTGCCCAATTCTTGCCATTAAAGAAATAAGTGATTCTTCACCAGCTGATAAGAAAAATAGTGACCAACGAGAAGCGGGCTTCGCTATTCCCTGCCGAGTAGCCCTTGTTTTTCCCTGACCATTAGCTAATAAATAAGCAGCTTCGCCTGCTTCTTTAGGATCCATCTGGCTTAATTCATCCAGAATTAACAGCCCATCATTGTGAAGGGCTGCTAATCCTTCAAGGCCATTCGCGGTACTCCGCCATAAACGGCAATAAGATTGTGGATTTCCCCAAACAGAGGCTGCTACTTTTAAAGCAGTGCTTTTGCCACACGAAGAAGCGCCTCGGAGATGAAACCCACCCGAATCTTCACCGGCAATCGTTGCTAACGTTGGTGCGAGGGCCGCTGAAATAGCAAAAACCAGGCGTGAGTTTCCAGCAGAAAGCGCACCGATAGTGTCTTGCCAATCTTTAACGCTACCTGATACAGACAATGCAGATTCAATGGCATTAGTATTTTGAAAGACAATTCTTTCTGACGAATTACCTATGGCTTGCGATGCCGTGATAAAGGTTTCGCCATGCCAACCCAATTTATCGACACAACGGGCCCTCGCCTCCACTGGAAACACTTGTAGATAGGTAGCCAGCAAATCCCGAGCAATTTTATTCGGTGAGATAGATAAGCCAAGATTAGCTAACTCTCTTCTCACTTCAGAGGAATCCCCTTGTAGTAGCGATAAGGGCATTGCCCATTGATGGATAATGCCATCGTCATCTTGCCACTCTAATAAACGACCCCACTCACCACTTTTAGCATCGCGAGTTTTAGCAATTACATAAAGCGGTGAACAAATCCAGCGTGGTGCCATTGGGTTACCATCTTTATCCTTGCCAAGGAAAGAGATACCCTTCTCCGTTAATTTAAAGTGTCCACCAGCGTACTCGCAAATGACAGAGGAACTACCCGCTTTATCTTTTATATTAATAATTTGATTTTGACTCATGACTCTTTCTCCAACAGCGTTCATGAAAGGCATAATCTCAGTAGACATCATCCTCTTCTTGAACAGAAATCTATTTTACTGAATTTATTCGTTAACCAGCGCTAGGCTTCGCCCTTCATCACTAGTTGAACAATAGACTTGTTGTTGCTCTAGAAAAGCCAAAACATCACTTTTGCGATACAAAACCTTGCGGCCAATTTTAAGATAGGGAATGCCTGTGCCTGCCCAACGATTACGTTCTAAAAGTTGAGTCGAGCAACTTAAAACAGCAGCTAAAGTTTGTTGATTAAATAAAGAAGAATGTGGTGCAGATTCAAATTCGTTTAAAAGTTGTAAACGAGAAAGTTTAGTATTAGACATGGATAACCTCGTCAAATGATGATCAATCAGCTTAATGCCGTCCACCAGCGTCCATGCTGTTTGAAAACCAGTTGACTCTTTATCTACATAAATGCGGTAAAAGAGACTGGGGATTCTTTGATATTATCCTAAAAGCTTAATTATTACGTTAATTAAGGCTTTCTCAAAGTCCGTAGAAATTATTGCTCTAGATTAGAATGAGTGTCAAGCACTTTAAAGGTGGTGATCTTAAATGCACCTGGTTGATATTGTTTGCTACTGAAAAAACTTTTTCGCCACAAATTGTTCCATTTGTCCCAACTGATATTTTTTAAAATGGGACAGTTTTAACCTGTGTTTATATGGGTGTCCCGCTTGTCCCAAATGTCCCAGCGTTTTTTATGAATATTATGAAATTGCCTAAGTTCACTAAAGCACATCAACTGTTAGAACCTACATTTAATAGCATTTGGCTGCATAAATCATTGATTAAATGGTTATGTAATCATCAATTATATGGCAGTATAGGCATCAATCAGACCGAAAAAATGATTGAATAATTACAGGAAGAGCTTGAAACATTTCTCCTAGTTATCACATAAATATTATAATTAGTTAAAAAACTGAATGATATATCGTGCACAAAATGAAAATACATACGAAAATTCAAAAATGGGGTAATAGCTTAGCTCTACGTATCAGTGGCCCAATGCGTAAAATACCTCAATTTAAAGAGGGAACTGAAGTGGATGTTGAAATTACTAAAAAAGGCTTCACTGTCGTTAAAGCAACAAAGAGAAATCACTTTCCATTTAAAGAAGTTGATCTCATCAAGGGATTATCTTCAGAGACAGGCCATGCAGATTTGCTTGCTTCGTTTAAATTAAATGAGAACGAATAACAGAGGTACATATTCATCTTTAAGCTTTAATAAGGTCCAAGTTATTTGGCAACATGCTTAAACCTGTCTAGACTATCTTGTTTGACTGAATTCATTATTACCTCCACGTATTCTTTCTAATAATAATTCTTTTGCAATATTTCGCTCTCGTGCTCGACCTGCGCGGATTGCATCTACTAATACCAATAACTCATAAAATTTTTCATCGGGTGCTTTATGTAGAGATTTAGTCACTGAGGGGTGAATAGGCTCTAATGCCACTCCTTTTTTATTGCCATAGACATCTGGCCAAACAGGTATAGGATCATTGCCTAATGCTATCTTGCCTTCGAAGATGGGGGCCGCAACTGCTGTAGGCATCCCTTGTATAAAGGAACCTAGTTTAGCTGGAAAAAGATACTTCACTGCTGTAATTAAAAATTCCTCTGCTGCTGGAAGAATGGGGATAAATTGAGTAGAATTTAGTAAGCTAAGATTATCTTTCCTAATTAAACCTGCTTCTTCTAACCTTTTTAAGCCCGCATTGATCTCAGAAAGACTAATACACAACTCACCTGCTAAACATCGCTGCGTCCAATTTTTTTGTGGATTGGCTAATAACTTAAGCAAAATAAGACAATCTTGTGGCTTAATCATGCTGCTCTCATTCTTTAATAATAAGATTAGTATAGCATATTGTTCGCTGTTCGCGAACAGCGAACAATAGTGAAAGAATGCTTTTCGCCATGTATTATTTCAGTTGTCCTAAGATATTTTTAAAAATGGGACAGGTTTAGCCTGTGTTTATGCGAATGCCCTGCTTATCCCAAATGTCCCGGTGTTTTTTGATAAGACTGTTAACCTTTATCTATTTGTTACTGATTATTCTTTCAAGTGGATTATTGTTCATTTTTTTATGTTGTTCATTTTTGTTGAACATAATGTAATTATGAACAAACTAACTTTGGCTTAAAGTATTTATGTTGGGCCTCAGCCCAACCTACGCTCGCTATTTAATGGCTATACTTAATTTAAAGTCTAATTTAGATTTAATTTATTGTAATGAAATTATACACTTCAATCCATATAGTTAGTAAATACCTAATTATGTGTTACTTATGTATAATGTTATTTTTTAATTTAGGTTGTCTATGTGGAACCCTAACGTTAAACTTTCAATATGGTTTAAAATTTATCCGGCTTTAGCTAAAATTTATCCACTAACATGCTTATGTGGTAAGCAATTATCTAACATTTTCCCCTATGTTACTAAAAATTATGTAGGAATTATGAGTGAAGGTTGTAGCTGTGGAATAGGCAAAAAGCTATCTGGAGTGCCCAGAAATGAAGAATGCAAACATAATATTTTGAATGCTATGCAAAAATTAATTACGGAATAATCTAGCCATCGCATCTAATCCCTTTATCTTCATGCCTAATAAGAAACTGCGCAAATATTGGATCAAAGACCCCATTAGCCGTATGCCTTCTTATATTATTTTTATTTGTTCCAGTTATCGTTCTTGTTCGAGGAAACGCTTTTAAAGTTGGAGCCTTAAATTTCCAACCCCTATAATCTTTAGTAGAAAGAACTGTTGCTTTTTCATTAGCAAAATAAAGTAAACTACCGATAATGTTGTAAACACATTCTTCAGTTAACTGGAAGTCTCCATTATGAGTTTGAAAGCTCACATACGGTAATTGATTACTTAGAACGGTTGACTCTAGATTGAAGGAAAAACCAGATTTACCCCATGTAATAGAACCCTCAATAGCAATATTGTTGTTATAAAAATTTGGAATTAGTACTGCATATTTATCATTCTTTATATTTAATAACAAATCAAGGTCGAAATAACTTTTTACCCAGCCTTTATTTTTATGCCTATACGTTGCTGAGATTTTAGCTAAATTATCATTTGTAATGTAAGCTTTCATTACCTATCCTTAGCCATAATCCTTTAGCTTAATTATAGGAGAAATTTTGAACAATTGAGACTTACAGCTAAAGTAATAGTAGTTGCAGTAGAGCAACTAGATTTACCAAAATATTCTAAAATAGATTTCCCAAACTTCGACACGTATTCGACACGCAAAACAAAAATAAAAAGTTAAATTCGTAAGTTATTGATTTTACTATGCCGTTGAGCGGAATCGAACCGCTGGACTATTGATTACGAGACTATTTTATCGCAGTTGCAAATAGGAGCAAACCATAGCAAAAATCGCTAAAAATCCTTGATGCATATGATTTTTTTCATTATTCTATATGGCAAACAATAGCATTTAAATTCAAGTAAGCGCATTAAAAAGTACCCATTAAAGTGCCCATTGAATTTCAAGGATGACTAATGGCCAATTTTACTGATACTTATATTAAACGCTTAAAATCTCAAGATAAGAGAATTGAAAAATTTGAAGGTGCTGGTTTTGGTATTTTAATCTATCCAGCAGGTACTAAAAGTTGGATTTATCGCTATAAAATAGATAATAAAAAGGATTATATTATTTTTGGTCATTATCCGACAATGAGTCTTGCAGATGCAAGAAAACGTTTTAATGAGTTAAGAGAAATTCGTCGCACTGGTACTAATCCTAAAATTCTCATCGAGCAAGAACTTAAGCGCGAGAAACATACAGTTGAAAAGTTAATTACCTCTTGGTATGTAAGTTACGTAGAAAAAAACAGAAAAAAACCGCTTCAAATTAAACAACAAATCGATGCTGATATTATTCCCTTGCTCGGCAGCTTTGAATTAGAAAAAATTCAACCTTTAGATATTTCAAATGCTCTAGACATTATTGTTCAACGAGGCGCACCTATTCAAGCAAATCGAGTATTAAGTACCTTAAAGCAAGTCTTTAATTATGCGGTTAGTCGAGGAAGTATGCCGCAAAATCCAGCCATCAACATTCGCGCACGTGATATTGGCGGATTAGAAAAACACCGAGATCGTTACCTAAGCTTAGATGAGATCAAAACAATTTGGCACTTCTTAGATAGTCCACAGTGCCATATGTTACTGCAAACGAAAAGTGCAATTAAGATTATTATTCTTACTGGCGTTAGAACGGCGGAAATACGTTTAGCTGAATGGCAGCAAATTGACTTTACTAATTCTCTTTGGATAGTTCCACCAGAACATAATAAAGGCGGCATTACTGTTAAAATTCATTTAACTAATTTAACGAAGTCTATATTCAAAGAACTACATGAAATAAGGGACTCTCATTATGTTCTACCAGGATTAGTTGTCGATAAACCGCTTGATGAAAATGCCTTACCACGAGCAATTAGACGTATTCAAGAAAAGGTTGGGATTCCAGAATGGACTGCCCATGATTTAAGACGTACATTTGCGACTCAATTAGGCGAAACGCTACATATTGATCCTGTAGTTATTGAAAAGTGCCTAGGGCATAAAATGCCAAAGATTATGGCAACTTATAATAAAAATGAAATGTTGCCTCAAAGAAAAGATGCACTTGAAAGATGGGCAAACTGTATCCAAACCTATATTACAGGACAAGCTACTTTGCAAAAACAAGAGCAATTATGTATAATTTAATTAACATAACCGCCACGCCTAGAGAGTTTCGACTCTTGCGTAACCTTGGCGGTTTTTTTATATGTGTATTATGAAAAATACTGAAAAAGAAAAATATCTTAAGCCTCCACTTAAAATTCAAGAGCAATTAGAAAAATTAAAAAACCGCGGTTTAATGATAACCAGTGAAGAATCCGCTTTAGAAACATTGTCCAATATAAATTATTATCGTTTAAGTGCCTATTGGTTTCCTTTCAAACAAAGAGACAAAAATGGCAATCTTCTGGAGCAATTTCAAGATAATGTTTCCTTAGAAAATATTTTAGAACTTTATGAATTTGATAGAAAGCTAAGGCTTCTCATTATGGATGCCTTAGAGCGAATAGAGATATCCATCAGGACACATATTACCTATCATTTAGCTGATCGGTATGGGCCCTTTGCTCTTAACAATAATAAGAATTTTCATAATCAATTTGCGCATAGGACTTGGCTTTTACAAGTCCAAGATGAAATTAAGCGTTCCAAAGAGCCATTATTGATCATTACATGAATAAGTATGAAGACTTCCCTAACCTACCTGTATGGATGGCAACCGAAGTTACTTCTTTTGGCTCAATTTCCTTTTTATATAAAGGATTAAAAAATGAAGATAAGCGAATCATTGCTAAAAATCATTATAATTTACACCCCAAAACATTAGCTAATTTTCTACATTTTCTAACTTATGTTAGAAATATATGCGCCCACCATAGCCGGCTCTGGAATAAAGAACTTGCAATAAGACCAACCCTTGAGGGATTAAATGAATTATGGCGTCCTCCTATTACCCCTAGAAATGATCGCTCTTTTTTTATTTTGATTACACTTAAATACTTGCTAAATGAATCAGATACAACTAGGGTTTGGATAAATACCTATAACAATCTTATCTTGCCAATCTTG
This sequence comes from Legionella busanensis, assembly GCF_900461525.1. Lineage (NCBI taxonomy): Bacteria > Pseudomonadati > Pseudomonadota > Gammaproteobacteria > Legionellales > Legionellaceae > Legionella > Legionella busanensis. The sequence continues at coordinate 1,148,847 of NZ_UGOD01000001.1, read as the reverse complement.
AAGAAATATCAGTGGAGTGCCAACTCCATGGGCTTACCTGAGAACTGGCAAACCCATCCAATTTGGGTAGAAAAAAACAATTAGTAGAAATAAATTAGAAACCCTTATTCGCTGTCTTTAATAAACAGCTATATCATACAAATAGCCTTAAATACGCAAATGCAGTTCTGACGGATAACTGGCATAAAGTATTCTTTTGAAAGCATGAAAGCACAATTGGGAGCTCTTTTATTTTATATTATGTCCTATGCATCATTTCATAACTTAGAACTAGGTAAATCTGGTTCTAAATTATCAGGCCCACTGGAATTATTAATTTCACTACCAAACCAATTATGAGCTCTGCCTCCGTCAATGGTAATGGTTGAACCAGTCATCCAAGGATTAGTTGCTACAGACAAGACAGCTGCTGCAATTTCTTGTGGTTTCCCTGGGCGATTAAGTGGAATACTCTTAACTAACCCCTTCCAAAACAATGAATTATTTTTCCATAGACTTGCATTAAGATTGGTGGGAACAAGGCCTGGTGCAATATCATTTACTCGAATATTGTTCTTACAAAAATCTTTATCAACCGCTGCTGATTTAGTGAATTGACTTAATGCTGCCTTACTCGCTTCATAGTGAGCAAGTCCTGGTACTACTACTTTTCTACTAATAGAACTGATATTAATAATACAATAATCTTTTAATTCAGTTTCGCCAGAAGCCATTAAGGATTGTTGCTGCACTACCATGCGTTTACCAAAGGCTTGAGTAAGATAAAAAGGTGCAAAGAAGTTAAGTGCGAAAACATTTTCAATTTCTTGAGGACTTAATTGAAGGATGGGCTGTCTTGTCAAGGTTCCAGCATTATTCACGACAATATCTACACTACCTTGAAAGAATCGATAGCTTTCTTCTACTAAATAATCTCTGCTTACAGGACTTGTAAGGTCAACTTGAATAGCCATTGTTTTAATATTATATTTTTTTAATTCCTCTACCGTTTCGTTTGCACTTTCTTTATCTGAATGGTAAGTAATTAAAACATTAGCGCCGTTCTTAGCAAACTCTTGCGCAATTGCCTTACCAAGCCCGTTATTCCCACCTGTAACGATTATATTTTTACCTGAAATATTAATTGGCATTTCTATATCCTAAAATTTTTATGTTAAGCTTTATCTTTTAACCATTGAGCTACTTCTTTAGTAAAATAGCTAATAATAAAGTCAGCCCCTGCTCGCTGGATAGCTGTTAATGTTTCTATAACGCCACCTTGTTCGACAATCCATCCTTTTTCCGTAGCCGCTTTAATCATGGCAAACTCACCGCTGGTGTGATAAGCACCTAAAGGTATTTCTGGATAAGCACTCTTTACACGAAAAATAATATCTAAATAAGTATGCGCAGGTTTGACCATTAACATATCAGCACCTTCTTCTATGTCTAAAAGGCACTCCCTTAAAGCTTCATTACCATTAGCAAAATCCATTTGGTAAGTACGACGGTCACCAAATTTAGGTGCGCCTTCCGCGGCTTGTCGAAATGGTCCATACATTGAAGAAGCATATTTAACTGCGTAGCTAAGTATGGGGATGTCGTAAAAGCCTGCGTTATCTAAAGCGCCACGAATCGCAGACACCATGCCGTCCATATTCGCACTAGGCGCAATTATATCAGTCCCTGCTTTAACATGGCTTACTGCTTGTTTAGCTAGTAATTCAATCGTTTTATCATTATCAATTTCTACATGATGGCTATCATATGCACTTACAAAACCACAATGGCCGTGATCAGTATATTCACAAAGACAAATATCAGAGATAATTAATAAGTGAGGGGCTATTTTTTTAATTAATTTAATGGCTTTTTGGATAATCCCATCATCTGAATAGGAATCGGTTCCTAACTGATTTTTAATGGACGGTATACCGAATAGAATCATACTTTTTATATCTAAGCTTAAAATCTCATTTATTTCTTCTTCTAACTTATCAACACTTAGTTGAAAATGACCTGGCATGGAGGGAATTGCTTCTTTTTTTCCACTTCCATACTTAATAAATAACGGTAACACTAATTTATCAATATTAAGGTGTATCTCTCGAGTCAAACCTCTGATTGTTTCATTACGTCGTAGACGCCTAAGCCTAGTTTTTGGAAAATGGCCAACCTGGTGCATAGAGTTATTCCTCATTTATTTAAAATTTAATTCTTGATATGAGGAAAATATAGAAAGAGCAAATTTAAAAATACCGTAAATTTTACGGTAATATGATTATCATTTAGAAATCTTGAGCAATATTGGAACTTTATTTATAATAAGTGCTTTGGTTTAATTGAATTAGCTGTGGCCAACGATAAACATATTTCCTTTGTATCATGCACTGAGATTCAGAATATTTGTAAACCTTTAATTGAGCATTCATTAATCCGCTTCTTTGAATATACCCGTATTTATACTAACGGCAGTCGTACAGAATTATCAAATAACCTCCCTTTTTTAAATCATACGTTCGTCAGAATAAAACCTTTTGAACAGCTATATACGCCAGAGTTAATACCCGTTAACCAAAGGTATTTATTAACAACAGAATGGGTTGAAAATTTACAAAATCCTGCTAAAAGGATATTACAGGATAAAATAGCTCATCATCAGAATATTCTTGATATTGGTAACAAGTTGCTGATTGCAGAACGGAATAATAACTACACTGAGTATTTTCAATTTGCCTCTTCTAAACATGTGCGTGACATCAATAATTATTTTCTAAATCATCTTGATATGTTTGAACAATTTAAAGTTTATTTTAAAGAGAAAGCTTCTTTTATTATTAATAAAGCAATCCAAGATCCACTTATTAAGCCTTGGCGAAATAACTACTTAACTAAGCACAATAATCATAATGATGAAATACTCTACGTAGAGAAAAAATCTTATTTCAACAAAAATTACACTATAAATAACTTGCTCAATAGTAAAGGGGATAAAATAAAGTTAACAAAACGTGAGTTAGATTGCGCCTACTTATTAATACGAGGTAAAACTTATCGGGAAATTGCTGTGTCTCTATCCCTTTCTCCTAGAAGTATAGAATCCTATATAGAATCAATAAAGAATAAAACTAGCTGCTACAAAAAATCAGAATTAATCGAATGGTTACTTAAAAATAAACTTACTTTATTTGATAAAAATTAGGGGCGCAAATCCCATTGGGTAAAATACATGAATTTGCACCTTGATTAAAGTTGCAACAGGAATAGATAAAAATCAGCGTCATTCATAAAAAATTATTTTTACATTTAAGCTTTATCTATGCGATTGGCCAATTCTAATGTTGCTTTTTTAATAGCGGGGGAATATTTTTCATTTGCGCACTCTAGGGTACGAATAAAATGATTGTCGAACCATTCAACTTGATACAAGAAGCCTGAACTTTCATTGCCTCTTACATCAACAAGAGTAACTTTGCCATTAACATCAAAAGTTGCGTCTTCTTCAGCTACTCGAGCTGCGCCATGGGAAATATGTAGATTATTCTCGATATAGGCACACGTTCCAAATTTCGTTTTGAAGAACTCAACTGCTCCTGACCAGCCAATTACGGGTTCTTTTACATAAGTTCCTGCTGGCGCTATACCAATGAATTCTGTCATTTCACTTTGAGGAACGCCAACATACGGGTAAGCCATAAGCATGTCAGCTACATTATGTCGCATGTGGGATTCATCGGGTCGATGCATTTTAGCCTCTATAGCCTCATTACGCTTTATTACATCTTTAAAGTGTAATAGCTCATAAGCACGATCGGATGTTTCATGAATATAGCCTTTAGTTTTTAATTGATGTGCTTGCTCTATTTCTTTTTTCTTTTGCCAGTCAGGTGACGTTAGATCCTGTCTTGGCACTATTTGAACACCTGAATCAGGTGTAACAAGCCCTTGCTTCTTGAGTGCTTGAATACTAGCCTTTACTACAGTTTCTTTTTGATCATTCGTGATAGCAAATGTGACTACAGGTATAAGGCTTAATGCTATTATTATTTTCTTCATATTATTTCTTACCTTAATTTTGATCCCACCAGCCATCATAGATACTACAATCTGAGGCTTGAGTATTTGTATCAAGGATTTCACGGCCGCGGTCTAGGTAATAATGAAATCCTGATACAAAATAAGCTCCCCCAGGTGCAGATTCATTCCAATGTACAGCTGCTTGCCGCCAGGTATACCCCATACCTGTATCGATGTAATGATAACCTTTGTTAGGATGTTTTAAATCATAGTTATGAAAGCTTACAACACGCCAATTATAATTGTGCCATAAGTACCAAGTGATAGATTCATTATTAAAACAATTAGCTCGGCTATGTGCAGTAGTATTATAAATTCCGGCATGAGAAACAATTGCCAGCGCCAGCAATAAGGCACCTATTATTTTTCTTTTGTACTTCATATAAAACTCCCAGGATTATAGTTTCTTTCTAGGCTCCTTCTGCTTACGAGTTAATGATTGGTAGAGTCTGATCTATCCATTGTTCTATCGCTTTATAGTTCCAGGAAAGAACAGCATCGTTCAATTTAACTGGCTTAGGAAATCTGCCGCTTAACCACCATCGTCGTAAGGTGGTTCGATCACGACCAATCATTTGTTCAACATCTTTTATAAATAAAACTTGTTGCTTCACTTCAACATCTTGCATATTGCTACTCCTGTTACCATCTAATTTAATACTCGAATCGAGTATATATTAAATCATAGCGAGTAACAATATTAAGTAATAGACGATTAAAACTGCCAAACAAATATCTGTCTCAAATTAAAACAGACAGTAACTCTATACCTCTGAGTATTTTATCAATACAATATGAATGCAACTTAGACTTAAAGGAAATAACATGAATTTTTTAGACGAAATTGAATTTGCAGTTGGCAATGAGTATCTAAGTGATTGTGAGCATATTGATTCAAAATTACTTTCTTCAATTACTAAAGAACAATTAACTAATCTATTAGTTCAACCACATTCTAATACAATCTGTGATATAACTGATTAAATGCATACACTCATTGTTGCTGGCTCAGGGATTAAGTCTATTGCCCATTTAACAGCAGAAACTAGGCAAGTTATTAAAAAAGCAGATAAGGTTCTTTATTTAGTTAATGAAAATAATTTCAAAGCCTGGCTTGAGCGTGAAGCAATAGAAGCAGAATCCTTAGAGCCTATTTATTTTAAATCAATTAAACGAGCTGATGCATATAAAGAGATCACGAAGTATATTGTTAATCAGTACTATCAAGTAAAAAATCTGTGTGTTATTTTTTATGGACATCCCACTGTTTTTGCGCAATCCGGATTAGATGCAGTCAAACAAATCAAAAAAGAAAAAGGAAATGCTATAATCCTACCTGCTGTCACAGCTATGGATTGCCTTTTTAGTGATTTGGGAATAGATCCCGGACAACATGGCTGCTTTACAATAGATGCTACAGAGCTTTTAATTTATGAACGCGCTCTAGATGTGCATGGACATCTTCTCATTTGGCAAATTGCCAATTTAGGTCGAGCAGATACTCAAATTACGTCTAAAATAAGTGTCTTGCAAAACTATTTGGAAAAGTATTACGCTCCAACACATCCTATTTGTATTTATGAAGCAGCTCTTTTACCAACATACAAACCTAGAATTGATTGGCATCAGGTAGCTGAGTTGGGATTGCTAAATATTACTCCGGTATCAACGCTTTATCTTCCACCTACTGTAAAAAAGAAAATAAGCCAAAATTACTTAGCTCTTTTAGAAATTGATCCACACGATTTTGAATCATCTACTTAACTGAACACAACCACGAAACAATTTAGCATCGGCTGAAAATGTCGTGCTATTCTGACTGTAAGAAAATAAGAAGCGTTGATCTTGCTCTAATAATTCAGCAGGTCCTCTTATCGAATGTTGTTCATTCGCTTGATAATGATAAAATGTAAACTTAAGTTCTTTGCTTAAATGGTAAAGAGGACTTCCATAGGCATCACTATTTTCCGCAGTAAATTCCTCTTGATAAGCATGCAAAACATTTTTTAATGTTTCAAGTTCAGTAAGAGTACTCTTGCTTTGGTTCGACTTAAAAGTATTAATATTAGTAAATGGACACTGTAATGGATAATAGATCATATCTTTACAGCCATTAAGTGAGGCTGGCACCATGACGGTAGGCGTATAAACTAATCCATAACATTCAGCATAAGCGTGCTGAATAGTTTTTAAAGGTAAATATTGCTCATCATTGGCTGGCTTTGCTCCAATGCCAGGCCCCATACAAATATTAAAAATGTATTTTGCTGTATCGATAATAAATGGTGTTGGCCTAAAACGATTAACCTTTTTGGCATTTAAAAATAAATTATTAGAAGACATATCAAAAGTATCTCTAATAATTTTTTTTCTCAGAGCTTCAGAAAAATAAAGCTTTAACTTAAGCCAATGTTCATCATTTTTAACTTTATCAATAAAAGACTTAGAAAAATATAAAACTTCGCTACACCAACTGCTTCCCTCATTATCTATTATTTCCTTAAAAACTTGATAGTGTTCATAAGGTGACTTAGGTGCAGGCGTTGTGGTTTTAAAATATTTTTGAATTTGCCCATGCTTTCTCGCACAACCAATGTTGGGCAACAGGTAAGATGAAAGCGCTCCTGACGAAACCGATAAAATATTATTATCAACGGTCTTATCTTCATCAAATATAATTTTCATATTAAAAATAGCACCAGGGCCTTGAACGTATTCAGGAAAAATACGTTCATTTTCACCAAAATAATGCCATTCACAATATTTGTCTAAAATCATCCCTAAGGGAAGACTGTCTTTACCATAACCTAAGTGCGTATTTAACTCGTTATCAATAGCTGAGCTGCCAATTTTAGCGAGTTGGCCAGAGTTAGTAGGTAGATAAGCATGATTTTTTACACCAAAGTGTGCGCCAAATTGGTAATTAGCTAAAAAGAAAGGAATATTGTTATCAAGTTGAAGTTGCTCTAAGACTTCATAAATGGCGGGATTAACTATTTTAACTTTGTTTTTAACTTCTTCCCAGAATACTCTTTTAATACGGTTCATTCCTAAACACCTTAACAACAGGCTGTAAACTTATAATGTTTAAAGATCTAGATAAATAGCAGCAAGCCTTAATAATAGCCATCTTTAATGATAGAGTCACCACTTTCAGGATGTATAGGAAGTAAAAATGAATAAGCAGCAAGCAAAAATGCCCAAAGGAGTTATCACTCTCTATTTTATTAAAGCATGCTCTACCTTTTCGTATGCTACTCTTTATTCTTCATTAGCACTGTTTATTACTAAAGAACTAGGTTTAGAGAGCTCTTTTTCAAATAATATTATTGCCTTGTTTTTAGCTTTTAATTATGTCATGCAATTATTTGGAGGAGTATTAGGCGGAAGCTACTTAAGTAATCGAGTATTATTTCTTATCACTGTAGTTATACAAAGTAGTGGCTTATTTTTTCTCGCCAAATTTCAGAGTAATCTACTTTATATAAGCTTAAGCTTATATTTAGTGGGATGTGGGCTTAATACAACAAGTTACTATAATATGCTGACTCAACGTTTTGACGCAAACGATAATCGGCGTGAGAAAGCCTTCTTTTTTAATTATGCTGTGTTGAATTTTGGTTTTTTTGTAGGTTATTTTTGTAGTGGCTTTTATGATTATTCTAACCATTATGGCCCTTTATTCTATTTAAGCACTTTAGCTAACACATTATCTTTATTTTTTTTGATCGCTAATTGGAAAGTACTAGCCGATCGAGAAACACCTTTGCTTAAAATTAATAACACATTAAAGCAGCAAGCCAAAAATATTAAAGGCATTATTCTTATAATGTTCTTAATTCCTTTAATTTTATTTTGTTTTAATTGGGCAACCTTAAGTAACTATTTAATTATTACACTCAGCCTAATTATGTTTGCTGTAGTTCTCTATTTAAGAAAACAACAGAAAAGCCTTGTTGATAAACAAAAACTACTTGCTTATCTTATTTTAGCAGTCACCTCTATTATATTTTGGATGATATATTATACAGGACCCATGGGCATTACGCTTTTTATTAAAAATAATGTGGATAAACATCTTTTTAATTTTGAAATCGCTACTCAATGGATTTTGAATGTTAACACGGTTGTCATTATTTTAGGGGCGCCTATTCTTTCTATAGTCATTGATAAGTTACGCAATAAAGGTTTTATTTTCTCAATTTCAAGACAGTTCTTTAGCGCGTTTGTCATGTTATCAGTGTCATTCTTTTGCTTAGCTTATGGAATTAAATTTGCTAATAGTGAAGGCTATAGCAGCGTAACTTGGGTAATAGGACACTACTTCTTTCAATCTATTGCTGAATTATTAATTGCACCTGTAGGGTACGCTATGATAGGCCGTATTGTCCCTATAAACTTACAGGGCTTACTTATGGGAATCTGGACAATGACATCTGGAGTTGCTGCAACGTTATCTCATTACTTTTCCAATGCCATGACTAAGGCATCTTCCATTCACCCATTAATAACTAATAACAATTACTTATATGTTTTTCAAGAACTAGGAATGTGGGCTCTCGCAGGGGCAATCTTTCTTTACTTCATTGCTAACAAAATCAGCCAATATATGGACGATTCTAATCAAGAAGAATCTGTTTTAGCTGAGAGAGTCCTTACTTAATTGTATTTTATTAGTAATTTTTTCGAGGTAAAAATACTAATTTTTTTACCGATCCCATTATGGTTAACTTCTGTTTATGAAAATACAGTTCATTGTTGTTAAGTTGTAGACAGGAGTTTTTACATGGGAAGTCTAGTTAAATTATTAACCTCTACTGATCAAACTGTTCAGTATAAGAAAGAAGCTCAGAAGTATCTAATCGAGTTTATATTATTTCAAGGTAATTATGATTTGATAGCGTTAGCTGAACTTTTAGATGTAAGTCCGTTTTATTTAAACCAAGTTGCCAGTGGCAAAGCTACGTTTGAAGAGGAAGTCGCAAATAAACTGTTTAAATGGTTCCTAGTAATTATTAGTGACTAATTACGCCAATAGAATGTATTCTTGATTGCTCACTAAAATAAAACCTGAAGTGATATTATCTGACAAAATGACAAGACTTATTTTTCCAGATATATTGTCTCCCTTAACCTCGAATAACGATTGATTTATAATATCTTAGCGGCATTATTACGTACCACCTATAGAGAATGGACAATGAATTATCAGATTATCTATGAACCAAACCCAAAATCCGAAGATATACAAATATTAAATGATGCCATTATGGAGCAAGCCAAAGTCAAAAAAGATATGGCTCAACTTGATTTTTTTGCATTTTTTATACGCGATAATGAGGGAAACATCATTGGTGGATGTGCGGGTGATAATATGTATGGAGGATTATTTGTGGGACAGCTTTGGGTCCATGAAAAACTTCGTGGGAGAGGTTATGGAACTCAATTGATGCACAAAGCAGAAACACTTGCAAAAGAGAGTCATTGTAATTTTATAGCGGTTAATACATTTGATTGGGAAGCACTTGGTTTCTATAAAAAACTGGGATACTACGTTGAGTTTGAAAGAAAAGGCTTTAATAAGAATTCGATATTTTATTTTTTACGAAAAGATTTAAATCAAGAATAAATGGTTCCTAGTGATTATTAGTGACTAATTCGCTTTGCTAAACAATCACGAGTCCTTATTTTAACTGAGAACTGAGAAAGGACGGCAGTAGTGTAAACATTATCTTGCCATTGAATAAAGTAAGTGTTTGAAACCTAACTTTACCGTAAAATATATTTGTTAATAATTCGTAAAAATCCAAAAAATTGCTCTATAACATAACCTTAATATATTAAAATTTGAACAAGTAGATGATGTTATGGAGTGCGAAATGCCAACTAATGCCAAAACTAAAGGAAAGCGAAGCGAGGAACGATCAAATGCTTTAGATAGCAACCCTTGCGGTATATGCCGTGCAATGGGCTCACCTATTTGCAAAGGCCATGGTGGTGGCGGAGGAGGCGGTGGCGATAAAGGTGAAACAGCCCAAAATGGTAGTGCGCCTACTCCAGAATATAAACCTACAAATCTAGAAGTCAGAGCATTATCCTCTTACCTAGAACATAGTGAAGTTTGGCAAACTGAAGATGATTTCCTTTACAATTTTAATAATGGATCTGCTGTGTTTTCAATGGGATTAGACTTAGCAAAGGGATTAATCCATTTTGAAGGTGATGAATCTCTTGATGATACAGATGCAAAGGATCTTAACGAGCTTTATGATAAAATTGAAGAGGAACTCAAACTATTTACTCAGGAAGTCAAGGGACAAAATATTAGCGTCTCAAGAAAAGGGAATGACCTGAAAATTAGTATCCCAGATCAAAAATTATATGATCAATTTGTTACTAAGCTTTTGAATAAAAACCTTATTCCAAACAATAACTATAATGCAGATCTTGCTTATAAGCCGAATCCCCTTAATAACCAAAAAGTTGATGTAAAAGACATGACTGATTCTACTTATAAATCACCAAATCCATTTGATATATCGAAAGGACCAAGGCCTACAAATGATTTTAAAGAGTAATTAAACTAGACCTAAATTTATTAATAATTGAAAGCAAATAACTAATCTTTGCTTCTATTCTAATGAAAACAAAGCAATACACTCTTTAAGATAAGTTTACTTGTAGTGGTAAAGTCTGCAACTACCAGTCCCAAAGATTTGTTTTATAATGAATATATATTTAGATTATTTTCAATACATTATGCCTAAGCCGTCTGTTGATATTTTACAAAGAATAACAGTACCTACTCATATTCCAGCAATAAGCTATGCTTATGTTGAGCCAAAAGAGCAAAACAACACTGAATTTGAAAGTACTGCAATAGCTTTTGGCAAAAAAAACGCCGACTCCCCCGCTACTGACGTAAATAATAATACCCAATTTCCAGCATCCTCCCTTAGCAAAATTGTATTTACTTATTTAGTGTTACAATGGGCTGAGGAAAATAAAGTTCAATTGGATAAACCAATTTACGAGATCGTCAATGAAAAACAAATCGAAGTGCGCAAGCAACTAGATGAATCTCCAAAAAAAACTACACAATTAGAGGAACAAGCTAAACAATTAGATGATATTTTGGAATATGAGAGATTTGTAGATAAGGGAAAATACCCTGAACAAGCTAAAAAGTTAACCATTAAACATGTATTATCCCATACCACAGGCTTGCCAAATGTGGGGACTAATCTACATTCAACACTAGCATTTAATTCAGAACCAGGCGAGGAATATTCCTATTCAGGTGAATCTTTTCTTTACTTACAAAAAGTCCTTGAGGCCACCACGGGGAAAAGTTTAGAAGAGCTAGCAAAACAGTATGTGTTTGACCCTTTAGAAATGGAAAACTCAACTTTTTTGCCTCAATCAGAGAACACGCCCACTATTGTTAAAGTTCATACAGAGCTAGGTCAACCAAAAAACATTTATATAGGCGACCCGCCAGTGCATGCGGCAGGCTCACTAATAACAACAGCTCAGGATTTTTCAAAGTTAATGGTGGCTTGGTTAAAGAATATGGGAGACACATTTAAGCCAAAGAACGCTGATAGTTTTCCAACTTGTGGTTTAGGTTGGCATATCTATAACTATAAAAATAAAGATAAAGATAACAAAGATGAGATAATCGCCTATCAGTATGGTGAAAACCCTAATACAAGATCCTTTGTTGCAATTAATGTAACAGATAAAAAAGGTGCCGTTTTTTTTACAAATTCTGAAAATGGAATGAGGATTGCGAACGAGCTATTCAGCGCTCCTGATTTCGCTCCAATTGGTGATACAGAAGGCCTATTTAAACGTATGCCTAATTATCCTCAGGGCTACGATCCAGTGTGGCAAAATACGCTTGAAGGTTTGATTGCGGAAAATGCAGGAAAATTTGACCTTGCTCGAAGTAAGTTTACTAAAGCGCTTGAGTTTTCGAATAACCACGAATCCAGTAGACTGCGTTTAGAATGGTTTAATCAAGCTCACCCGCCCATTTCTGAAACGCAGACATTTCATAAACCACTAGAACACTTTGCAGGCATATTAACAAACAAATATAATGAACAGAGAACACTATTTATTAGAGAAGGTAATTTAATACATGAGCAATTTGGAGAAGAAATAAAGCTTATTAGAGTATCAGAAACAGAGTTTTTACCGGAAAAGGATCAATCTTATAGAATAAGATTTAATGGAAATCAAGTAAGCATTGATTTTCTCGATGGTCCTCCTAAACAATTCGATAAACATCCTTTACAAAAGCCCCAAGAAGGATTATCAGAAAAACATTCAATAAATGAAATAACCAATACAGCCCATTTAGAGTCTGCTAGAGAAGTAAATCAAAGATATCGAAATGTTGTGGATGATGTTCGGAATAAGGAAGAAACGGTAAAACAAGAAAATTCGCTTTCTTTTCAAACTAATCCATAGCGTAGTTATGTATACCCATTTTTAGATAATAAGAACTTCACAACTTCAGGATGTACGAAAAAACTCATTGATGATTTGACTAGCTTAATATCAAGGAAAAATTAAATAAGCAGATTTCACTGAAACCTTGAAATAGTAGTATTGCAGTTTACTCAAAAATTTTTGCATGTTAAGGAAAATCGTGTGAAAATTAAAATAATTTTGGACATAATATTGACACACTTAATTACTTTATTTTAAAATTGTGCGTTAATTAGAGAAAATATTCTAAAAGTAGGTTTATATCATCATGGAAATTACATCTTAAGTACGCCCAATCTATAGGGCAAAGCGAATGAAGTCATTTTTGACTTTTTTGTTTTTTAATGTCCTAACAGACATGCTTAAGAGTAAATTATGAACCATAAATCAATTTCATCTAAAGACCTACGTCTTATTACTAAATCTAAAGCCAATGTTTTGCCAAATCGCTTAGGCTCTTTTATATGGTATTTTTTAAAGCCGTATCGAGCTGTCGTGTTTTTATTTATCCTGCTTGCCGTGTTGGCTGGATTATGGGGGCCATTTAATAGTTTATTGATTAAATTTTTCATTAATACCTTGGCAGCAAAAACAAGCAGCAACATGTCCTCTTTGTATTGGGCAGCCGGTTTGTTAGTTTTGAACTTTATCTTTTTTGACAATATCACTTGGCGTACACTTGGGTTTTTGAACTATAAGTATGAAGCGGTTATAAAAAACAAAATTATTAGCCAAACGTTTGAGTATGTATTAGGAGCAAGCTCGCAGTTTTTTCAGGATAATCTATCTGGACGTATTGCCGATCAAATCACAACCCTTGCTGATAATCTTGAAATTATTCTACACCGCGTATCGATGGATTTCCTGCGTGGCTCGTCCCTTCTAATTGTCTCCTTTATTACGGCCTATTCTGTCAATATTTTATTTTTTTACATTTTATTACTCTGGTTCATTGCTTTTGCATCATTTAGCGTCTGGATGTCGAGGCGTTTAGTGCAACTGTCTGATGATCATGCCAGTTCAGAATCGCAGTTATCTGGCCAATTAGTAGATAGTTTATCTAATCAGGTTAATATTCGCCTCTTTGCGCAAAAGCGCTATGAAGTGAATCGAATGAATCGTTTCTTTCATGTAGTGCAAAAAGCATTTCAACGAAAAGAGCTTTTTATTGTTTTATTATGTTGTGCCCAAGGTGGAATGATTGCAGTATTGATGGGCTTAGCTTGCTTTACTCTAATTCATTTGTATAGCAGAGGATTGGTTAGCATTGGTGATTTTGCATTAATCCTTGGTATTTCCATGGAATTGGGGCATATGATGTGGTACACCATGTTTCAGGTAGACCAATTTAACCAAGCATTAGGGAAGACAAAACAAAGCTTAAATGCATTAATAGTGGTACATGACATTTCCGATAAAAATAACGCCTCTCCCTTAATAGTTACTAAAGGAAAAATTGAGTTTTCTAAGGTTAAATTTCATTACCAAGGCAGCAAATGTCTTTTCCACGATAAGTCAGTCACAATTCTGCCTGGACAAAAAGTAGGTTTAGTAGGTTTTTCGGGAAGCGGCAAATCAACTTTTGTGAATCTCATTTTAAGACTTTACGATGTTGCAGCTGGTCAAATTTTAATTGATGGCCAAGACATAGTTGATGTTACTCAGGAGAGCCTAAGGCGAGCTATTGCTATGATTCCGCAAGAACCAACTCTTTTTCATCGCAGTCTTATGGATAATATCCGTTATGGCAATTCAGATGCTACCAATAAAGAAGTCATTTTAGCTGCCAAAAAAGCACATGCGCATGAGTTCATCCATCTCTTGCCGGAAGGCTATGAAACGCTAGTCGGAGAGCGAGGGATTAAGCTTTCAGGTGGACAGCGTCAACGTATTGCTATTGCACGTGCTATTTTAAAAAATGCGCCCATTTTAATACTTGATGAGGCAACTTCCCAGCTCGACTCCATCACCGAAGCAACTATTCAGGAAAGTTTATGGGAACTTATACAAGGTAAAACAACGCTGGTTATTGCACATCGCTTATCGACACTTTTGCAGATGGACCGAATACTTGTTTTTGACAAAGGGCGTATTGTTGAAGATGGTACCCACCATGAATTGCTTAAGAAAGATGGGTTGTATAAAACTCTCTGGAATGCTCAAGTTGGTGGTTTTTTGCCAAGTAAGCAATATAAGAAAAACTTAGCTAGTGAGATAGTTTATGAATAAATTACTCACCTATTTTTGACCATGAGTGATTTATTAACTGAACTACTATCCACCCTAAAACCAATGACATAGTTCAGTAAATTTAAGGAGACTAAGTAATGTCAGTCAAACAAAAAGAACGACGCATCGAAGTAGTGCCTTATGATACTAATTGGCCTATAAAATTCGATGAAGAAGCAGAGAAAGTTAAAGCAGCATTAGGTAATAATTGCATTGAGATTCATCATATCGGTTCAACCTCTGTACCGGGTTTAGCTGCAAAACCAGTTATTGATATGATTCCTGTTGTTTTAGATATTACTAAGGTAGAAAACGCCAATGCTGCTATGCAAACACTTGGCTATGAAGCAAAAGGAGAATATGGCATGCCTTTTCGCCGCTATTTTCAAAAAGGGGGTAATCAACGAACACACCATGTTCATGTTTATGAATTAGGCAATTCTGAAATTGAGCGGCATTTAAAATTTAGGGACTGGATGAGAACGCATTCAGAAGATAAAGAGGTTTATGCACGCTTAAAAGAAACGTTGGCGCAGCAACACCCCTATGATATTAACGCCTATTGTTTGGGAAAAGAGAACTTTATTGCAACCATTAATAAAAAAACAGGATTTAATGGACTAAGAGTGGTTAAGGCCTTAACGCCTCATGAATGGGATAAGGTACGCTATTTCAGGCAATTTTATTTTTTTGACACGGCTGGGATTTCAGACCCTTACATTTGGACTTTTGATCATAATTCTCATGTCCATTTTGTTTTATTTCAAGGAAGTGACATTATTGGTTATGCACACTTGCAACTATGGCCTCATAACAGAGCAGCATTACGGATCATTGTTATTGATGAGCCTAAGAGAAACCATCAATACGGTAGCCAATTTTTGGCTTTATGCGAAAAGTGGCTTAAAAGCCAGAGCTATCATAGCTTGCATGTTGAGTCCTCACCCGCTGCGTTAAAATTTTATAGAAATAATGGTTATATTAATATGCCGTTTGATGATCCGGACGACTATAAAGGGGATGGTCGAGATATTGCAGTAGGGAAGATATTATGATTCAAATTGAAAAAATAACGGGAGAATTGGCTCAAACCTTATGTCGAACAATCACAGAAGATTTACCTGAATATTTTGGCTTACCAGAAGCGAATAAGCATTACATAATAGGCGTAAAATCACGTACTAATTTTGCAGCGAAAGATGAGGATAACACGATTGGTCTAGTTTCTATTGATTTTCCTTATCCTAATAATGCCAATATTTATTGGCTGGCTGTAAAACGCAACTTTCATCGTCAAGGTATAGGAAAGCAATTAATCGAAGCAGCTTGCCAATTTGCTAAAATAAAAGGTGCTAGAACTATAACCGTTGAAACACTAAGTCCTTCTGAATCAGATGAGAATTATCTTAGAACGTACTTATTCTATCAATCAGTTGGTTTTAATCCTCTTTTTGATTTAAAGCCGAAGAAGTATGAATGGAATATGGTGTATATGGTGAAAAACTTAGACTAATAGTTATAAACCAGCATTAAATTCCTGGTGAAAAGTCATTTCAGTGTTTAGCCATGACGATTACTTGGAAAAGTGTACCGGATTCCTTATGATTCTCATCAATCTACTATAGATATCTTAAGTTTCCAATCAAAGCAGGATTAATTTCATGACTCAATTATATTTTATAGGTGGTGCCAGTGGCAGTGGTAAAACAGCTGTAATGCCATATCTAAAAGAAATTTTAAGAGATAATATTGCTGTTTATGATTTTGATGATATTGGTGTTCCTGAGAATGCTGATAAAAAATGGCGTCAGGAATCAACTGAGAGATGGATCAAAAAATTACTAAATGAAGGCAAAGATGCTTGTTTGCTAGGACAAATCGTTTTAGGTGAAATTCTAAGTAGCCCTTCTGCCAGGCAGATTGATAAAATTAACTTTTGTCTTCTAGATGTCAGTGATTTTGAGCGTATTCAACGTCTTAAAAAGCGCAACACCTATGGCGCAGATCAGAATATGCTTAACTGGTCTGCGTGGCTTCGTATGCATCATCAAGACCCAACATGGGCTGTACATGTTATTCAAGAATCTGCGGCAAGTATGATGGATTTTAGTCGATTTAATCAGCTAGAAAATTATAGTCACTTAGATAATATTCTGATTCTTGATACAACAGCTCTCGCTTTAAAAGAAGTTGCTTGGAAAATAGCGGATTGGATAAAGAATATAGAAACAGCCAACTGTAATATGGGTGTACTTGATAAAAACTAGAAGCCATAACCCTTATTGGTAGTCATTATCTGTTCAAGAAGCTGGTAATTATATTGATATAATTTTTTATGGCTTGTGTTCCAGGTTCCTGTTTTAACCATAAAACCAATCATACCGATTACCTTGCTTAAGCTTAAAATTGGCAACATTTTATCATAATCAGGTAGAGGCCGAACGCTGGCATAGCCTTGTAAAAATAATTGTTTGGCCTTAAGTGAAGAGAAACAACGTGCATGTTCTAAAGAGTAAAAATCTTCCTCAGCAAAACTAGCCCGCCCTGAAGCCCAATCAATAATTCCGCTTATCTTATTATTCTCAACAATAATATTCCCAGGACGAAAATCGCGATGCGTGATACAAGGCCCGTCAGCGTCTGTAAGTATATAAAGTCGCTCATTAATATAATGACGGCAGCGCTCAAGTAAAGCTTGTGGTAAGTGATTAGCACATTCAGCTAATCCTTCTTCAAATTTAAATATTAAATCACTGCATGGGTTAGAACTTAAAGGAGGATGAATTAAATCACCATAGCCATCTACACGGTTTGCATGAATCTTAGCTAATAGTACGCCAACTTGATAAGCCATATTTGAGAAATTAGATAGTATAAGTAGATCACCAGATAAGCATTCCATTAACACTGCGCCGTAAGCGCTCTCCGAAGGTGCACTGCTATCAAGTAAACGAGGTACAGGTAATTTATTAGCGAGATAATTTAAAAAATAGACTTCACGATAATAGTCACCAGGGCGCGTACTTATTTTTAGAATAAGTGGCAAACTAGATGGCACTATAACTTTATAAACAATGGCAACCATTGTATCATTATGCTCAATACGAATGAATGTCGCATGCTGCAGACCAAATTGTTTTTTATAAAAACTAATCAATGAATCCATCGTATTATGTAAAGTAATAAAAATATTATTTGTTTATATGCTCAAATTAGATTTGAACGATTTGAATACCCACTACTAATATTGTAAGGCTTTTCTGCTATAAAAACATGCATAAATTTACTTCCTACCATAAACTTGAACAGCAATTTTTTTCACTACTTAGTTTTGAAAAAATTGACTTAGGATGTTTAACTGCCTTTGCAACTGGCGTAAAAGCGCCCAACTTAAACCCTGCTATTGTAAATTCAGTTAAGCCTCTTCTTGAAAACCATTTATTAACTTGTGAATGTTTTTATTTGCAGAAAAATTTACCTTGGGCATTAATTTTACCTGATTACTTATTAACTGCAGATAGTTCCACTTTGCTTGACGCTCAGAAATTATCACTCGTTGATAAAGGTGTGGCAATGGAACTCGATTTAAAGTCATATGTTTCAATACCATTAGAGCTAGAAATTAAAGAAATGAAACATGAATTAGAGACCTGGAGCATACCAATACTGTATGGATTTGAATCTACACCAGCAATTACTAGTATTTATACTAAACAACATCAAAGTGCAGTATATGTTAATGACAACATTTACCATTTCTCGGGTTTTGTCGAAAATAATCCTATTTGCTCCCTTACCTTAACTATCGATGAAAATAGTGCACGATTAGATGATATTGCAACATTACCTGCTTATCAAAAAAGAGGTTATGCAACTAAGCTTATTCATGCAGCTTTACGTCATGCAACCAATCTTGGAATAAAAACATGCTTCTTAGAAGCCTCAGCATTAGGACTAAATGTCTATAAAAGAATTGGTTTTCAACCTCTTTTTAGCAATTTGTATTATGAAAAAGAAAGTAAATTAACCTAAAAATATCATGACAGTTTAGAGGTCTATGGATGAATCAATCGCTAGATACTTACTTAGATTTATGTACGCAAGTATATGATTTAAGTAAACCAAATCCACCAAAAGAAGCTTATGATTTCTATTTAAGCTATGTTAAAGAAGTTAATGGCGCCATTTTAGAGCCTATGTGTGGTTCTGGACGATTCCTCCTTCCTATGCTAGCTGACGGCCTTGCTATTGAAGGTTTCGATGCAAGTTCTAGCATGTTAAGCGCATTAAAAACAAAAGCATCTGCAAAGAAAATTAAGCCTGTTATTTGGCAAGGTTTAATTGAAGATCTTAATCAACCTAAAACCTATGAATTAATTTTCATTCCTAGTGGCTCATTTGGTTTAATAACTAATTTGCAAACAATCAAAAATGCCCTAACAGCCATTTATAGACATTTGGTTCCCGGTGGTCTTTTTGTATTTGAAGTAGAAACTTTTGCTGCATTACCAAAAGAATTAGGACTATGGCGTGGTTCAAGATGGCGCTTAGACAATAACAAATTTATTTTACTTAGTCAGTTAGCTATGCTTGAAGAAGATATCTGTTACTCAATCGGCAAGTATGAGCTTATTCACGGTCACTCTATTATTCAAACTGAAATCGAAGAATACAAGATTCGTCTTTACAATGATCCCACCTTTTTGCTTGATCTACTTAAAAGAGTTGGCTTTAGGCAAATTGAATTAATTAAAGCCTTTGACCGCTCCCAATCTCCCAGTACACATGATGAAAGTATCGTTTATGAATGTAGAAAATAATCGAGGTTATGAATGAAGACACAAGCTATACCACAAGACTATCAGCACACCTCGCCCGCCGGTGCAGAAGTACGTTTATTGATGAATAATCATCTAGGCGGCATGGCGCATTGTACTTTAAAAGCTGGAACTATTTCAAAAGTGGTCTGCCATAAAACTGTTTCTGAATTTTGGCATATTCTTTCTGGAAAAGGCGCAATTTGGCGCAAGAATAGCGATGAAGAGATAATTACACCTTTGTCAGCAGGAATGAGTATCGATATTCCGTTAGGAACAAGTTTTCAATATCGAAGTGACGAAGATGATCTGGTCTTTATTTGTGTCACCATGCCACCCTGGCCAGGCAGTGATGAAGTTAATTATATTTCTCATGGCGCCTGGGAACCTACAGTAAAGCAATAATAACTATAAATTCTGACTCCTTTTAAATGAGTCAGGTTATTTTAGCTAGAAAACCGCTTAAATAAGGTAAACATACCCATGGATGCAGAGCAAACTAAAATACTTAATGATTTGAAAAATGATGTTAATCAGCTTCTAGGCTTTCATGAAGGGACACCGCGAATCAACTATGGCCCCTGTGGCGTTTTTGCCAAATTATTTTTTGATGCTTGGAATAGTCGATTTAAAGAAAAAGTACATATTGTGTTTGTGATGGTAGCGTCAAAAGAAGAGTGCTGGCATATTGCGATACGTTTGCCAACAGGTGAACTGTATGATGGAGGTATTGGCATTCATACAGAGGCAAATTATGATGAGGGATATATCATGGATGATATGTTAGTGTATAACCACGACCTTCTAGAAAAATGGTCTTATGGATTAGGCAGGACTTACCCTCGTTTCTGTCCAGATTTTAACAAAGACGCTATTCATTCTATTATTAATCATTTAGATTGTCTCAAATCAAAATCATAAGTCCCGTAGATGTTGACCAATTTATTCATGAATTAACTATTACTTTTAAATATTAAATTTAAATCAAATGATTCCTCTATTCTATTGGAAAAGAATTAAGATAAAATCCGCAGCCTGAATAATTAAAAATTAACAAATTGGAGAAGTTGGTTATGGCTAGTAATACAGCTGATATATTAAAACTATTAAGTGATACAAGATTTTTTAATAGTTCTAGACAAACAAGTGTGGTTTTCTCTAATGGTTCGTCTATAACATTTAACCAAACTCACTCTACTAATCTATTAGAAATCGATGGACACCGCTATTCTTTAGATGACCCTAATGCAGTAGTTAATATGCCACAATCAACACGGGAGACTTTCTGGAGTATTTGTTCTGAAAAAGCTAAAGACTCTGACTTATACCGCACTTATGCTCGTGCAATCTTAGTGAAAAACGATATCTCTTTAGATAGATTTAATTCAGAAAAAGTAAAATTAGCTATCATAAACAATGCTTCTGATTTTGCTAAACTAATATCTTCTTGTAAGCAGTATGGCCATACAGATGCTTTACAAGACTTGCAAAATTGGGAAGAAGACCAATTGGTAACGCTTGTAAAAAAAGCAAGTAATATTAAAGAATTAGTAAAAATTTTTAATCAATTAGGATATAAATCACCACTTACTACTTTAAAGAATATAGAGCCCACTTATTTAAATATTTTATTAGAAAATGCTTATAATGCAGGTGAATGTTTAAAAGGATTAATAAAAATTGGTTATCAAGATGCCCTAACATTACTACTTTCAATAGAAGCATCAAAATTAACAAATCTCCTTAATAATCATTATAATTCGTTAGAGGTAATAAAAGGATTTGCGAAATTGGGATATCAAAATGCATTTAATAAGTTTATAGAGCTTACCCCTGAGCAGAATAATGTGTTTGTGAACAATCATTATAATTGCTTTGAGGTTATAAAAGGCTTTGCGAAACTAGGGTATCAAAATGCATTTAATAAGTTTTTAGCGCTTACTCCTGAGCAGAATAATGTGCTTGTGAACAATCATTATAATTGCTTTGAAGTAATGAAGTCTTTATTAAAGCTAGGGCATCGCGATCCATTTTTAACTTTCTTTTCTATAGAGCCACAGAACCGTCAACTTGTATTAGATAATCACTATAATTCATTTGAACTTATTAATTTCTTTCAGAAAATAAATTATTCAAACCCATTACAAACTTTTTTCGATTTGGATCCTACTACTCGTCATTTATACCTCAACAATACTTATGCTGCTAAAGAAATCATGTCGGCTTTATATAAACAAGGTAAGAATGACCCCCTTTCTTATTTAAAGAAATTAGGTAATGATGCATTCATTACTATGGCGAATTCCCAATATGAATATGTATCTCGGATTAAGCGTGGTGTAAATTTAGAACTCGAGTTTTTACCAGCTGTTTTAGTCAATAATGAATTTAGCTCTTCATTAAAAGCTTTTCTTCAACTAATTAATAAGCAAGAGTCAAATACATCTTTATTAGCAGAGCTTAATGTTGATGAAAAACAATTAGAACAATTTAAAGATTCATATACTCATAAAATTGTTAACAAGCCCGTTAGATTAGATGGTGATTTATTTGATTTAGATACCTTGACTAACTTGAAGGTAGATAAAGAAGGTTACAGAGCTAATCCTTTAACGCAAGAGAAATTCTTGTTAAGTGATTTACAACCTGCTAAAGATGTTCAAAGAAAGCTAAGCGAAATAATTGAAAATGCTCAGGTAGAAAAAGCAAGGAATCAAAGCTCATTTACCCTTTAATTGAAATACAAATTGGAATTTAATTTTGTTTTTGCATGAGCTTCTTTTCAAAAGAAGCTCTAACCTTGGGTTATTTGCTTGAATGTTTTAAATCCACTGGTATTAAATTTTAGAAATAAGATAGATCTAAACTAATTGGTCTTTATTTTTTCAACTTGCTGCTTTTAAAAATAAAAATGTTTCGGGGATATTGATTAACCTCACGACTTACTTCATGAAAATTATGATTAGTATATTCACTCACAATTTTGCGCCAAAAGCGATAAGCGCCTTCGTTACCCGGCATCACAAAAACCTCCCAACGCCCTGGGAATTGATTAAAACACTGAAAAGCAATTTGCCTACCTAATCCGCATCCTTTAAATTTTCTAATAATAAAAAATTGCGCCATATTGTAGTCATTATTGCTATCGCTTACTTCTTTATCGATAATAGCAAAACCCGCTAGCTCCCCATCATAACGAATCAAAAAAGGATAAGTATTCTCCTTATTAAAATAACGTAAATAATTTAGGCCAATATCACAAACACCAGTCTCTTCCATAGGCCACTGCATATACTCACTAACATCATAGGCATAATAAGAAGTCATATTTTGAATGATAGGATAATCATCTATAGAAGCAGGTTGTAATTTTATTCGATCAGAAAAGATAATAGTTTTTTTAATTTCATAACAGGGATTTCGCTCCTCACGAAAGTTTATCATCCCTAAATAGCTCATACCTGATTTTTCTAAGACTCGCCGGGAACGCTCATTTTCAGGATGAACCATAGCAATAATTCGCTTAAGCTTTTTTTCGTTAAAGCCCCATTTAATTAAAGCTGTCGCTAACTCAGTTGCATAACCCTGATGCCAATACTCTGGAAGCAAACGATAAGCAAGTTCTATTTCAGGTTGATTAACATCAAAGCCTAAATGAAACAATCCTGCCTGACCGATAAAACTGCCATTCTCTTTCTTAAACGCGTTAAAAAATCCTAAACCATATTCTTTAAAATAATTTGGAGCAAGCTTTATAAATTCTTTGACTTGCTCTTTTTTTTGTACTTTACCATTACCAATAAATTTCATTACTCTAGGATTAGAGCGTAGATTAAATAAGCAAGCTAAATCTTTGGCTGTCATTGTTTTTAGAACTAATCTTTTCGTTTCTAGAATAATTGTCATTTGATTTCTCAATCAATCTCTTCTTTATAATTTTATTAAAATAAGAATTAACGTTAATGAGCTAATTGATAACTACTTTCAGATAATTATCCTATTTAAGCTAACTACTGTTCCTATAATTTTAATAGTGATATCCGAATTAACAGATATTTTTGCCCAATCCTCATTAAGTGCAATTAGTTCAAACTCTGGATTCATTTTTACAGCAGAAAGCTGCTTATATTTACGAATTAAAATTTCTTTATCTTCATTGAGCTTGGCAACAATAAAATCACCAGGCTTTGGTAACAATTGTGGATCAACAATAAGAATGTCCCCTACTCTAAATTCTGGAGTCATACTTGAATCTTGTACCTCTAAGGCAAAAGCATATTCACTAACTCGCTCACTTAATTTAGGCGCAATAGGAATTAAATCTAACTTTTCTGAATAGCTAGGTTCTTTAATTTGATCAATAGTGTGGATGGGGTTACAGGCTTGTTGATAGGTTAATATAGGAATTAAAGCACCTAGTCCAGGTGATTTTTTCAAAGCGCCTTGCTTGTCATCAGATAAACACATTAAAAACGCGGGTGAGACTTCTAGTGCTCTAGCAAGCTGCTTTATTTCCAGTGGACCTGGCGTTCTTTCGCCGCGTTCATAATTATTAATGCGCGACACATTTAAATCATCGGTTAATCCCGCCAATGCTTTTCTAGTTAACCCTTTTGCGATGCGCTCATCCTTAATACGCTTTCCTATTTTCTCTTTAATGCTCATAAGTTACTCACGATCCATACCGTTCAAAAATATCATAACAGATATTGACTACTTCTCAATATGTGTTAATGTTTAATTTTTAATACTCGAATCGAGCATTAATATACGTTTGGAGCTATTTCGACTATTTTCCATCAATTTTCTACCCGAAATGATGTGTAATTAGACTACAAAATTGAAGAGGATTCAATGTACTTCATGATCAACGGAGAAGAACTAGCAGCACTGTATACACTACCTCATATACAGCAGCTGGCTTACTTAAGAGGCATTAGGCCCTATATGAATGTAAAGACAGGTATCGTTGGACTTGAGCGCGGCATTAGCCATCAATCTATTGCTGAACAACTTTTTGTTGAATCTCACCAAGGCATTAAAAGTGTCACTTACTCTCGTGCGCAAGTTAGGCGTGCCCTTGCTGGCCTTGAACGTGCGGGCTTAATTCAGTTGCAATCAACAAGCGAGAAATTAATTTTAAAATGTTTATTAGCCTCGTCGGATTATTTTGTTCAAAAAAAAGCCGTCACAAAGCCGTCAGCCCAAAGCGTCATGGTAAATGCTGCTAAAGCCCTTGAAGAAACTGGGCAAGAAGCTGCAAAGCATTTAAAAGCCGACATGGGTAAATTACAAAAAGCCGACACACCTCATAAAGATAATAATTATTTATATATCTTACAAAAATTCGAAAAATTTTGGGCAAGTTATCCACACAAAAAATCCAAAGATAAAGCACTAGAAGAGTTTCAAAGAATTAATCCCAATGAAAATCTTCTGAGCGAAATGCTTCAAGCACTTCATGCGCAGATTAAAAATCGTGACGACTTACAACTAACTGGAAACTGGATTCCTCCATGGAAATATCCAGCTAACTGGCTTGCGCAGCAATGCTGGAATGATGAACTTACACCTATTACAACCTTGGAGCGTAATCATGCAAAAACTACAACATATTCTCGAAAAAAATCTTCAAGCGAATTTTTCTGGCAGGAGTGTGCTGGGACCGACTTCGACTTCGATGAAGATGAATCAAGACAATCAAGCTCAGATAATGTCGTTGCCTTCAGACAAAACTGATATGCAAGATAAACGTATTGATACGCTATTTACCCGCTTAGGCGCTATTTATGGTTATATGTGGTGGAGTAGCTTACAAAGTGAACATGCACTTATTACTACAAAAAAAGAATGGTCTTCCGGTCTACAACGCTTTGATACCCGAACTATTAAAGAAGCATTGCTGATTTTTCGCGAGCGTCATCAGTTCCCACCAACATTGCCCCAATTCATTGAGTGCTGCAAAGCCATTTCCCAGACAAATATATTTCGCAAATCAACTGAAGAATTTGATAAACAAGCTTTCCTAGAGGCAGCTGAACTAAATATTAAAGCCATGTTAGACATTTTAAGAGGTTAAATAAGGAGAATTTCATGCTTGTTCTTACCCGCCGAATTGGTGAGCAAATTTTAATCGATAAGGGTCAAATTGAAATTAAAATTTTGTATATCCGCAGAGGTAATATCGCTGTAGGTATTAAGGCTCCTAAGCATATTGATGTCGATCGCAAAGAGATCTTTCTTAAAAAAAGAGAAAGTCTACAACTATTAGCTAGCCAAGAATCATTAGCCAAACCAAATTAAATAACCGGGCATAAGCCCGGCTGGAGTTTGTGTATGTTTAAAGTGTTTTTGCTTATTTCATTCAGCCTTTGTGCTTTAACGGCGCAAACGGCCAATGTTACTCAAATTAATCGTTACACAACTGTAGCTAATAAACCCTTAGCGGCACAAGTTAATCCTCTGCTAGCGATACAGCAAATACGATTTTCTCAGGATATTAAAACCATTGCCGAAGCAATTAATTACTGGTTGCAATATTCAGGTTACACGCTAGCACCTAAGGAAAAGCAACCAGCAATATTACAAACGGTAATGGGTAAAAAATTACCACAAATCCAAAGAAATTTAGGCCCGCTATCGGTTAGAGAAGGGTTAGAAATATTAGTTGGACCGCAAATTTTTATCTTGTCAGAAGATCATATACAACGCGAAGTTAATTTTAAATTAAAGCCTGCTTATCAGCAAACCATGAAACATCCATCAAAGGGTGAAATATGAATTACTTTAAAACATGCTTTAATAAATATTTAGCCTCTCTGGCTCTGCTTGTTCTGTTAGTTTGTCTAAGCCTTTTAATTAAAAATGAAGGCGAAATAATCACTAAAAAGATTAACATTACAAATATCATTTTAAATGATATTCAATCACAGCTTAGCAGTATTCATCAAGAATTAAGACAGCCCCATAAAACAATTGATTTAACGCCACTGAGTCAGAATTTTAATGCTCTAACAACTAAAATTGAGCAACTTAAAATAAGTGGAGAAAATCAACTTAGTCAATTACTAACTGATAACCGTAATGAGGTAGCGCAACAGTTAAAAGATATACATCAAGTTGTAAACTCTTTAGATAAAAAAGAAAACCCTGTTCACTATCTTCCTACCTCAGCTTTACCTTTTAAGCTTCTAAGCATTGATAGTATCCAACAAGTTAGCGTTGTAAGTGTAACTTACGATTACAAAACGATACCTTTAGAAAAAGGTGACACGTTAGCAGGCTGGATAGTTACTCATATCGATTTTGGTAAACAATGTGTTGAGTTTGAAAATAAAGATAAAAAGCGTGTTGTTGTAAACCTTGATGAGGATAGAGCAACATGACTAAAAACATTCTTCTACCACTTCTTTGGATAATAGCTCAAGCAGCACAAGCTGAACTACTTATTCCTGGTATCAGCTCTCAAAATTTAAATCCTTTAGCCACACAGGATCAAACGCTAGCTCGGGCTGGTTTAACGTCAAATCAAGATGACATAACCTCTGATCAAAATCTCAATGAGCTTGTTTTAAATCCTAAACAGATACATGAGGCTAAGGTTTGGGGATTAACAATAGAAGAAGAGAAACGCTATGTTTTTCTCATGCAAAATAGAAGTCAGTTTTATTATAAGGGTTTAAGATTAAATCCTTTAGATATTCTTGGGCTTAATGCCCGTAATGAAACAGAACGTAATCATTTTGCAGAATTAGCAGCAGCGCAAGAAGCTCAAAAAGTAGCAAAAAATATTGCTTGGAATAATGCTTTTTATAAGGCCTATAACAAACTTTTTGCCAATATTTCAGTTGTTGGAGATTTCGATCCAACTCCTTACTCTCCTTATGCACATAAACCTGTCCAATTAAGTCCGGGGGAGATGTTATATCTCTTTATTAAACCTGATGACCCAGTTGTAAGCATTATTTTAAGTATTGTTGATGCTATTAACAGCACGCCCAATACCTACCTACACATCATGCTATTAGAGTCCGATGATATAGCTATCCAATTATGGGCTAACCAACATCAACTTTCACAGCAGTTAGTTAATAATGGTCGCATTACCCTTAACCATGGTGATCTACATTTCCAGTCACTTCAGATAAAAAACAAATTAACCCCTTTGTTGATTTTAGCAAAAGATGGCAAATCCAATATTGTTGATTTAGGGAGATTTTAAATGAAAAAAATATCTCTATTTTTAATTAGTCTGTTAATAGCAACGGTTTGCTTTAGCCAACAAAAAGAAAAGATTACTGAAGAATCTCTAAAACTAGAAGAGAAACTGGATGCTCGACTACCAGTAACTAGTCAAGCACAAGTAGGTCATATTACAAAACGCAAAATAGATCTATCTAGTTTTTCTCAGCCTCTTTTTATCCTAGGCGGCGATCCTTTCTCATTTAACTGGCTTAAAGAGCATGCCACTGAATTAGAAGAAAAACACGCTATTGGTTTTATAACTAATATTGATAACTCTAGCCGCTTAGAAGAATTTCAACGCCTAACTAAAGCACCTCTTCTACCAGCTAACATTGATGAGCTACTTGTTATATTTCATGAAAACCATTACCCCTTTATTATTTATAAGGATGAAATATGGCAGTAGAGAAAGATAAGCAAAAACACTCAAAAAGAATTTTCTTAAATTCATTCCTACTTGTTTTTCTAAGTTGGCTGATTTTATTAAGCTGGGGTTTAGCCCTTTGGGGATTAAAAGATTTTAATACTGCTTGGCAGCGTATTTATAAACTAGCTAAACAACAATCTTCTGCTGTTCTAGAGTTTAATGATGCCTCTATAGCTAACTACATTGACTCTAAAATAAAGACCGTACCTACACAAAAGCTAACAAATAAAGTAGAAAGTACTCGTGTATTTATAAAAAGCGAATTTGATAATTTGCTAACTCACACAGCTTCTGATTTTGATGATCTTTTTATAAATGCATTTCAAGTAATCCAGCAAATCTGGAATCTTATGTGTATAACCACAGAAGTGATATACATTAAGTTCATAATTTTAGTTGCTAGCCTTCCTTTATTTACAATGGCTACTACTGCTGGCTTAGTTGATGGCTTAAATCAGCGTGCCATACGTACAGCCTCTCTCGGGCGTGAATCATCTTACGTTTTTCACCGGTTAAATCACTATTTTAAATATGGCTTATTGTTGCTCTTAACCTTATGGCTAGCTATGCCTATTAGTGTTAATCCTGCATTGTTTTTTGTACCACTAAGTATTCTTTTGAGTGTGATGGTGTCAATAACAACTAGCCGATTTAAAAAATACTTGTAGGGAGATGAAATGAAATATTGGCTTTTATTATCTGCATTAATTTTTAACACCTGTCTTTATGCTAGTGAAGCTGCGCTAAATAAAACTTTAGTGCGCGTAATAAACCAAATCAATGCAATTATGCCCTTACTAGATGAAGCAAACAATGAAATAGAGCCTAACACTCGCCTGCAATTACATATTGATTCTTTTAAAAGTGCTGATGGAAATTCCCATCCAGGCTTACGACAAGATTTATTAGAAATTCGCAATTCATTAATTGAATACATTAATAAACCAGCAATAGAACCCAAAACGGTTAAGCCGTTAGCGCTTGACTATATTGGAAAATAGATATGAGCAAAATAGATATTGCAAAAACATTTGTAGAAAGTTTCAGACAAGCTACAGGCGATATCACTGCTAGCACTTTCTCTAATTGTATTCGCTTTATCGCCATTATGCTCACCATTATCGCTATCATTTGGTGCATTAATTATTTCATGGATAGCGCTGAAAAAGCGCAAGAAGGATTCCTCATTATTCTTGGCTCACGCCTAGTGCGTTTAGTCATAGGACTGTGTCTATTCATACTCATTTTAATCGTTAAGGGGAATTACCCATGAAAAATCAGATTAACCAACTAAGACAATGGACGCAGCGATTAGGTTTAGGCTTTATTAGCTTAAATTATGCACCAGCCCTGCTAGCCGATAATTGGTTTCCTAAAGTATCTAATGCAGATGATATTAGCGACGGTAATAAAAGCTTAATGACTGTGACAAGTAACTACGTTAAACAGGGGCTTGGCCTTTTACTCTTTATTGCATCAGTCATTAGCTTTATTAAATTCATCACCACTGTACAACATGGTATTGAAGAAGCTAAGAAGAATGACGGCTCAATGGTGTCATTTGGTATGTTTGCCGTTATGGGTATTACCTATCTTGCTATAAGCATTGTTGCAGGTTACGTCGGCTACATGATGATTACTAAATTTAAAATCTAAGGTGAGCACCATGAACCGACCTTCCTCAAGGCATCTTTCTCATGACTATAAAGCTTATAAAGGGCTAAGTTTACGTGAATTATTTTGGATTGTTTTACTAGCAACTCCAGCAACTAGTTTATTAATGACTTTTATTGGCTTTTTCTTAAGCTATCCGCTGGCTTTAGGATGCGTCGGTTTTTTTCTGGGATTTATTTTAGCCATCACCATTATCCCTAAGTGGATTTCTCGCATCAAAGCAGGAAAACCTTATGGGTATGTCATGAAAAAAACACTTCTTACACTTACACATTTAGGGCTTAAACGCTCACCTTATCTTCATTATCAAGGGGCCTGGCAAATAAGTAAATTGGTAGGTCAACATGATGTTTAAATACTGGCAAAAAATTGACAGTTTAAATCAGCTAAATCGCTTGTTGTTGGCCTTTACTGCTTCACTGTTAGTAATAATTTTAGGATTGATTACCACACTTTATTCTTTACCAAAACGCTACGAGTTCTGGCTCTCGCCTAGCATGGCAGCTAATGGTGGACTCATCAAAGCAGAACAAATCCCAGCAGAATACATTCATGGATTTGTTGCTACCCTTATGCCCGCTTTAAATACTTGGTCAAATGGTGGCAAAAAAGAATTCTCTACTAATTTAGCTGGTTTTCATTATTATTTTACTGCTCGTCATCGCAAGCTCCTAGACCAAGCACTTACAGCTTATAAAGATGCTCAGTTATTTAATAGGACACAAGTAGCCAGTCTTTATCGCTTTATTGAGAGTAATGATGTTAAACCGCTGGGTAATAATGCCTGGGAAGTGCACCTTATTTTACGTATTACACAACGATTAAAAAATAACAGCCCCATTGTTATCACCGATAAAATTGTCGATTACCACGTACGTGTTGTTAAAGTAAATCTATCTCGCCTTGAGAACCCATTCCAACTAGCCCTAGATGGTTATACCCAACCTGAGACCTTGCTAGAAGACCTGCTCGCTAACCCGCTGGAGAATAAATCACATGATTCGATTTAAGCTTTTTATGATTTTAATCATGCTAGGTTGTAATTTTAATCTATTTGCATTCGATGCCGAGCATATTTTATGGGATAAAACGCCAATTCCCGTAACGCTTTCTCTAAGTGAAGAGCGGCTTATTCACTTTCCACAAGCCATTAGTATTATTGATAATGAAGCAGTTGAGAAAGTAGCTGTATTAAAAGTACAAGATAGCCTTTATGTAAAAGCAAAAGAGCCCTTTGTTAATCAGCGCTTACTTGTGCAGCTGATGCCGCAAGGTGAGGTTATCATGTTAACCCTATCTGCTTCAGAAACAATATCAGCAGTTAAACCAATTGATGTATTACTTGAAAACAATAATACCGAACAAGACAAAAACCAACCTATTAATGATTTCGATTTTAACGCAATTACGCTTACCCGCTTTGCCATCCAATCTCTTTACGTACCAGCTCGCCTTCTAACTATTCCAGAAGGAGTCAATCGTGTACCTATGCAAACCTATCGCCAAATTAATCTTTTCTATGGAGCTAGTGTGGAAGCATATCCTTTAATCTCATGGCAAGGTGGCGATCTGTATGTAACTGCGGTTGAGTTAAAAAATTTATTAAATAAAGAAATTATTTTAGATCCTCGCCGCCTTCTTGGCCGTTGGCAAACAGCTTCCTTTTATCCTACAAATACACTCAAGCCTCGCGGTGAATACGATACTACGACCGTATTTCTCGTCTCAGAGCGTCTTTTTAATGAGGCCTTTACCGCCGATAAGGAGTTCGTACGATGACAAAAAACCTAGGCCTAAAAGTATTAACAGGAAGTGTAGTTGGCGTTACTGCTTTAATTTTTTTCAATAGCAGTCATCATACAGTAACGTCAACGCACGAACCAATCGCTAATCCGAATAATTTTAATGAGGCAATTGCCAGTCAGTTTAACGACAATATCCGGGATGTCGCTGCTCGCTTACAAGAGACTGAACAAAAGTTATTATCTTTAGAAGCAGAACATCAAGCAACAAATAACAAATCCTCAGAGAATCAAGCCTCACTTGATACAAACTTACTTGAAGAATTAAATACACTTAAAGAACAAATACTATCGATAAAGCCAACGCATGGATCAGAATCTACTACCTACTCTATTGAAAACACACAAGACTTAAAACCATCACCTAGCGCTGGAATTAAAGACATTGACCAAATACTTATAAAGCAAGAAAGTAATCAAGCCGAACTTGCTTATTGGGAACGACTTAAGGCAAAGCGGCAAACTACTACTAAAAAAACAACACTCTCTAAAAAGAAGAGCGAAAAAACAACCATTCCTTACTATACCATTCCTGCAGGATCTGATTTAGGACATACCACTCTACTGTCAGCCTTAATCGGAGAAGTCCCCGTTGAGGGAAAATTAATGCAACCTCTATTTCCTTTTTCTGCAATCATTAATCGTGGTGATTTAATAGCAGCCAATGGCATCGCCCTACCTCCAACTATCTCTGGCATGAAAGTAAATGGTTATGCGATTGGGGTTGGTTCTTTTCTCGATAACATCAGCTGTGTGCGAGCTTACGTTACGTCTGCCTTATTTGTATTTACTGATGGCCACTTCGTAACGGTAGGAAAAGAAAAAATGACTGGTACAGCTGAACTTGTTAATAATGAAAGCTTAGGCTATCTCACTACCGCCTTCGGCAATCCTTGTATTAAAGGGCAGTACTTTACTAACGCGCCACAATTTTTAACGACAATGGTCGCCAGTGACAGCATAAAAGGATTTGGCAACGCCTTATCGCAATGGCAAATGTCTTACAACGCTAATATCAATGGCACCACAAGCATACCAACAGGCTCGCTGGGAAATTATGCGCTTGGTGGCGCTTTATCACAAGGCACTATAAAAGGAGCCGAATGGCTTGAAAAGCGCATTCAAGGCAGCTTTGACATGGTGTTTGTACCAGCTAGCTTCTTAACGCCAAGCGGTTATAAACCTACACAATTATCGCTTCATATTACCCAAACCATTCACCTAGATAAAGATGTCAACGGGAGAGTATTAGATTATGGTCAATCACAAAAAACGCTACACGATTTTAGTCTGCGCTAGTGCCCTTGCCTTAAGCGCTTGTGCTTCGTCTATAAAATCAACACAGCCTTTACCAGAAGGCGGTTTAACAGTTAGCGAGCTTTATCAAAAAAGTATTGAAAAGCCTATAGAGCGCTGGAATGTGAAGCAAGCAAAGCTGGTCAATTATGCTGGCTATACTCGTACAGCAGCAAATGAAATTCAGTCATTATTTAAGCCCTTAGATAATCCGCACATTCCAATCTATGTCTTTCCACATGTAGCACTAATTGGTGATGAGCAATTAATTAAACCCGGCTATACAACCAGCTTCTTCCTGTATAAGCAAAATCAATTTGCTTTAGCGTCCGAGCATTACTAAGGAAAGTTATGAAGCAATGGCTAAAATCATTAAATAACTGGTTGATTGGAGAAGGTAACCCCTGCCCAATTACTGAAGCAGCAGTTAAAGCACGTTATCAAAATAAGTTACTTTCATTACCTGATCAATGGGCTATTGTCGATTTCTGCGATAAGGAAAATCTTTTCTTATTACAAGATGGGATTAGCATCGGTTCTGGTTTTGAACTTGCTAGTATTCCAGCAGAAGCTTCCGCACCTGACCACCTGGAAGTAATCTTTCAAAAAATAAAAGAAACCTTTGCTTCAGTTGTACCACTTTACAAAGAAGACCCGTGGGTTATGCAAATGTATGTTAATGATGACTACAGCTTAAATCCCGTGCTTAAACATATTAAAGGCCACCTTGATCCTAGTCTTGCCAACAATCCCTTTACTCAAGATTATTGTCACCGGTTGGCTAGCTTAATGACTAAAATGACCAAGCCCGAAGGGCTTTTTCATGATCCTAAAACAAATATGCCCTATCGAGGACGGCGTCGGCGAATTCGAGTTCTTTTCTATCGCTTATATCAACAACTTAAGCCAACGAGAGAACATACTCTTACTGAACACGTAGAGGTAATAGCACAAATTGAAAGTAAATTGCGCTCGCCCGGATTACAATTAAAACGTTTAACCGGTAAAGATTATTACTACTGGTGGTTAAGATGGTTTAATCCTAATCCTCAATTAACCCAAGGGAATATAGAGGAATTACTTGCGCGTTTTCCCTATCCAATAAAGAAAAAACCTGCAGGATATACCCTTGCCCAAGCTGTGTTTTTTACGCCTCCTCAAAGTGATAATCGGAGCTTTATTTTTGATAACTACTATCATCGCATTTTATATGTCGATGGCTTACGTGAGGCACCAGATATTGGTTTACTGTCACGAGAGCGCCTACAAGCCAATCCTAAACATCGCTATGCGCTACTCGATAAATTACCTGAAGGAGCTACTTACACAATCCAAGTAATTTTTAGCAATGATGAAGCGCTTGATGCGCACTTAATGCGCTTAGAAAAAGGTATTATTGGAACAAGTTTAAAGCCAACGCAAGTAAAACAAGATATCAAAACAGCACGTGATGAATTAGCAACAGGCAATCGACTCTTCTGGGTTACTCAAGCTGTTTTCTATCGCGCAGAGACAGAAGAAAAAGCGCTTCACATTGAAAAAGAATTAAAAGATCTATTCGTGGACGCTAAAATGCCACTCATACCATCGCAGTATGATTTACATCCACTAAATAGTTATCTTTGTGCGCTTCCTTTTAATTTTGCTCCGGCCTTCGCGCGAAAATATTTACGCTTTGACCGTCTGCTTTATGCATCAGAGCTTGCTGCCTTACTGCCTGTTTATGGCCGCAACCAAGGTACAAAGCACCTACCCTGCTTTACTTTTTTTAATCGCTTAGGTGAGCCTGTTTTATTTGATTTATTACATACTGAATTTATTAGTCAAAATTCTCACTGTGCCATATTTGCTAATTCAGGTGGTGGTAAGTCAGTCTTAATTGGCTGGATGATTAATACTTTAATGGCGATTAAAAATGCCCGCATTGTGTTATTTGAAATGGGTAATTCCTTTGACCGTATGCTTATTCATGCTAAGGCTTATGGTAAAAATACTAAACAGTTATTGCTTAGCAATAAAAAAGGTGAAGCCGTTCCGTTAAACCCTTTTTGCGAGGCTTACAAAGCTATCCCTGAAATC
The DNA here is from genome assembly GCF_900461525.1 of Legionella busanensis. Classification (NCBI taxonomy): domain Bacteria; kingdom Pseudomonadati; phylum Pseudomonadota; class Gammaproteobacteria; order Legionellales; family Legionellaceae; genus Legionella; species Legionella busanensis. The sequence goes on along the minus strand of NZ_UGOD01000001.1, from coordinate 1,113,724 downwards.
ACAGATAATCTGAATTCAGAGCAGGCAGCTTTGATTGCGCAAAAGATAATAGATATGCAAGAAAACCTAAAGCAGCCTGCCAATCCTGCGGATCTTGCATGCAATGATTCTCGCTCCTACCTTGCTGAACTTGCTTTAGCTTTGCGTACTATGATTACCGAAGCAAATCCTTTAGAGGAAGAGCAATTTACTCTAGCTGATGAAACACTTTTAATTGAAGTCTTAAGTGATGCTATTTTAACTTCATTTAATAATGATATACCGCAAATGTTAACTGAACATGTTGTAGCAGCCTTTAAACGGCGCATGGAGAAAGAAACAGTTGCACGTAAGAAAGACCGTATCCTAGATATGCACGATCGCCTTAACAGTTATGTCATTAACAGTGCGAAATCCCGTTTTTTTAATGTACCTACTGAACCTTTAGGTGATTTTGATATTTTTCATATTGACATTTCAGCCATTAAAGACGAGCCAGGGAAACTAGCATTAGTGATGGTGTCTTTGCTGCCAAGAATACTTGGCATGGCAGAAGCAACACAAAATGATAATCGGCCCACTTTTCTATTTATTGACGAATCACATTTGCAATTTCAGATTCCTTCAGTTGTCACAGCCTGTTTATTGGTAGCCAAAGTCGCAAGAAAACTGGGATTGTGGCTTGCTGCTATTACACAAAACGTTACCGATATGAATTCTGAAAAAGCTACCAAAATTTTATCGCTCATTGAAACTTGGATTTTGTTAGGCCTAGATGAAAAAGAAATTAATGATGTTAAACGATTTAAACAGTTAACCTCGCAGCAGGAAGCCTTAATCAGGGATATTGATTCACAAAAAGGCCTGTATGCAGAAGCTGTCTTATTAGGTTCACGTTATCAAGGATTATTTCGTGTTATTCCACCGCGCTACCTACTTGCCTTGCTTATGAATGAAAAGGCAGAAAAGGCTGAGCGAAATGCTTTGGAGAATGAACATGATGTCCTTGAAGCTGCAGAAATTATTGCTAAACGCTTGGAAAACAAAAGTCAAAAGCAAAAACAAGAGGACTGCTTTTACAACGATTAATCTAATAATTTTAACACTAATAACTTGTTTAACTGTACAAGCTAAAGAAAGTATTCAGCCACCTCATCCAATTAGTACGTTTACTATTGCAACACGCGTTATAAGTAAAACACTAAGTAATTCACATTATAAAATTATCGGTAGCTGCACTTGGGCTGAAGGAAAATTCCCACCAAAACTTGTTGCTGTTCCAGCAGTGGAACAATTTTTACCTGATTTAATTGTGACGGTTGCTAACAAGCCTGAGACTAATCCGTGGATTGAAGCAAAAGCATTATTTGAAAATTCTGCAAGTCAAGCCGTTTATCAACACACTTATAAACTAGCCACTGGCTCTACTTTAGGTTTTGGTGAGGATGCTGGCCAAATTAATAGCATGCATATTAATGACGAGCGTACTCGAGTCGTTGATGTCATTGGCAGCCCTGCTGGATTGTATCGAATTCCTTATCTTTCACATCGAGCAGAAACTCATTATGGCTCCCCATATTATATTAGTGAAGCCGATGCGGTTTCTGATAGAACAGAAGTAGCAGAAATAGCTTATATGCTTACCCACGCTCAGCTACTCATTAATCATGATATTGGTAGCATTGGGCAAATATGGGGGCACGAAGTTCCAAGGTTGATGCGTGTTACTCAGCCCTCCCGCTTTCGTGCATCAGTAGTTGCTGCAATGCATGCTGCTGATATCGTTACCAATAAGAATAGTCTCCATGTCACACAGAGCACTAAAAATTCATGTGGCAAAAACTGCGTTGTTGCCAACGTTACATTTGACCCACGCCAAAGACATGTCATCTGGCAAGAGGTTTATCCTAGAAACCGTAATATCAATGCGGCCAATGCAAATGATTTCGGCATTGCTGATGAGGCAGCGGGTAACGGTAATTATATTTTCGTAGTTTGGCGTAAATATCGAGGTTGCGTTCAGCATCGTGGTAAATACATCGCATCCTTATCCTTCCCAAAAGTTAAACATCCAGAAAAAAGGTAGGTGTAGCAATGAAGCAGCCCATAATTATATTAATTACCAGTTTAACCTCATCACTTGTCTTAGCTGGCTCGTTTCTTCCTAATGAATCTGAATATTATTATAAATTAGGCGGCGTTTCTAATTTATATATCCCACCTGTGAACAATGATCAAACGATAACCATAGGTGGACATGTTAATAGTCGACTTGGCTTCACTTGCAATGGCTTTAATCCTGTGGTCTCCATTACCAATACCTTTCAAGATATGAAGTCATCCGCCATGAATATTCCAGGCAGCATTATTGAGAACTTAAAAGGTTCTGTAGCTGGTTTTCCTATGTATAAATTGCAGCAATCGATGCCAGCTTTATATAACGTGTTACAAAACACCGCAGCTGGGGCACAAAATGAGTTTTTAATCAAAGTTAAAGATTGCCAGGACATCAAAAAAACACTAGAAGAAGGACAATCGCCAATGGAAAGCATACTGTCTGTTTCAGACAGTCAAGGTTGGCTTGAAGCAGCTAAGCGTGCTAAAACCAGTAATGTAGATGTACGCGAAACAGCAAAAACAATCGCTCAAAAGAGAGATGAATATGGCCTACCTTGGATAGGTCATGAAAAAGGGAACGCTGGTGGAAAATATCAAAGACCAATTAAAGTAATTAATGATGTGGTTATTGCTGGCTACAATATCTTACTCAACCGAACACCGCTCGATACTCAACAAGCGCCTACAGTCAAAACACCATTAACCCAAAGCTGGAAAAATCCAATTGAAGCAGCAAATTGGGCCGTAAAAGTCTTAGGTGATATTCATGTCAGTGCCACTGAAGATAAATCAAAAACAGCTAATCATGATGCTAAAGCGGGTATAGGTTTATCTGCCCTATTACAGAGTTGCGATAGCAGCAATACTTGCACCAATAACGTTTCCAAAGCTCTTTGGCAATTAGTCGATAAGAAATGGCCACTTACCGAGGATAAACTAAAACTTGTTAGCGCATCAACCCTGATGATTACTGATGAAATTATCATGACCGTACAGCGTATGCCGCGAGAAGAACAGATTTTAACCACTTCTAAACTTGCTGAAGAAATTGCCGTGCAAAATATGTTGGATAAAGCATTAATGATGCGACGTATTTTACAGACAGGATTACAAGTACAAGAAGTGCAAAATTTAAAACCAGCTCTAGACATGGTGCGCTTCGCTTTAAAAAAGCTTGATGATGACATTCATTCACTTGCTTTTGAAAATGAAGTTCGCAAGAAAATGATGACAGAAACATTAGGCATGTTAATGGACATACGCCATCAAGATATTGCGAAAGGTTTACCAGGTGACGATCACGAGCAACCCATCATTAAGAATGGCGCCGTCTATTTAAAACCTGAGAATAAAGGAGCTTGATATGGTTGTCTTTAGCCCTTTATCTCTTTATACCACTTACTTAGGCTGGCAACAGTATGAAATCCTATTTAATGCTCTTTGGCAAACAGGAGCGCTTTATTTAGGCTTTTTAATGGTGGCGTATCGTTTCTTAAAAAATGTATTAGCTCCTTCAGGATCAACTCATCATGCCGCTGAATACGCCCTTAATAATTTTCTCTATGAGTTAACAGTGACTTTTTTGATCTGTGCTATCTTTGTTTATCCCTGTGTACCCTTAGAAGAAAAAGCTCTAAATTTTAAACCAATGTGCGGACTTAAAGGCAATGTTAAAACATCTATCTTAAAAGATACTGGCACAACTTATGATGAAGCATTTGCTGATGTATTAACATCAGATGTTAAAATGCCAATTGGCTTTGCTATCCTTCAAAACTACATGTCAGGATTAACCTATGGCTTAATGAAAGTAACTGGCTGTACAGATAGCCTGCAAGCCATAGAAGGCGATTTAATATCAACTTATCTTCCAGCGGATGTTCGTGAATCAGCGCTAAAATTTCATCGTCAATGTTTTTTAGAAGCGAGAAACAGTTATTACAGCGAATCTCATGATAAAACAAAAGCTGAGGATATTCTTAAAAAATATGGCGGTGAGGAAGATCTCAAATGGATAGGATCAAAAGTCTATCAAACGATTTACTATGACAAAATCCATGCCCGCCAACCTGTGCCTGGATTTAGTTTTAAAGAAGCGCCTAATAGTAATTTAGAAAACGCAGCTGAGCGTGGTGATATTGATACAAAACATCTACCTGAAGAAGGTTATCCAACCTGTAATCAGTGGTGGTTAAAGCTTCGTAGTGACTTAGTTGATGTAGCTAATAAAGCTGGTATGTTTGATAGCCATCTTAACTATTTTGCTGTTCTCGATCGCGTCCGAGAGTATAAGAATAAGCACCCTAAAGCATGGAATTCAAATTTAAGTTCTGAGGACTATATTGCCAAAATGCTATTAAATGATAGCAAGGACATGCAAATTAACAGTGTTAGAAACCTTATTGATAATACAAATGGCTCAGTCAGCAGCACTATCACGCAAGAATTGATTAATATGGGTCAGTGGGCCAAATCTTGGACTTCTACACCATTAAAAAGAGAATCAATTATGCAAACATTACCTGTTATGCAAGCCTTTATTTATTTCTTCTTAATTATTATGACACCCTTCATCTTAGCGCTAAGTGGCTATAGTACTAGAGCATTAGGAAGCTTATGCGGCTTATTTATTATGGCTATTTTTATCCAGTATCTCTGGCACTTAGTAGGCTTTGTAGAACGAAGCGTACTCGATCCCCTTGGAAAAAACGATGCACTCTCTGCGATGCGCAATATAGCCGTTATGTTCTATTTTATCGCTCCTTTCTTATTACTTAAGCTTTCCAGCCATTTTGGCACCGAGGCAGGAGCAGGTCTTATGGGATTAATTAATGAAGCTAACACTCATAGTGAAAATGCAGCACACTCTGGTGCTCAAGCCTTAAAAGCAGGTGTTAAGGTAGCTAGCGCAGGAAGATTATAATGAATCAGCCTTTATTGCTTTATTGTATTCAGCAGCACTTATCAATCCTTTTTTATATAAATCTTGAGCTTGATAAGGCAAATAGCGCGAATTAGAACGACGATCAGAAGCAAACATAAGCATTACTTGTAATGCTATAAGTATTCCCTTCCAAAGGATTTTTAATGCCGTAATAGCCATGGATTGATGACTTTTGATAAATTTAATCATAAGGAGACATTCCATGTTTTATTATTTTCGTTCAATCATTATAAACTTAATTAAAATATTCCTACCAGCCCTTCTACTCTTTTTACTTACGCCACAGTTAATACACTTAAGCAAGCCTTTAAATGAAGTACAACATTTTTTACAAGCTCATCAAATTACTCTTTTAGTAAGCCATCTTTTATTCTGCTTTCTTCTTTATATGCTTTGGCCAAAATTCATTCAAACTCTCATTTATTATAAAGGGTATGACATTACTCCATTACAAATGAAGCTAGCCTTAAGCGTGCGCTGGTACTTACTTGGCATAATATTATTCCTAGAAGCTTTAATTTGGTGGAGATAAGTATGGCAGATTACCCAGTTGAAAACTTGCTTCGTGAGCCTACTGAACTTTATACTAGTTTTACCTGTGCTGCTCTAGCTTTCCTTGCACTACATAAACCTCATCTTTTTCTTTTGACACAAAGCATGGGATGCTATGCAGCAACAGGACTAAGCTATTTAAGTATATTAAGAGGATTACAAGGCTTAAAAGTTAAGCGCTTTCATTGGCGTTTATTAGCTATGCCCTACTACGCCTTATCTACTGCCCAAATTCCTTTATCAAAAAAATGGTTGTTTTTAGGCAAAGGCTTTCGCTGGTTACCTCATCATACTCAACGTTTGCATCAGATTAAGCAAATTGAAAATGAATCATTTATGCAACGAGGGAAATGTTACCGGAAAGCCAGAGAATTTTGTCAAAACCATGAAAATTACTTTTTAGCTAAGTGGCTTAACTGGCCTACTAAACTTAATCCCTTCAGGCCCGATCCACCCGTAGGCGGTAGCCCCTATCTGCATGGCTTAGGTGAGAAAGACTCCCCCATTTATATTCCGCAAGAGGTTCGTGTGGGGCATACTTTCGTTGTTGGCACAACGCGTGTAGGAAAAACAAGGCTAGCTAGTATTTTAATTAATCAAGACATTAGAAATGGTGAGGCAGTTATTGTTGTTGATCCTAAAGGCGACTTAGATTTAGTTCATGATATGTACGCTGCTTGTGAAGTATCAGGGCGGCTAAAAGATTTTCGTATTGTACACTTAGGCTTCCCTAACTTGTCTGCCCAATACAACCCATTAAAAAATTATGATCAAGTAAGCGAAGTAGCAACACGCATCACAGATGCAATCGCTGCCGAAGGAGAAGGCAAGCAGTTTGCTGCATTTGCTTGGAAGTACGTCAATATTGTAGCCATCTGCCTCGAGGAAATGCAGCAGCCAATCACTTATAAATCCATTGCTTTTTACATTAGCCGCTTAAATCAATTACTTATGGCCTATGCTGACACGATCATGCCACAACATTATTCCGACTACCATTCCCAAATTGAAGAAATTCTTACTACTTATGAAGAGAAATCAAACCGCAAGAAGAAACATATAGCGCCTATGGATAGAACAAAAGCGGTCATTGAATACCTGAAAAACTATATTTCTAGAACTATCAGCTCTGGAAACGTAGAAAGCCTACACGATCAAATACTCATTGATCTCTATGATGCCGCTATTATGGATAAACATTACTACGATAAAATTACCGCAAGCGTTGGCCCCGTTCTGTCTGAAATTAATAAAAGTAATGCCTCAAAGGTATTTTCATTTAATCAAAGTAACAATGAAATTGAGCTAATGAGAGCAATTAAAGAAAAGGAAGTAATTTATATAGGCCTTGATAGCTTAACCAATCCCAATATCGCTCAAGCTGTGGGTAAAGCCTTTCTATCTGACTTAGTATCAACTGCTGGAAAAATATATAAAGAAAGTAACGCTCATTACCGTTTAAATCTCCACTGCGATGAACTCTCAGAAATTATCCAAGATTCATTTGTGAAAATCTTAAATAAAGCCGGTGGCGCAGGTTTCCAAGTCACAGCCTATGCGCAAACAATTCAAGATATGGAAGTAGCACTTGGCTCAAAAGCAAAAGCTGATGTTTCCGAAGGTAACTTCAATACTTTGATTATGCTAAGAGTTAAGAATGAAGAAACGGCTAATCTTTTAGTAAAAGTATTACCCCAAGTTGGTGTAGTCGGACATACACAAGTATCTATGGTTAATGATACGCCACATGGTGAAGATGGCGTTTATTTTAATACGACAAATGAAGATCGAGTTCAAACTAATTCCGTACCTATGATTGAGGTGAATGATATTATTTCTTTGCCCAAGGGGCAGGCATTTGTTTTGGTGAATGGTGGAGAGCTTTATAAAGTTAGGATACCGCTTCCTTTAACTTCAAAGTATTGTGAAGATAATGAGAGTGTTATCAATCAAGTTAATAAGCTTATAAGGTAAAACTATTCTCCGTTCTTAAATACATGCTTACTTAATGACACGGAAAGGCTGCGGCAGTAAAATTCTATCAGATTCGTAGATAATTGAGTTAATTTATGCCTTTAAAAAAATATTGTGTTAAATCCATTAAATAAACCCGGGTTGCGCCTGTAATTTATCTAGGTAAATTGATTTTCCTCAACCTACGATACATCATCTTTTATCAGACAAAACTAAAAAACTTAGAACCTTGCTTCTCCCGAAGTTAATACAATTTTTTGAGGTTTCTATTACAGGATTATTAGAATCAGGTAATATAATAATCCAGAACCAACTAAGAAAAATGATTAAAGTAGTCGAGGTATAAATGGTGACTCATAAAAATCTAAACATATCTATAAGTATTAGCAAATGCTAATTATACCATGCTCTCTATTTCTTTGTTTTATAAACATCGAAAATGTAGTACATTAAAATAAAAAAAACCACAGCAGTAATAATAAAACATTAGATTATAATGGAATATACAAAAATTAGAAATAGACTACAAAAAGCAAAAAATGATCCCTGTAAGTTAATAGAAGAACTTTTATCATTAGAAAAAGAAATATCTTATAAAAATATAGAGTTTTATAATGAGATATCAAATTTTATTAATAATGAACAAATAGATATTTATGATGCGGCTATTATTGTAATCTCAAAAGGAAAAAACGTTTTTATCGTCGCGAATCTTCTTTCAAGAATGGCAAATAATATCAAAATAATAAATCCTAAAATTTTTGTTAATTTTTTAATATTATTTTATGAAAAATCAATAAATGATTATGCTTCAAACATGTTTTATGAGCCGATAAAAAAACTGGCAGAAAATATAAATAATGGCTTAGAAAACGTAGAAATAGAAATTATTGAACAAAGAGAGCAAAGATTATATGGATATCTAAATATTATTTATATTGGGTTTGCAACTAGGGATCTCACAATTGGATATAAAAGATTAATGAGTATGGTTCAGTCAGGTGACCAGTATCTTATTTCTTATGGGTTACGAGGGCTAGGTTCTCTCCCTAATATTCCAGAAGAACTGTTCCTAGAAATAAAAAAAATCTGTCTAAAATTCTGTGATTCTGAAGATACAAATATAGCTTCTAGTGCAGTTTTTACACTCTATAAACTTATTGAATACGAGCAGGATATTAAAGAAAAAATTCTATTCTTATCCGAGAAAAAGGTACCAGAGATCCAACTTGAAATAATAAGATTATTAAGTACTAAAGAAGATATAGATCAAACGGATTTGGAAATAATTTTTAATATCTGCCAATATGATCTTAAGTTAGGAGAAATCTCTAATTATATTGATTCAATCTGCTATAAATTAGTGAAAAAGGAAGATATACCAAACTTACTTAAAATATTAAATAATTGGATATATTTTCACTCAATCGAAGTAATAAAAAAAGCAAATATTACAACAATATTCAATCTATCTATTCATGAAATGTTTCAGAATAATGAGCTTATGAAAAAACTAACCACTAATTGGCTCAACTCTGATGACTCACGTTATCATTATGCCTTGACGAGTATATTTGAATCTTTATCTACATATACTCATAAATCAATAGAGCTAGACTCTAATATATTAAACACACTCCAATTTAATGACATATTATACATAGTAAAAAAGATTCTGGGATATATCGACGATTATTATATAGCCATTAAATTGATTACATCTATATTGAAAGTAAAGAAAATAACTCCTGATATAGAAAAAATAACTTCTGAGGTATTAGTTGAAGTATATGGCGATAGAGCGCCGCTAAAAACAAAAATAATTTTAGAAAACTTATTAAAAAGTAAATGCGCCTATTCTAGAAAAGCAAGATCTATAATTAATACATGTTTTAAGCAAATTACCGATAAAATTGAAACACTGGAATCTTTAGGGAAATTAAATGAATTGCAACCAAACATCGATCAGCAAATTAAATTATCACAGGCCTTTCAAAAATTAATTCATAAAGCTTCAGATGATGCATTAAGGAGCTCTCCATTAATGAGTATTATGGAAAGAAGATCAATAAAGGCTGGAAATGGGTGCTTCTTTTATAATAATGGAGAGTATTCCCAAATTATACCAATGTATCAACATTCACATACCTTAGAATTTCCTCAAGAAATGATGCTCGATGAAATTGGTTATTATCTGGAAAAGTATGCATGTCAACGTGCAAAAAGGAATGAATCTTGAGACGCTTTATTGAAGAATATTTAAGTATGTTAAGAGAGGATGGCGAATTAGAATCACTGCTAAATTCACTTGTAACATCAATGGGGATGAAAGTTAGAGCAAAGCCTCAGAAAGGGGTAAGACAAAGTGGTGTGGATATACATGCTATTGGTAAAGATGAAGACGGCATTAGAAAAAATTTTTTAATTACTATTAAGAGAGGGGATATTAATCGAACTATATGGAATGAACGAAATACCGGTATACGCGATAGTTTAGATGAAATTATTGATGTTTATATTCAGAATAGAATGGGTAAACATGAAAAAAATCTGCCAATCAAAATTATAGTTTGTTGTGGTGGTATGTTAAATCAAGAAGTTAAAGAAAATTGGGACGCATACCAAAAAAAATATGATTATGAATTCGACTTATGGAATGGAAGTAGTTTATCAAGAGACATTCAAGATAATCTTTTAAATGAATTAATCATATTTGAAGAAGAACAAAAGAAAATGAGAAGAACGTTAGTTCTTCTTTCTGATGTAAACTACGACTTAGTTCATTTTAAGGTAATGATCGATGAACTTCTTTTTAAAAAGGACTGGAAATCAATTAAACCTAGAAAATTGCATAATTTCGTAGAAAAAACTCTAAGCATGATCTCTGTTTGTTTAGGAATGATTAATGAGTATTCGAATGAAAATAAAAATTTAATACATTCTATTGTTGCAACAGAATACTGTATCTTAAAATTTTGGGGGTTTATTCAACAGAATAACCTTGATAAACCAAAAGGTAAAATAGTTAAACAATATAATAAAGTCCTCCAAATGTATGCTCATTTTAGTGAAGTATATTTTAATAAAATATATGCTTCATGTTTTGTAAAAAATGGCATATGTAAAAATTGCTATGAACGAATTGGAGCTTCAGAAGTTGTTTTTAAGCAAATTGGATTACTAAGTACCTATGGATTAATTTTAATATTTTGTGCCCCATCAGCAAAGAATAATCAAGTTATCACTAAAGCATTAATGTCGTTAATTCAAAATAACAGCATTTCTAATTCACCTGCCTTTGATGGTTTTACTATAGAGATTTGTCTAGCTGTATTTCTTTTGGCACTTCAAGGGGAACATGACTTTCTCAGAGGATGGTTTAAAAGAATAATAGATAGGTTTTCATTTTCATACGTTTTAGGCAGAGGGTTCCCGGTTTCTCATGACTCCATTGATAAATTAATTGAATTTGAATATAACGAAGAACATTCTAAAGAAGACATGACGTCAATGTCTTCTCTGCTACCTACAATTGCATATTGGTGTGCAATTCTTAATTTCACTGATATATATAATATGTTGCTTGATTTAATACAAAATGCTCTTCAACATTGTAACTTGCAAATGTGGTACCCTACAAAAGGAATAAAAGAAAAT